>NZ_CP012418.1:693750-1040625 GCF_001708405.1 Kangiella sediminilitoris | reverse complement strand
ACAAGTAAAATCCACTGGATAAACCAGTTTAAGTGGGGAATTAGAATTGCACCAGGGGCAGACAAAGTATAAATTTAGAAGTAGTTATCAGTTTGCTTAATGGAAGAGTGAAATGTTCGATTATCGACCAATATCTTACATTTCTTTACTCAACACACCATAGAAATAGGACATAATAAATGTTCTATCTCTTTTAAGGATTAATCAGGGACCAGAAACTGTGCTAACCAAATCTTTGACCTTTATTTTTATTGCGGTGATTGGTTCAACCGCTTCATTTGCTAACTCTAAGAATAGCCCTGAGCAACTGACATTCCTGGCAGCGGAAAAAGCTTTTGCCAAAGGAGATCTGAAAACTTACTTGCAATTAAAAAAGGCACTTAAGGATTATCCTTTATACCCTTATCTAGAATATAAAGAGCTTTTAAATAAGCTCAGTAGAAAACATCAGAAGGATATAGATAGCTTTATAACAGAATACAGTAACACCCCGCTGGCAAACCGATTGAAATACCGCTTTGCCCAAGAACTAGGAAAGCAGAATCATATTGCCATGATGCAGCAGTACTATAGTTATGGTAGTGATCCCGAACTAGACTGCAAAATTCTCAAACATCAACTGAAAAATGGAAGCTCGATCAAGAGCCTCTCTAACCGTATAGAGGATTTATGGAGCGTGCCAAAGTCACAGGATAAAGCCTGCGATAGTCTGTTCACCCGCTGGATAGACAAGGGTCTGCTAACTGAGGAAGTAGCTTACCACCGCTTTTACAGAACTGCTCAAGAGGGTTCGATTGGTTTACTGAAATACCTAAAACGATTTTTACCTCGCAACCAACAATATATAGCGGACTTATGGATTCGTGTTAAAAAAGATCCTGGTGTTGTTAATAGAACCAACTTCTTCCCTGGTAAAGACCCAAACCTTGAAGCGCCACTGTTAGTTTACGCTATCAAGAAATTAGCCTGGGGAGATAGGGATCGAGCTTACCGGGTATGGCAGCATACAAAAAATCGAATCCCTTTAGCTGAGGGTCACCATGATGATATTGAAAGAACATTATTTTTAGCACTGGCTACTGAAAATAATTCAAAAGCTTTGGACTGGCTGGATAAGAAAAACATCAGCCGCTTCATTAGCGATGATTTAGTTAGCCACTGGAAGCTTGCGGTTTATTTAAGAAACGAACGCTGGAACAATATCAAACAGCTTTTCCAGATACTGCCGAACGATCAGCGCAATAGCAATAAATGGAAATATTGGAATGCCATTGCTCAGGAAAAAACAGGACAGCATGAAGAGTCCGCTTTCATGCTAAAAGAGTTGGCTCAAAAGCGTGATTACTATGGATATCTGGCCGCCTCCAGGCTCAACCAGCCCTTAAAGCTGAATCATGAACCAGTAACTATCGATACAGATGTTATTAAACAGGTAAAAAGCAGCGATTACCTAATGCGAGCAAAAGAACTCTTTGAACTTGAACGATACATCAATGCCACTCGCGAATGGCGCTACTTGCTAAACAACTTGAATTCCGACAGTGAAATAATGGCAGCTTCTAAAATCGCCCACTCATGGGGATGGTATAACCAAGGGATTCTAACCATCGCAAAAACCGGCCATTGGGATGATACAGATATCCGATTTCCTACTGCCTTCAAAAGCAGTTACATCAAAATGGCGAAAAAAGTTAACCTGCCCCCTCAGTGGTTAATGGGGGTGTCACGTCAAGAAAGTGCTTATGGCCCCCTTGCCGTATCTCCTGCCGGTGCCTATGGCCTGATGCAGGTGATGCCCGCTACTGCAAAGGTTTACTCAAATAAGTTTAATATTCCATACAGCTCACGTCGTGATTTATTGAAGCCGGATATTAATATTGAAATGGGAAGTCGCTACCTGGAGCTACGTTATGATCAGTTCAGCAAAAATCCGGTTTATGCATCTGCCGCCTATAATGCTGGAAAAAACAGAATTGATATGTGGAAAAAATTTGGGAGACATCCGACAGATATTTGGATTGAGAGTATTCCTTATACCGAAACACGGATCTATATAAAAAAGGTCATGACTTATAGAGCGGTATATGCTTTAAAGTTAGGAATTGAGGATGACATATTCAATTATATTTTGACCTCCGAGATGGGCGGAGATACAAGCTGCGACCTTGCATCAAATACCAATAACAATTCAATGGCAACCTGCTAAAAAAACAGCAGAGTTAATCCTATAAGCTCTGCTGTTTCTTAAACTCTTTATTAATGTAATGACCAACGCTCAGTTAGAAGTACCGTTCAAAAGTAAGAGATATGTAGTCATCATTACGGAACGGATATAGCTGGCTCTCGAACGGCTGCTGCTCGTCATCAACTGAAAACATTCTGGCTTCAAGAATCATTTTCCAATCATTACCTAACCTACGGCTAGCCTCAAAATTGACAAACTTCTGCCCTTCTCCCTGCGAGTAAACCAATAAAGCTTCGGTTGAAGGAATATCATTCATTGCAAGGCGAAAGCCAGCAACCGCAACATCCTGCTGCTCGAACCCACCCGGTAAAGTGTCCCGAGAATCGTATTGATACTCCAGTATCATTCCTAGATCGGCCCCACTTTCAGTGATTCCAAAGAATGTGTATTCCAAGCCACCCACGGATGCCCAATATCTGTCCTCACCAAATCCAGAACGAGTCATCGCTTCCAATTTCCATAACCAGGCTCCTTTCGTTACCTGAACGTCAACAGCTGTTTGATCAATGGTTACGTAATAGGGTCTTAGTTTCGGTTGCAATGGATTGGAGTCATCAACCACAAAAAGCGGCTCTCTACTCGTGCCTGAGAAATGTGACACACCAATATCCCAATCACCAACCCAGCGAGACCAGCGAACAGCTGCATCCAGACGCTGTTTTCCATCTTCATCGGCATAAATAGGATTATCTTCATCAATAGTCAAAGGGAATCGAAAACGTCCCTCCTCGTCAGCAAAGGTTCTTTCACGAAAGCCTGGCAAGACAAAAAACTCAATAAGTCCGAAATCCTGTTCAGTTGATAATACGACCATCTGCTGCCCAAGTTTGTCTTCTCCATCGATATTTTCAACGAAGTCGGTTTGGTTGATAATATCAACAAGGTGCTGTGACTCCGCGACCCCCCAGAATACTTTACTTACACCAGCCTTTAGTTCCCAGTCATCACCAACATAGCGCAACATTAATTCCCGAATGTCGGCATGAGTTCTTTCATCATCAAGACTATCCCAGCGCAAGAAAGGCTTGAAAACAATACTCCAGTCTGAGTCCTCCCAACGGTGATAAAACTCAGGCTCCAGAGCTACTGAGAATTCGGATTGTTTTTGCCCAAAATCACCCTCTTTAAAAAAATATCGGCCTTCTGAAGAAACAACTCCGCTCCATTCAGCAGCCACTGTGAGTTGGCTAAAGCTTAAGCTGAATACTGTTAGAAAAAAAATACGGAAAAATCCCTGAATTGACACTATCATACCATTTGGTCTGTTGTTTTGGCGTATTGTATGTAAAAGCATAATCAATTGCCACCGCTAGGATATGCAAGCAGTGAAAAAAATCAGAACCAATAGACAAACTCAAACGTGAATCGGTACATTTATTGACCAATATGCTAGTCTTGATAGTACTAAAAAGTAGTTGGAATGTACCAGCTACTGGGAGGTTACATGGGACAAACCATTCATCCAGAAAGAGGGCAATGGTATAAAAGACTAGATTTAGACGCTAGCTTTGAAGTAGTGGCAATTGATCGCGATGAACAATGCATTGAAATTCAATACTATAGCGGTGAAATTGAAGAGATTGATCAAGCAAGCTGGGAGCAGCTGGAACTGACACCAATTGCGCCACCTGATAATTGGTCCGGTGCATTCGGCACTGATAACAGGGTCGAGTTGGAAGACCAAGCTGATTCTCTTGAATCAGTCCTGAGCTTCATGGACGCAAATAATATTTAATGCAGAAAAACATCCTGTAGCAAACCTATACGAACGGCTTAATTTTTTGCTGTTGAGATAAATACGCCTTGGTCAAGAAGTAATGACATAAACTAACTCTTCCACTTCCCCACTTTGCAAACCGAGTTTTTCCTAAATATCAAATACTTGAACTCATAGACAACGGCGGCTCATTTAGGTACATTCAGAAACATACTCGAAAAATATCACAATGAACTGATGCCTTCAGGGTTTGAGGCAGTAGTTGATGGGGCAATCCTTGAAACAAATTAGATTCACTCGCCAATTTAACTTTGCTTATGCGCTAACCTTTTTTATTGTTCTAGCGTCCGTAAATTATATCTTTTATAAATATCAGGAATCTTCACATGATAACCAGCAAAGTAAGCTATGTGAGCTGATTTTTACTAATTTAAGTCCTGGTCTCGAGTATGGATTAAGTTTTGGTAATAAATCAGATTTAGAACAAACCCTATACCCTTTACGCAATAACCCGGATATAGCGTATGTGAAGATAGTCGATAATCAAGACACGACTGTAGCACAGGTCGATAACCGTGGCTTGGTTGGGATCTCGCAAGATGTAGAGCTACAAACTTTGAACAGAGACATTATTCAAAGATCAGGGTATACCCAACAACTCGATTTATCAGAAAGACTACTAAGCCAACAAGAAAGCTCTGACCGAAAGCTGGGGCAGATACAAATTGCTGCTACTCCTTTTAATTTCAGCCACCAAAATAATAAAGCATCACTGATTACCATTAATATCGCTCTTATTTTACCTCTTCTGATTTTCTGGATTTACCTTAAGCTCAGGCAGGGTCATCAGAAAAAAGTCGTGAAGAAACTGATTGATATTCTTAACGATTCTAAGAACTATCAAGCATTCAAAAGCAACCTCAAAACTTCTGAAGGCTCAGAATTACTTCAGGCCGTAGAGCACCAAGTTATAAAAACACAAAACTTGAGGCATCAGCTTAATCTTTTAAAATCAGAGGTTCAGCAAGCTAGACTTGATGCTAACACAGAGCTTCATGAGTTTATTGGCTTTATTACGCAGCAGGACTTCAACACCTCAATTAACAATTTGATGTTATTTTACGACATCATAAAACACCCAGTCCAAAAAGATAAAGACAAAGTATGGTGCCGCGATCTCATTACACAAACGCTGACCGAATTATCCGATAAAGCTAAAGAGCAGAAAACTCTATTGCAAGATTCATTCAGTGGTAATCGAATGAACTATCAAATAGAAACGGATGCAAAAGCATTTAAGCAAATGCTTAAGTTGTTGCTCCAGGAGCTTATAACTATCTGTCAGGGATATAACCTGAATGTACACTTCGATTTAAGGCAAGATTATCAAGTTAGTGCTGTTTTGAGAATTTCTCTTTCATCAAAAGCTCCGGACTTTATCAAGGCAATAAAAGCTCAAAGCTTGTTTCAGTTTGATGAGGAACTTCCAGTAACAGTGTCGAGCAATAATATCCAGCTGATATCGGCCAAACATATTCTTAGAAAATTTGGCGGTGAATACTTCTATTTTAGCGATGAGTTTCGTTTTGAACTCCCACTGACCACTCTTGAGTTACCCGATGATAAAGTTCAACCCGAACCGATCGCACCTCTAAGCGTGAAGTTATCAGTATTAGTCTACGACTCAGATCCTATTGATAAGATGGTTCTCATAGGTTATTTGAATAAGCTAGGTGCAGAAGTTGATAAAGCTACAACTAAGCAGGTTATATTACAAAAACTGCGACACGATAATTACGATGCAATATTAGTTAATTCGGACTTTTTAAAAGACGCTCAATCTTTTACAGTTGATAAATTTCTGCAAGAAATAGAAGAGCTTGAATCGAAGCCTCAAATTATCATAGTGAGCCATAATCACTCTATTACTGAGTCAGAGATATTTCAAAAGCTGGGGACGGCTAAGTTTATTTCTAAACCAGTCGACCCCAAGAAATTAGGAAGAGTACTAAGCTCTCTGTAGCTCTGTCATACTTTGTTTGAAAGCTTGAGTAATGGCTTGTTCAGAATGGTGCTCACCATTCTCTACAACTTTTGTTCCTCCCACCCAGACAGAGGCAATGGCATTGTTATCAGCCTGATTAAAAATAAAAGCATCCAAAAGTTGGCTTCTATTTTTTCCCACAAAAACCAGAGAGTCAGAATTTAACTCAACAAAGTTTGCCTTAGCTCCTACTTCAATTCTACCTACAGGTTGCTGTAAGCTTTGAGCTCCTCCTTCTGCTGCCTGTGTCCACAGCCATTCACCGGTTGAAGAGTGAGCACCCTCGACCAAAACAGTTCTAGAAAGCTGACGTAAACGTTGCTGATACTCTAACCAACGAAGCTCTTCTGTTGAACTAACTGAAATATGACTATCACTACCCACCGACCAGCGTCCATTTTGAGCTTTATAATCCATCATGGGGAAAAAGCCATCCCCTAAATTTGCTTCTGTGGTTGTACAGATCGAAATCACAGCATTTGATTGTGCCACCGTAGCAATTTCACTGTCAGTCATATGAGTGGCATGAACCAGACACCACCTGTTATCTGGAGATAAATGATTGTATAACCACTCCACTGGTCGCTCACCATAATGCGCAACACAGTCATTAACTTCCTTGGTTTGCTCTGCGATATGAATATGAACTGGTGCGGTTTTTGACTGAGAACGAAGCGCTTGAGTTGCAAACTTAATATCGTCCAGTGTAACAGCCCTTAAGGAATGCGGAGCGATGCCATAGCTTTGGTTATATTCTGAAGCCAGTAAATGAACATGCTCCAACAAGCGCCCATAGGCCTCCTGAGAGTGGATAAAGCGCTTTTGCCCCTCGTTTGGCGCCTGAGGTCCAAAGCCACTGTATCGGTAAAATACCGGTAACAGAGTGACGTCAATACCACTGTCTTTGGCAGCTTCAAATATCTGTAAAGACATTTCAGCTGGATTGTCATAACTCTGTCCTGTCCTGTCATGGTGTAAATAATGAAACTCACCAACTGAGGTATATCCAGACTTAAGCATTTGCATATAAAGTGCGCTAGCAATGTTTTTAAGGTCATCTGGATCAATCTTCTCAACAAAACCATACATAGCCTTGCGCCACGTCCAGAAGCTATCCTTAGTTTCACCACTGGCCTCACCCAGGCCGGCCATAGCCCACTGGAAAGCATGAGAATGGTTGTTCACCATCCCTGGGATAACTGCTCCCTCAATACATTTACCACTAAAATTTTCAGGTTTTTTCGTTTGAGGTTTAATTTTTGTGATAAGCCCATTAGAATCATGTTCAAATAACACGTTCTCCTGCCAGCCATCGGAAAGCAGCGCTGTCTTTGCAAAAATCTGCTGAGGGTGGATACTTGTCATAATAAGGGGATGCTAATAGTTAAAGATTACCGAGATCATAATATGAGCCAGAGCGAAACAAAACCTTTTGATTACATTATTCACAACGTTAATATTGCCACCGTCTCGGAAAAGTACTCAGACGAGAATAACAGTTACGGAATTATTGAGGACGGCTGCATTGGCGTCAACGGCGGTATTATCGGCTATCTTGGGGCTTATGATGAGGAACTTGAAGCAGATGAATATATTGATGCAGAAGGCCAGTGGCTTACACCCGGTCTGATAGACTGCCACACTCATATCGTCTACGGAGGCAATAGAGCTAATGAGTTTGAAATGCGTCTGAATGGGGCTGATTATGAAGAAATTGCCAAGGCTGGGGGTGGCATCCTGTCAACGGTAAAAGCCACACGCGAGGCTACAGAAGCAGATTTATTTCGGAGCGCTGCTAAAAGACTAAAAAGCTTTATGAAAGAAGGTGTTACCACTATTGAAATAAAGTCAGGCTATGGTCTTGATACTGACAATGAAATTAAGATGCTAAAAGTAGCAAAAATGCTACAGCAGAAATTCCCGGTGCGTGTTAGCTCCACCTTTCTTGGCGCCCACGCCCTACCCCCAGAGTATAGAGACAGTCCTGATGAATACATTAACCTGGTTTGTAATGAAATGATGCCTAAGATTGCAGAGCTTGGTCTGGCGGAATCTGTCGATGCCTTCTGCGAAAATATAGGATTCAGTTATGAGCAGACAGAAAAGATTTTTAATGCAGCTCAGGAACATGGTTTATCGGTAAAACTGCATGCGGAACAGTTGTCTGATCAATCGGGTGCGGGTCTTGCTGCTGACTACAAAGCACTCTCAGCAGACCATCTTGAATACTTATCCGAAGAATCGATCCAAAAAATGGCTAAAAGCGGTACTGTCGCTGTTTTATTACCTGGAGCTTTCTACTTTTTACGTGAAACAAAACTGCCACCAATAGAAGAACTACGGGTAGCTGGCGTTCCTATTGCCATTGCTTCTGATAGCAACCCGGGAACGTCTCCTGCTCAGTCATTGCTATTGATGTTGAATATGGCCTGTACCTTATTCCGCTTAACGCCACTGGAAGCTCTTCAGGGCGTGACCATTAATGCAGCTAAGGCCTTGAAACTGGATCAGCAGATCGGCTCACTCGAAATTGGAAAAAAAGCGGAACTGGCACTCTGGGATATTGATCATCCCAACCAGCTGAGCTACCAGCTGGGGGGAAGCCCACTAAGCAAAATATTCAAATAAAAAAAGGCGCCACGAGGCGCCTTTTTTCAATTAACATCAAAGTACTATTTACTCAACGATAATTGTTCCTTTCATCATGAAGTAATGACCCGGGAAAGTACAAATATACTCGTAAGTACCGGCTTCATCGATAGTAAAAGAGATAGTATCACTCTCGCCACCACCCAATAATTTGGTGTTAGCAATGACAGCGTCTGTACCTGCAGGGATATACTCAGAATCTTTAGCCTTTTGAGCCTCTTGTGCAAAAGCTTTAACGTCTGTGCCTGCGGCTAATACCACCACGTTGTGACCCATGACGTTTTTACCCATCTTGCCAGTATGATTGAGTGTAAGTTTTATCTCCTCACCGGCCTTTACCTTGATTTCGCTAACATCAAACTTCAACTGATCATTAGCGTTGATAGTGATATCTTTTGCAAACAAAGGCATCGCTAGTAAAGAAAGAAAAACGGTCATTAACAACTTATGCATATTTATCACCTTTTAGTTACTAGTTTTCGTATTAATGATACACCCTATTGACGTGAAAGACCTGTGAAATAGAACCATTTTCGCTGTATATTTAGTATGAAAAAACCAATCGATCGATTAGTTTTATTTATCTAAAACTTCTTTTAAGGCTACTAAGAGTTGACGGATGACATGAGCCACTTTATCCGCCTTTACGGAATCATACAATCGATGCTTTTGATCTAAATACGTTGCTTGAGATAGCTCCAGTTGAAGCGTAAAAACTCCGTTATCAGGGTTGGCATAGTTTCGAGTTATATAACCACCTTTGAAGCGACCATTAATGACTTTGCTATAACTTTCCGTTTCAAAAGATTTCAGCAAGGATTTTATGTCCTGATTAACTGTCTCGCCTTCGTTTGTACCAAAATTAAAGTCCGGTAACTGGCCATCGAAAAACCTAGGAACATGTGACTGAATGGTATGAGCTTCAAATAGCAAACAGTAGCCAAATTGGGCTTTCTTTTCATCCACTAGCTGCTGCAGCTTCTGATGATACGGCTTCCAATAAAGATCTATTCTACGCTGTATTTCGTCCGCATGAGGCTCCTTCCCATCGTCATATAGAGGCTCAAGGTCAAAAGTAGACGTGGGACAAAGCTCTGTATTATCTGCCCCTTTATATAAAACCTCACCACCGCTATCACGGTTAAGATCTATAAGGTAGCGCGAATAATTTGCGTTGATTCGACTGACTCCCAGCTCGTCCAGAAAATCATACAGTCGCACCAGATACCAGTCCGTATCTGCGCTGTCCAACGCAGATGCAGTCATTTGTCTCAAAACATCATGAGGGACAAACTGCCCGTGATGCGGCATCGAAACAATGATTGGCGAACTCTTCTCGGCAACATCGAATACAGGAAGATCAGTCACATCAAACTTTAGGCTAGCTCTGTCTAGCGGCATAATATCAGCCTCAATGAAGCTTTCTTTTGCTGTTGTCGACTGTATAACTTCGTCGCTGTAATAATAACCAACTAAAGTCTTTGCATCTGAAATCAATAATGGACAAGCGCTCTCTACCTCAGCCCAGGACTCTGTATGCAAGTACCATTTAACATGCAAAAGATAGTCAAGGAAAAAGTCTGTCAGACTTCTGTGATATTTATCTTCAGCACCCAGAGCTTTAGTTAATTGAACTAGATCACGGTGAAACTTTTCCTTTGCCAGGTTCAGCTGGTAACTGCAAATATAATGCCATGCTACCTTCAAATGTGCTAAGTGATTGAATTCGTTCGCTTGCAGTTGCTGTTTTTGAAACTTATCAATTAATGACTCTATGCCCATAAAGCTTAATTACCTTTTTTATTTATCTTTTGCTTGAAAAGACTACTGTTTTATTAGTATAGTTCAACTTGTATATACAACCTAGGATACAGGAATTATTCCGAGGTTCAAGCCATGAATGGATGTGAAGTAGTAGATACTAAATAAAAATGTCGGATATAGATACTCGCCTTTATATGGTGGTTAAAAATTTTATAAAAGAAGGTATTGAAAAAACCAGCTGGGCTGAGCACAAACGGGTTCCCTCAGAAAACCAGCTCGTTGAAACCTGTGGTGTGAGCCGAATGACCGCCCGACGTGCGCTGGATGAGCTGACTGAAGAAGGTGTGTTATATCGTGTGCAAGGCAGAGGAACCTTTGTCGCACCAAAAAAACTACACTCGCCAATGCTGGAAATCCGCAACATTGCCGATGAGGTCTCGAAGCGAGGAAATACCTACTCCAACGAGCTTATTCTGCTGCAGAAAGAGCACTGTCCTACGCATCTGCTTAATCGCTTCGAGCTAGAGGAAGGGGAAGATATATACCACTCAATCATGGTTCATAAGGAAAATGATAAGCCTATTCAAATTGAGCAACGCTATGTTAATCCCAAAGCTGCGCCAGATTATTTGAAGCAAAACTTTAATCAGATGACACCCAATGTATATTTATCGGAAGTTGCCCCACTGACTCAGGCTGAACATCAGATTGAGGCAAAAGAAGCCGACCCATTCATGCGCGTCACATTAAAACTTCAAGATAACGAGCCCGTACTTTCAATTGACCGTATCACCTGGTCGAAAGATTTATTAGTCAGTTATTGTCAGTTATTTCATCCTGCCAGTCGTTTTAAGTTAACTGGTAGCTTTACAACCGAACACCAATTGACCGAGCTATAAGCTTGGACACTTTACAACGTTTAGAGAGGAATCAAAATGTCGAACAACTCTTTTGACAAGAAGCGTTTTGATGCAAGTCGTGAAATTCGTGCCCCGCATGGCACAGAACTAAATGCAAAGTCATGGTTAACAGAAGCTCCGCTACGCATGCTGATGAACAACCTGGATCCGGATGTCGCTGAACATCCTCAAGGCTTAGTTGTATATGGCGGTATTGGCCGCGCGGCTCGTAACTGGGAATGCTACGACAAGATTGTAGAAAGCTTAAAAAACCTTAATGACGATGAGACATTATTGGTCCAGTCTGGAAAACCTGTCGGAGTATTTAAAACTCATGCCGATGCACCACGGGTTTTAATTGCTAATTCGAATTTGGTGCCACACTGGGCTAACTGGGAACACTTTAACGAGCTCGACCGTAAGGGGCTGATGATGTATGGCCAGATGACCGCTGGCTCATGGATTTACATTGGTAGCCAAGGGATCGTACAGGGTACTTACGAGACTTTTGTAGAAGCTGGTCGACAACACTTTGATGGTGATACGAAAGGTAAATGGATTTTAACCGGCGGTTTAGGCGGAATGGGAGGCGCACAGCCTTTAGCTGCTACCATGGCAGGCTACTGCATGATTGCGGTCGAGTGTGATGAAACCCGTATCGATTTCCGTATGAGAACAGGTTACGTAGACAAGAAAGCTAAAAGCGTCGATGAAGCATTATCAATGCTTCAGGAAGCATTGGATAATGGCGAAGCTATCTCTATCGGACTGCTTGGCAATGCAGCAGATATATTCCCTGAGTTACAGCAGCGAGGGGTTAAGCCAGATCTCGTCACTGACCAGACTTCTGCACACGATCCTGTTAACGGTTATTTACCCCAGGGTTGGACAGTTGAAGAGTGGCGAGAAAAAGCCCAGTCCAATCCAGAAGAAGTTTCTAAAGCGGCGAAGAAGTCTATGGCAGTTCAGGTTAAGGCTATGGTTGAGTTTGCCCACTCTGGTGTACCCACCGTTGACTATGGTAACAATATCCGCCAGATGGCCTTGGAAGAAGGTGTCGAAAATGCCTTTGACTTCCCTGGCTTTGTACCTGCCTATATCCGCCCTCTTTTCTGTCGTGGGATTGGTCCTTTCCGCTGGGCAGCCCTTTCAGGTGACCCGGAAGATATCTATAAAACGGACCAAAAAGTTAAAGAAATTATCGCTGACGACCCACATCTTCATAACTGGCTGGATATGGCCAAAGAGAGAATCCAGTTCCAGGGGCTGCCTTCACGAATCTGCTGGGTTGGTCTAGGGCTTCGTCATAAACTGGGTTTAGCATTTAACGAAATGGTAAAAAACGGAGAATTAAAGGCACCAGTTGTTATTGGCCGAGATCACTTAGACTCAGGCTCCGTCGCTAGCCCTAATCGCGAAACTGAAGGCATGAAAGATGGTTCTGACGCAGTGTCTGACTGGCCATTACTAAACGCTATGCTGAATGTGGCTGGTGGAGCAACCTGGGTATCACTGCATCATGGTGGCGGTGTTGGAATGGGCTTCTCTCAACACTCAGGCGTTGTCATTTGTTGTGACGGAACTGATGAAGCTGCAGAACGAATTAATCGAGTACTCTTCAATGATCCGGCAACCGGTGTAATGCGTCACGCAGACGCTGGTTATGAAGCGGCCATTGAGTGCGCAAAAGAGAATAACTTAAACCTACCAATGGTTAAGTAACACTGACAATAAGGTTATAAATATGACAACTTATACTCTAACTCCCGGTGAACTGACACTTGCAGACTGTCGAGCAGTTTACTCCAAGCCTTGTCAGATAGAGCTGAATCCAGACTTTTATCCTGTTATCGATCGTGCGGCCCAAACGGTAGCCGACGTGGTTGAAAACAACCAGACGGTTTATGGTATTAATACTGGGTTCGGTCTTTTAGCATCGACCAGAATCCCACGAGAAAAACTTGAGCTTTTACAGGAAAGTCTGGTGTTATCACATGCTGCAGGTATTGGTGAGCTGCTGCCGGACAATGTCGTACGATTGTTGATGGTTTTAAAATTATCCAGTTTGTCACAAGGACACTCTGGGGTGCGTCGTGAAACAGTTGACGCTTTAATACAGCTGGTAAACCATGAGGTTTATCCCTGTATACCAGAAAAAGGTTCTGTTGGTGCTTCTGGTGATTTGGCACCACTGGCTCACATGAGCTGTACCCTAATTGGTGTTGGTGAAGTACGCCACAAGGACAAAATCTTAAGCGCTGAAGAAGGCTTAAAAATAGCAGGATTAAAGCCACTGACCCTGGCTGCAAAAGAAGGGTTGGCACTATTGAACGGCACACAATGCTCTACTGCGTTGGCTTTAGCTGGCTTATTTGGTGCTGAAAATAACTTTGCTGCAGCAACTGTCGCCGGGGCACTGACTGTTGATGCAGTGCTAGGCTCTGTTGCTCCGTTTGACGCACGCATTCACCAGGTTCGTGGCCATGACGGACAGAAAAAGGTAGCGCTGTCACTGCTTAATCTGATTAAAGGCAGCGAGATCAACAAGTCTCACGAAGACTGCGAAAAAGTACAGGACCCCTACTCTCTTCGTTGTCAGCCTCAAGTCATGGGAGCCGCACTTGATCATATGCGTTTTGCGGCGTCAGTTTTATTAACCGAAACAAATGCTGTCTCGGATAACCCTCTTGTTTTCCCGGAAGACGGTGACATTATTTCTGGTGGTAACTTCCACGCTGAACCAGTGGCTATGTCTTCAGATCTATTGGCCGTGGTTATCGCAGAGGTGGGTGCGATCGTTGAACGCCGAATAGCGCTGATGCTGGACAAACATCTAAGTGGCTTACCGGCATTCCTGGTTGAAGATAGTGGTGTCAACTCAGGCTTTATGATTGCTCAGGTCACAGCAGCAGCCTTGGCCTCAGAAAATAAAACTCTCGCTCATCCAGCTTCGGTAGACAGCCTTCCAACTTCAGCAAACCAGGAAGACCATGTATCAATGGCTACTTTTGCTGCTCGTCGCCTGCGCGATATGAACTTTAATACCGCCGGCGTCATTGCTGTTGAATTATTAAGTGCAGCCCAGGGTATTGATTTTAGAGCCCCTTTAAAAACCTCTGAAACATTACTAAAGGCATACTCAGCAATTCGTAAGGAGGTTCCTTACTACGAGAAAGACCGTCATTTTGGTCCTGATATTGAAGCGATACGTGAACTGATTGATAGTGGGTTCTTTAATCAATTTGCGCACGAGTTAGAGTTGCCAAGTCTGTAATTACTAAGTGCAATAAAAAAGCACCTAACGGTGCTTTTTTATTGAGCATAACTTTTACATCCCCAGTGAAATTTCAGCAATTCGCCTCCTTGCCTTTTTTAAATGTGAAATAAACTCATTCTTCTGCAGTAGGTGTTTGTAATTTTCCGACTCATAAAGATGGCTTACAAGTTGCTTTTGTCGTTTATATTCTTCAGGAAGGTAATCGACCCCAACCTTGCACCAGGCTAACCCTTTTAATCTTAACTGCTCAGGGTGTCCCTTGGCTTTTACAAACTTGCAGATAGATACTATTTTATCTGCCATTTGCGAATCAATATCCAGCACCTCTGTCTTGCCAGTTTGTGATATCGCAAACAGCACTATTCCCAACAGGAACGGTTTCTTCATTTTCCTTACTCTAACGCTATATGGTTAATAACTTTAAGAGCTGAAACCTGATCCTATATGTTTATTGTCACTTCCTGTACATTAAGGTTTCAAAGCTACATCAAATTCTACTTCGACTTCATGTCTTACCCAGTCAGGGTTCTTCCAAGAACCCAGCCCTAGGTCAAAATCAAGCCGGTTAATTGTAAGTTTGCCTTCTAAGCGCAACAAGTCGACTAGTTCACGAATTTTTATTTTAAAGCTGTAACGATTTGAAATTCCTTTAATTTTTAACTCTCCTGAAACTTGATATATATTGTCGGAAATGGCTTCTACTGTGTCCGACTTAAAGTAACTTCTAGGAGTATTCTCAACATCAAACCAGTTTTCCTTTTTGAGCATTGAGTCACGCTTTGAGCTACCGCTCTCTACTGAATCCAAATTAATTTCAACGTAAATTTGGGTGTTACTGATATTGGAAGCATCAAAATTGGTAGTGACCATGAACTCTTTAAAATGACCAGTAAAGGCGGTTTTCTTATTCTGAACACCACTAAACTGTATATAGCTGTCACCGGTTACTTTGGAATACTCCTTAGCTCCTGAAGCAAATGCTAAAAAAGTAAGCATTAAAGCCAGACTATATTTAATCTTTACCAACATAAAAAGCTACCTTTCAAATTTTGGCTATGTTAACCCATTTAAGTTACTCTGACGTTTATAGACGGTGTATGGTCAAAACACAAGGATACTCTCATGCTTTATAAACATAGCAGACATAGCATACTAACATTATTAATAACTTCGGCGCTTTATGGAGCTCCTGCCATTACTGGTGCAGAAGATGCTATAACAATATACAGTAGCGCTCAGCCGGGCTCTATATCACCCAGTAGTTACCGTCCAGTTCCCGGACGACATATTGGGAATTATAATATCCCCGGGTATGCCGTCATAAAAAGCACTCAACAATATAAACTGTCAGAAGGTCTGAACCGTGTCGAAGTTAATAATGTTGCCGCTTTAATAGACCCCACCACAGTATCATTCATGTCCTTAACTGATCCTGAAGCTCATGTAGTTGAACAAAATTATCAATTTGATCTTGTAAGCCAACAAAAGCTTTTACAACGTTATTTAGGCAGGAATATTACAGTCGAACAGGAACTGGGGAATGATACGAATATTATTAAGGGCAAGTTAGTCAGCGCCATGGGTGGCCTTGTACTGGAGGATGAACGGGGTAACGTATACAGTATCAATAGTTACAGAAATATTAAATTCCCAAGCCTACCGGGAGGGTTACGTACCAGACCTACACTAGTCTGGGACTTAAAAGCAAACAAGGGCGGAAAGCACGATATTGAGCTTAGCTACCAGACCGAAGGGGTCACCTGGTGGTCTGATTATAATATTGCCTATAGCGAAGAGGACAAGTGCCAGCTAGATCTTTCTGCATGGGTCAGTATCATTAATCAATCAGGCACAAGCTATGAAAATGCAAAGCTTAAGTTAATTGCCGGGGATGTTAATCGCGCAAAAGCTCCTTCTGCAATTAGAAGCAGTCAAGTCATGTATGAAAAAGCAGCTATGGCTGATAGCACAGGGTTTGAAGAAAAATCCTTCTTTGAGTACCACCTATACACACTGGGGCGCCCAGCGACACTCCCGGATAACTCAACTAAGCAGCTTGAACTATTCCCTTCTGTTAACGCTATAAACTGCGATAAGGAGCTGGTGTTCGATGCCTCAAATCATTATGGCTTTAGCGGGCTGAATACAAATCAGAATTATGGCCAGAAAAGTGAGGGCGATGTTAATGTCTACCTCCGATTTAATAACAGTGAAGACAATAATATGGGCATACCTCTGCCTGCAGGTAGAATCCGAGTTAATCAAAAAGACTCTGATGGCAGCATGGAATTTATAGGCGAGGATATTATCGACCATACCCCAAAAGATGAGGATGTACTTATAAAAGTGGGGAACTCATTTGATATAAAGGGTGAGCGAACGCAAACAGACTACCGAGTTAATACAAAATCAAGGACTATGAGCGAAAGCTTTGAAATTACATTGAGTAATCACAAAACTGAAAATGTGCAGGTAGTCATCCGGGAGAAACTTTATCGTTGGTCACAATGGGAAATTAAAAGCAATTCTCATGAGTTTTCTAAACAGGATGCAAGACACATCCATTTTAATGTTAATGTCCCAGCCAGTGGCGAATTAAAAGTTAACTATACCGTAAATTATCGCTGGTAATTAATGGAAATAAAAAAGCCGCAGTATTAACTGCGGCTCTTACACTCAGTCACCATATTACTCAGCTTTAGTCTTGTCTCCAGCTTTTACGATGGAGATATTATCCAAGCTAAGGTGCTTCCGAAATGCCTGGTTAATATCCTCAACCGTCAATGTCTTAAGAGCTTGTTCAAACTCTTCGTCCCACTGCATTGAACGATCTAGATCCAAATTAGAAGCGAGGGTTCCTACCAGACGATTGTCTTTAGCTCGATCGATTCGACGATTCTGGATCATGCCTTTAACCGCTGCATCCAGCTCATCTTTAGTAAAGCCCTGTTCAATGACCTTTTCGAACTCTTCTTTGAAGCCCTGCTCTACTTTTGCCAGATTTTCTGGCGCACATATCGCGTAAGCACCAAAAATAGCTTTATCATCCTGAGAGCTTACTCTTAAGAATGAACCGGCACCATAACTTAAACCATCTTTTTGACGAAGTCTTGTAGCCAGGCGGCTGTTTAGGAAGCCACCCCCAAAGATTTGGTTGGCGACAATCAATGCTGGATGGTCAGGATGCTCATCACTGACCGGAATTTGCGTCATGGCACCAAAGGCAGCTCCAGCTTTATCCGGGGTATCAACGAATTTATTAATGGACTCGACGTCTGACGCAGATGTTTTGATGCGCTCATATTCTACTTCTGATTTCCAGTTACCGAGAGTCTCCTCAAGAAGCTCTTGCATCTCGTCCTTATTAAAGTCACCCACCAGAGCAATATCAGCGTCCTGTGCGCCCATAAAACTGTCATGGAAACTTGCCAGCTGTTCTGGAGTCACCTTCTTGATGGCTTCAATTTGCTCATCGATGCTCATACTGTAAAAAGGATGGGAGCTATCATATGGATTCAAATGACGTCCAAGTTGCATAAAGACCTGAGTGCTTGGTTGCTGCTTTTGCTGCTCTAAACTAACGATGCGTTCACGCTTTAATACTTCTAACTCTTCTTCACTGAAACGAGGATTCTTTAAAACTTGTTCAACCAGACGAATCACCTCAGCAAGATTTTCCTTGTTTGTCTGTATTCGAGCAGTAACGGTAGTACTATCACCACTGACGCTGACGTTTGCTTTCAAACGATCAAACTCAGACTGAAGCTCTTCGCGGCTCAAATCTTTTGTGCCTCGATCTAGCATTCCGGCCGTTAGTGATGGGATGACACCACTATTACGTAAATCATTAAGGTTGCCTATATCCAGTCGAATCTGGGCAACAACAGACTCGCCGCGAGTTTTCTTAGGCAAATAAACAACTTTTGCACCATTACTTAAAGTCGACTCCACAGTTCTTTCATCAATATTGTCATGAGAAGGGTCAAAGTCCTCACCCTGCGCAACTGCTTTTCGACCTTCATAGCCTTCGAGCATGGCATCAATTTCCTCGTCACTCATTCTAACGATGGAATCAGCTCTGTCTGGCTTCTGCTCTGGCAAAAATAAACCTAAAGTGCGATTATCATTAACAAGGAACTCTTCAGCAGCTGCCTGAACATCATCAACAGTTACTGCTTCAAGGCGATCTCGGTTGAGGAACAATAGCCTCCAGTCACCCATACCAACCCACTCAGTAAGCTCGAGAGCGATACTTTGAGATGAGTTAAAGCTAAGCTCTATTTGCTTTAATAGCTTCGCCTTAGCCTGCTTTACTTCTTTCTCTGTAATCGGATTACTTTTAATATCTTCTAAAGTTTTCAGCATTTCCGATTCTGTTTTAGCAATATCCTTTCCTTTGGCAACCTGGGCTCCAAATAGTAGGGCTCCGGGCTCACCCAGCTGGAATGGGAAACCAAATGTAGAAGCTGCTAACTCATTCTTTACCAGGGCATCATGTAATCTACCAGTCTTATTATCACCTAGAATCTGATTTAGCACCTGAACGGCAGCGAACTTTTCTGATGGACCTGCTGGAGTTTTATAAAGAACGCCGACCATTTGTACATCACCGGGACGTCGTACTACAACACGGCGCTCACCATCCTGAATAGGTTCTTCGGTGTAAAGCTCGGCTATGGTTCTATCCGGCTTGGGGATATCACCAAACTCTTCATCAATAAGCTCGATTAACTGCTCTTCATCGATTTTTCCTGAAACAATTAAAGTAGCGTTATCTGGCTGATAATATTTACGGTAAAAAGCCTGTAAATTGCTGATATCCACATTCTCCAGATCCGAGCGAGCTCCTATTGTTGATTTGCCATAATTATGCCAATCAAAGGCTGTAGACATTAAACGTTGCATCAAAACACGGAATGGACTGTTCTCACCATTCTCAAGTTCATTTCTAACTACCGTCATTTCGCTATCAAGATCTTTTTTCGCAATAAATGAGTTGATCATACGATCAGCCTCTAAATCCAAAGCCCACTCGATATTTTCAGGAGTAGCGGAAAAAGTCTCAAAATAATTCGTTCTATCGTACCAGGTCGTTCCATTTGGCTCTGCGCCGTGGTCAGTTAACTCTTTGGGAATATCTTTATGGTCCGGTGTTCCTTTAAAAACCAGGTGCTCCAATAAGTGAGCCATGCCAGTTTCGCCGTAATTTTCGTGCTTAGATCCGACGTGGTATGTAACGTTGACTGTGACCGTTTCCTGGGTTGGATCCGGGAATAGTAGCACCTGCAAACCATTGTCCAGACGGTACTCTGTAATACCTTCAACCGACGTTACTTTCTCAACCCCTTCAGGCAACTTTGCGTATGCTGCTCCCATTCCAGTAGCTAAAGCCATTGCTAAAAAGGTTTTCTTAAATTTTAAGACCATAGATATCCCTCTATTCTTTCACTCTACTACGCGTAGTAGTTAACTGTATTAATCTGCTTTTAAATAAATGAAACAAGCTACGGCATAAACATAGCTTTTCTCAGCTAAGCAGTATCATACAAAGCTTTGTAACTGTATAGGGAGTAAATGTTAATAAATATGACAAACATAAGAATCAATGCTGCAGATACAAAAAAGCCGCAGACAAGTGTCTGCGGCTCTGAAGAAAGTCAGGTTGGAATTACCAGCCTGTTATTTCTTTCATAGCTGAGCCAATCTCTGCCAAAGAACGTACGGTTTTAACACCCGCGTCTTCAAGGGCAGCAAACTTCTCAGCTGCAGTACCTTTACCACCAGCGATAATCGCACCAGCATGACCCATACGTTTACCTGGAGGTGCTGTGACACCTGCAATGTATGAAACAACTGGTTTAGTAACGTTTTCTTTGATGTATGCTGCGGCTTCTTCTTCAGCAGAACCACCGATTTCACCAATCATTACGATTGCTTCAGTCGCCGGATCTTTTTCAAACATCTCAAGGATGTCGATGAAGTTAGATCCTGGGATTGGGTCACCGCCAATACCAACACAGGTTGACTGACCAAAACCATAATCTGTCGTTTGCTTTACTGCTTCATAGGTCAAAGTACCAGAGCGAGAAACAATACCCACTTTACCTGGTTTATGAATATGGCCAGGCATAATACCAATTTTGCTCTCTCCCGGAGTGATGACACCCGGACAGTTAGGACCAATCAGACGAACACCTAGACGATCACAAACAATTTTTGCATCCAACATATCGAGTGTTGGGATACCTTCTGTGATACAGATAACTAGTTTGATGCCAGCATTAGCAGCCTCAAGAATAGAGTCTTTACAGAATGGCGCCGGAACATAGATAACGGACGCTTCAGCACCAGTTTCTTGAACAGCTTCTTTCACGGTATTGAAGACAGGAAGACCAAGGTGAGTTTGACCGCCTTTACCAGGAGTCACACCGCCAACCATGTTTGTACCGTACTCTATCGCCTGCTCAGTATGGAAAGTACCTTGTGAGCCAGTGATGCCCTGACAAATAACTTTTGTTTCTTTATTTAGTAGGATACTCATTATTTGCCCTCCGCTGCAGCAACAACTTTCTTCGCTGCGTCAGTTAAGCTTTCCGCTGCAATGATGTTTAGACCTGATTCAGCCAGAACCTTCGTTCCAAGCTCAGCATTGTTACCCTCCAGACGAACAACTACTGGATCTTCAATACCCACATCCTTAACTGCACCGATGATGCCTTCTGCGATAAGGTCACAACGAACAATACCACCAAAAATATTAACCAATACAGCCTTAACGTTTTCATCAGAAAGAATGATTTTAAAGGCTTCAGTAACACGCTCTTTTGTCGCGCCGCCACCAACGTCAAGGAAGTTAGCTGGCTCACCGCCGTGTAGTTTGATGATATCCATTGTACCCATTGCAAGGCCGGCACCATTAACCATACAGCCGATGTTACCGTCAAGCGCAACATAGTTAAGTTCAAATTTAGCGGCATGTGCTTCACGCTCATCTTCCTGTGAAGGGTCGTGCATCTCAGCTAATTTGTTATGACGATATAGAGCATTGCCATCGATATTAATTTTTGCGTCCAGACAGTGTAGATCGCCGTCTTCTTTAATCACTAAGGGATTAATCTCAAGAAGCGATAAATCTTTTTCAACAAACATTTTAGCAAGCTGAATGAAGATGTGAGTAAACTGCTTAACCTGCTTGCCTTCAAGACCTAATTGGAAAGCGAGCTCACGACCTTGATATGGTTGTGGACCAACTAGCGGATCAATCGTTGCTTTAAGAATCTTCTCTGGAGTTTCTTCTGCAACTTTCTCAATCTCAACACCACCTTCGGTAGAAGCCATGAAGACAACACGACGCGAAGAACGGTCAATGACTGCGCCCAGATAAAGTTCTTTATCAATATCAGTGCATGACTCAACTAAGATTTTACTGACAGGTTGGCCATTAGCATCAGTTTGATAAGTCACTAAGTTCTTACCTAGCCACTGTTTAGCAAACTCTTTAACTTCTTCTTTAGTTTTAACAAGCTTTACGCCACCTGCTTTACCACGGCCACCGGCATGTACTTGAGCTTTAACAACCCACATGTCACCACCGATTTGGCCAGCAGCTTCAAAAGCAGACTGAGGGTTATCAACAGCATAACCTTCAGATACTGGTAAACCGTATTCACGGAATAGTTGTTTACCTTGATACTCGTGTAGGTTCATTTGATGTTCCTAATTTCACGTTAATTAAAAAGACAAAAGCCGGATAGAATTTATCCGGCTGTACTTGATACTTACTGATTAAACATCCAGTAGAATGCGAGCCGGATCTTCAATAAACTCTTTAATAGTTTTCAAGAAGCCGACTGATTCACGACCATCAATAATTCGGTGGTCATATGAAAGCGCAACATTCATCATTGGACGAATCACAATTTCTCCATCAATAACTACTGGACGATCTTCCATTCGATTCATACCTAAAATACCACTTTGAGGTGGGTTAATGATTGGCGTAGCCATTAGCGAGCCAAACACACCACCATTAGAGATAGTAAAGGTACCGCCTGTCATCTCTTCGACAGTCAATTTATTATCACGAGCTTTAACACCAAACTCGCGAATTTTTGCTTCTATCTCTGCAAGGCTCATAGTGTCCGCATCACGTAGGACAGGAACGACAAGACCTCTTGGAGAAGAAACCGCAACACCAATGTCGTAATAACCATGATATACAATGTCATCACCATCGATTGAAGCGTTAACAGCAGGATAACGTTTTAATGCTTCTACTGTTGCTTTTACAAAGAAAGACATGAAACCCAAGCGAGTTTCATGAACTTTTTCGAACTGTTCTTTATAACGCGCTCGCAATTCAACAACTTCTTTCATGTTGATATCGTTAAACGTCGTTAATAGAGCTGCATTTTGTTGAGCTTCCACCAAGCGCTCAGCGATACGCTTACGTAAACGAGTCATTGGTACACGCTTCTCTTCGCGTAAACCAGCCGAGACTGGAGCATCAGAACCTTTTGATGCTGGAGCTTCTTTTTTACCACCGTTCTTGATGAAGTTTTCAACGTCTTCTTTAGTCAGACGTCCCCCCTTCCCAGTTGCAGGAATTTGGCTGGCATCCAGGTTATGCTCTGCTACAAGGCGACGAACAGCAGGAGATAGAACATCAGAATCTTTCGATGGTTCCGCAGGTTTATCTTCTGACTTAGCTTTTTCTTCCTCAGACTCATCTTTCTTATCAGAAGAATCGTCTTTGGACTCAGAGCTAGTATCACCACCGGCTCCAGCTTCAAACTTAGCAATCGCCTCTTCTTGAAGAACGGTGTCGCCTTCTTCTTTTAAGATTTCAGAAATAGCACCATCTTCCGGAGCTACAACTTCCAAAACTACTTTATCAGTCTCAATATCGACCAAGTTCTGATCACGCGATACTGCTTCCCCAGGCTTAACGTGCCAAGTAGCAATCGTTGCATCCGCTACAGATTCAGGCAACACAGGAACTTTAATTTCGATAGCCATGTTATAACCTTATTTACCTTAAATTATTTCAAATTCTGTTATTGGATACGTTGTTATTCGATACCCAACGCATCGTTGACCAATTTATTTTGCTGCTCATTATGAATACTCGCATAACCAACAGCTGGTGCTGCTGAAGCTGCACGACCCGCAAATATTACAGGGTCGTTAGTTGGAGCCGCTTCATCTAAATTATGACGACTACAATACCACGCACCCTGGTTTTGCGGCTCTTCCTGACACCACACAAACGTCTTAGCAGCCTTGTATGACGCTAAGATTTTTTCCACTTCCTCATGCGGGAATGGATACAGCTGCTCAATACGAACAATAGCAACATTATCTAACTTTTCGTCACGACGCTTTTTGAGCAGATCATAATAAACCTTGCCGGAGCACATGACCACCCGTTCAACTTTCTTTTTGTCTAACTGATCTATTTCATCAATGGCATTCTGGAACTGACCCTTAGTCAACTCATCGATGTTAGAAACAGCGTCTCTGTGGCGCAACAAGCTCTTTGGTGTCATTACAATCAATGGCTTACGTAACTTACGCACCATTTGACGACGAATCATATGGAATGCCTGAGCTGGCGTTGAGGGCACTACTACCTGCATATTCTGCTCAGCAGATAATTGCAGGAATCGTTCTAAACGTGCGGAGCTATGCTCCGGACCCTGGCCTTCATAGCCGTGAGGCAAAAATAAGGTTAAGCCAGACAGTCTGCCCCATTTCTGCTCTCCAGAGCTGATAAACTGATCGATAACAACTTGCGCACCATTAGCAAAATCACCAAACTGGGCTTCCCAGATGACCATTGAATTAGGTTCATTTGTTGAATAGCCATACTCAAAGGCCATAACAGCTTCTTCTGACAGCACTGAGTCAATCACAGTGAAGCTGGGTTGATCTTCTTTAATATTCTGTAGCGGAATATAAACTTCAGCATCATCCTGGTCATGCAAGACAGCATGACGGTGAAAGAATGTACCACGTCCACTATCCTGACCACAGATGCGAACTTCATAATCTTCATCAAGCAGTGATGCATAGGCCAGAGTTTCAGCAAAACCCCAGTCCATTGGCTTTTCACCTTCTGCCATTTCTTTACGTAGACCCATCAGCTTTTTAACTTGACGTTGCAAAGGTAGATCTTCTGGGTAATCACAAATGCGCTCAGACAAAAATTTAAACTGTTTTTTCGTGATGGCCGTTTTAGCTGGTGACTGCCACGACTGATTTTCAAAAGGAGTCCAGTCAACACTGTACTCGTTTTTGTGTGTCGGAATTCGGTTTAGAACCACCGAGTCTCCTTTATCCAGCAAATCACGATAATCATCTGTAAACTTCTTAGCTTCATCGGCAGACAATGTGCCCTCTGAAGTTAATTTGTCTTCATAGATTTTGCGTGTCGTTGGGTGCTTTTTAATTTTTTGGTACATAACTGGCTGGGTCGCGTTAGGCTCATCAGCTTCGTTATGTCCATGACGTCGGTAACATACTAAATCGATCACCACGTCCTTTTTAAACTTATTACGGAATTCCAGGGCAAGACGTGTGACATAAAGGACCGCTTCTGGATCATCACCATTAACGTGGAATACTGGGGCTTCGACCATTTTAGCAACATCAGTACAGTACGCTGTTGAACGAGTGTCCTGTAGTTTTGATGTGGTAAAGCCTACCTGGTTATTAATAACAATATGGACTGAGCCGCCAACATAAAAGCCACGCGCCTGAGACATATTGAAGAGTTCCATGACCACGCCCTGGCCTGTTACAGCGGAGTCACCATGGATCAATACAGGAAGCACCTGTTCACAGTTTTCGTCATTACGGCGTTCTTGACGTGCTCTGACCGAACCTATGACTACTGGGCTTACAATTTCTAAGTGAGAAGGATTAAAAGCCAAAGCCAGATGGACCGGCCCACCTTCTGTCTCTACATCACTGGAATAACCCATATGGTATTTGACGTCGCCAGAGGAGCCCTCTTCAACCACGGCATTCTTTCCGGCAAACTCATCAAATAGCACCTGTGGCTTTTTACCCATGACATTTACGAGCATGTTAAGGCGTCCACGGTGAGCCATACCAATGACAATCTCTTTGGTACCCTTTGAGCCAGCCTGGTTGATAAAATCACGCATCATTGGAATGAGGCTATCCCCACCTTCCAGAGAGAAACGCTTTGCGCCAGGGAATTTTGAGCCTAGATATTTTTCAAGACCTTCTGCTGCAGTCAAACCTTCTAAAATATTTTTCTTGGTTTGATCTCGGAAATCATGAGAAGAACCTGCCGCTTCAAGTTTTTCTTGAATCCAGCGACGCTCTTCGAGGTCATTAATATGTAAGAATTCTGCACCGATAGAATGACAGTAGGTTTCTTTAAGTCTTTCTTCTATCTCTTTCAAAGATTGCTGTTCAGGACCAGCAAGGTTGCCAACATGGAATTTTTTGTTTGGATCAACGTCGCCAAGATCATAGCTGTCCAGGCTTAGGTTTGTTGGGTATGGGTGGCTCCATAAGCCGAGTGGATCGATATTAGCATGATGATGACCACGCGCACGATAGGACTCGATTAAGTGAAGGACTTTTACTTGCTTTGGGTCTGCTGTAGAGTCTCCCCCACCCTGACTGAAAGCAAGCTTCTGACGGTTTAAGCCAATTTGGCGAAAATGTTCACGAATGGCGCCATGAGCTACCTCTTTCTTATCGTTAACTTTTTCGTATGCATCGAATTTTTCGCGCCATTCGGCATCGACTGATTGAGGATCTTCTAAATATTGCTCGTAAAGTTCTTCCAAATAGGCGGCGCTCCCTCCTGAAAGGTAAGCACTGTCAAACATCGCCTCTAAGCCGTTCTTCATTTTAATTTAACACCAGTTCTCGGTATTTGTACCGCTATGATAACCAAAAATCGCAACTCTTAACACAGTAACGTCTGTTTAATTTACAAAGAGTTACTGCAAGAGTTGCGACTCATGAGCCAAGAGAGCAAAAAATATTCAACTCTCAAGGCATTTCGATTAATCAACTTCAAGATCGTGGATTATACACCACTTTTTAATAGCATAGAACGTATATGGCCGATAGCTTTTGTTGGATTCAAGCCTTTCGGACAAACGTCCACACAGTTCATAATGCCACGGCAGCGGAATACGCTGTAGGCATCATCTAAGTCGGACAAACGCTCTTCAGTGCGAGTGTCACGACTATCAATCAGGAAGCGATATGCTTGTAATAAGCCAGATGGGCCTACGAACTTGTCTGGGTTCCACCAGAACGATGGACAGGCTGTCGAGCAGCAAGCACATAAAATACATTCGTATAAGCCATCAAGTTTCTCACGATCTTCAGGTGACTGAAGTCTTTCTTTAGCTGGCGTTTCAGTATCAGCAATCAAATAAGGCTTAATTTTCTCATACTGTTTATAGAACTGTGCCATATCAACTACAAGATCGCGGATAACCGGTAGACCGGGTAATGGACGAATCACCACTGGCGACTTCAAGCTTGAAATAGGCGTAATACACGCCAAGCCATTCTTACCATTGATGTTCATACCATCTGAACCACATACACCTTCACGGCATGAGCGACGGAAAGATAAAGAAGGTTCCTGTTCTTTCAGCTCAACCAGTACATCCAATAACATTTTGTCTGAGCCCTCTGGGATATCCAGATCAAACTCTTGCATGTACGGCTTTTTGTCCGTTTCAGGGTTATAACGATAAACTTTAAATTTCATATATCAATTACTCCGTATTCTTTGACGTTACGGATTAATAAGTACGAGCTTTCGGAGGGAAAGCGTCGACTTTTTCAGGATGCATATTAACATCGCGAGTACCCATTTCTTCAGTTTCTGGGTAATACACTGAGTGTGCTAACCAGTTTTCATCATCACGATCCGGGTAGTCTTCACGACTGTGTGCACCACGACTCTCTGTACGGAACTCTGCAGCCATGGCCGTTGCGTAAGCAACTTCCATTAAGTTTTCAAGCTCTAGAGACTCAATTCTCTGAGTGTTAAAGCTCTTAGACTTATCTTTAAGTACTGCATTCTTAAGTCGTTTACGCAAGTCTTTAACCTTTTCGAGACCTTCCTTCATCAAATCGCCAGTACGGAATACACCAAAGTGATTCTGCATGGTTTGCTGAAGTTCTTTACGCAAATCAACAACGTCTTCACCGTCTGTTGACTCTTCCCAACGGTTATAGCGAGCCATTGAGCGCTCAGCATCCGCGTCATCGAAATCAGAGAATGGTAGTCCTTCTCTTAACGCTTCTTCCAGGTGTAAACCAGCTGCTCGACCAAATACAACAAGGTCAAGTAGAGAGTTACCGCCCAAACGGTTAGCACCATGCACAGATACACATGCTACCTCACCCACGGCGTAAAAGCCTTTTACGACTTTCTCTTCACCATTAGGTTTACGGTCAATTACCTGGCCATATTTATTAGTAGGAATACCACCCATCATGTAGTGACAGGTTGGAACTACAGGTATCGGATCTTTTGCCGGGTCAACGTGAGCAAAGATTTTGGAAAGCTCACTGATGCCAGGCAGGCGCTTGTTCAATACCTCTTCACCCAAGTGATCTAGCTTCAAGAACACATGGTCACCGTCCTTACCACCGCCTCGGCCAGCAAGAATTTCCTTCATCATAGAACGTGCTACAACATCACGAGATGCCAAGTCTTTGGCATTCGGAGCATAACGCTCCATGAAACGCTCACCATCTTTATTGATGAGGTAACCACCTTCACCACGACAACCTTCTGTTACCAGGGTACCCGCTCCAGCAATGCCTGTTGGGTGGAACTGCCACATCTCAATATCTTGTACAGGTAAGCCGGCGCGTAGTGCCATACCAACACCATCACCTGTGTTAATAAGGGCGTTAGTAGTAGATGCATAGATTCGACCAGAGCCACCTGTAGCGAATACAGTGGCGCGAGATTTAAATAACGCAACTTCACCTGTCTCAATAGACATAGCAGTTACGCCACACACATCGCCTTCCTCATTACGGACGATGTCCATCGCATACCATTCATTGAAGAATTGCGTCTGAGCAGCCAAGTTTGCTTGATATAGAGTGTGAAGCAATGCGTGGCCTGTACGGTCAGCCGCTGCTGCTGTACGTGCTGCTTGCTCACCACCATATTCTTTTGACTGACCACCAAATGGACGCTGGTAGATTTTACCATTGTCCAGACGTGAGAATGGTAAGCCCATGTGCTCCAGCTCATAAACAGCTGCAGGGCCATTTTCACACATATACTCAATCGCATCCTGGTCACCGATATAATCCGAACCTTTTACAGTATCAAACATATGCCAGCGCCAGTCATCCGGGTGAGAGTTACCCAGTGCTACAGTAATACCACCCTGAGCAGAAACTGTGTGCGAACGAGTAGGGAAAACTTTAGAAATCAATGCGACTTTCTGACCGCTTTTTGCTAACTGCAACGAGGCACGCATACCAGCGCCACCGCCGCCAACAATCACGGCATCAAAAGTGTAAGTAGGTATAGACATGCTTTATAAGCTCCACAATATCTGGATGCCCCACACAATAAGTGAAAGACATATCACAATAACAATCGCCTGGAAAACGATACGAATGCCTACTTTAGGCATATAGTCCGTTGAAACGATCCACAACCCAATCCAGGCATGAACCACAACTGATAACAAGGCTAATAATGAAAACACCTTCATAAAGGTGCTGTCGAACAAGCCCTGCCAGGCAGCAAACGTAATCTCTGGTGTTGTTGCAAAAAAGTAGCCCAGGTAAATAACGTAGGCCAACATGATTACCGCTGAAAGGCGTTGCAACACCCAGTCGTGCAGGCCAGAGCGGCCCAAGCTCGTAACGGCAGTTACCATACCCATACTCCTAATAATACTGCTGAGATGACAGAAAGTAACAACACAGCCCAAGCGCCGCGTCGGCCACCCTCAAGCGTTTCGCCAATGCCCAGATCCATTAACAAGTGACGAACACCTGCAATGACGTGATAAGCAACAGACGTCAAAATAGCCCAAAGGATAAACTGCCATACGATAGATTCTGAAAACATAGCCTGTAGTTCGGCATAACCGGCACTATCAAGCGACTTTTGCAGCATCCATAAAAGAATTGGCACAGCGATGAATAGAACAACACCTGTAATACGATGCAAGATTGATGATATTGCAGGTACAGGGAAACTTACCGTAGTAAGGTCTAAGTTTTTAGGTCTCTTTTTAATCACAACGTATCTTTTAAATTTGTGCCTTGGTCGAAAGAGGCGTGAGTTAATGTTCTCGTCGGGATTTTCTACAACAGTAAAACATATGTTCGACCCAGAAAAAACGATTTACCCGACGAACTCCCCAGTGATACATAGTTCAGTTCGAAATTATATAAGTGCTTGTCGCCGATTACAATTATTTCCCCTACCAATTTAATGGTCATTGTTATTTCTTATGGCTTAATAGAAAACTGCATAAAATTAATTTATGAAAATGATTCAAAATTTTGTAGAATGTGTGGCCTCTCTAGCTTTTAGATTAAAAAGTAAGCAATTTATTGTCCCGAGGAGACTATATGTCGGATAAAACAGCTAAACTTAGCCTACCAAATGGCGAAGAACTCACCCTAGAGGTACTTTCACCGAGTCTAGGTAAAGATGTCGTTGCCGTTGGTGCATTAGGGAAAGCGGGTTATTTCACTTACGACCCGGGCTATGTATCTACTGGTGCCTGTGAATCAAAGATCACTTATATTGATGGCGCCAAAGGACAGCTACTTTATCGCGGTTATCCAATCGAACAGCTAGCGGATAACTCAAACTTTGAAGAAGTTGCCTATTTATTGCTCAATGGCGAACTGCCGAGTAAAGAGCAATACGAAGAATTTGTGGCTAAAATCAACAACCACACCATGGTTCACGAGCAAATGATGAGCTTCTTTAACGGCTTCCGTCGTGACGCTCATCCTATGGCAATCATGGTATCTGTAGTTGGTGCATTGTCTGCGTTCTACCACGACTCGCTGGACATTAACGATCCTAAGCACCGTGATATCAGCGCCCTACGCCTGATTTCTAAAGTGCCAACTATCGCTGCAATGTGCTACCGCTACTCAGTAGGCCACCCTTTCGTTTATCCAAATAACGATATGAGCCTAGCAGAAAACTTCTTGAACATGATGTTCAGCATGCCGTCAGAGAAAGATTGGAAACCAGATCCAGTTCTAGTTAAAGCAATGGATCGTATCTTCGTACTGCATGCCGATCATGAACAGAATGCTTCTACATCGACAGTTCGTCTAGCAGGTTCATCAGGTGCTAACCCATTCGCAGCAATTGCATCAGGCATTGCCTGTCTTTGGGGGCCAGCACATGGCGGCGCCAACGAGGCTTGCTTGAACATGCTGCGTGAAATCGGTGATGTTAAGAACATCCCAGAATATGTAGCTCGTGCGAAAGACAAAAATGATCCATTCCGCCTAATGGGCTTTGGTCACCGCGTATATAAAAACTTCGACCCTCGGGCTAAAGTTATGCGTGAAAGTGCTCACGAAGTATTAGAGCTATTAGGTAAGAATGACGACCCAACATTTAAGGTTGCTCTAGAGCTTGAAAAAATTGCTTTGGAAGATCCTTATTTCGTTGAGAAGAAACTCTATCCAAACGTAGATTTCTACTCTGGCGTTATTCTGGACGCTATTGGAATCCCAACCAATATGTTCACGGTTATTTTTGCTCTATCTCGTACCGTAGGCTGGGTATCACAGTGGAATGAAATGATGGGTGAATCAAGTCGTAAGATTGGTCGTCCTCGTCAGTTGTACACTGGTGAAAAAGCAAGAGATTATGTTGATATTAATTCGAGAAAATAAAGGCCGGGGCTTAACTCAAAAAAGTTAAAATCTTTGCTGACATTATTTTTTTGAAATGTCTATAATCAAGCGGGAGTGGTTAATAATCACTCCCGTTTTTTATTTTGGGTGCAATTTACTTTGCCTTGTTAGGGATGATACTTGTCGAGCACACACTCTAAACAACTATCCATAACCTTGCCTGTTATAAAGTAGCAACCAAAACATAAATATCGATACAGAATAACTCAGAAATAATTAAAGCTGGTGGAATATGCAAAAGAACGTTAAGCCTTGTTATTACTCGGAATATTTACAACTTGATAAATTATTGGATGCCCAGCACCCTGAGAGCAAAAACTATGGTGATGAAGCTCACGATGAAACCCTGTTCATCATTGTTCATCAGGCCTATGAGCTGTGGTTCAAACAAATACTACACGAAATTCATGCCATCCTGCCCGTGCTTTCCAAAGATCATGTTGGTGAGGATAAACTCAGTACTGTTAACTTACGCATAGAAAGAATTCACCGTATTCAAGAAGTGCTGGTCGATCAAATCGATATTCTCGAAACAATGACCCCGCTGGACTTTCTGGATTTCCGTGATTATTTAATCCCTGCTTCCGGCTTTCAAAGTATTCAGTTTAAGGAACTCGAGATTCTTTTAGGTTTGAAGTCTGAATTCCGCATCAATTTTGATAAGAAGTCATTCTATAATCGTCTTAATGAAAAAGACCGTAACTATCTCATGGATCTTGAAGAGCAACCTAGTCTGTTCGACGCTATAGAGAACTGGCTTGAACGTATGCCTTTCCTTGAGTTTGGCGACTTTAAGTTCTGGCAGATGTATAAAGATGCCGTCGAGAAAATGCTTAATCACGATGAAAAAGTTATCAAAGACGCAGACTACCTGACTGACGCCGAAAAAACATTCCAGCTCAATGACCTCGCCAATACCCACGCAAACTTTGATGCTCTGTTTGATAAAGATAAATACCAGGAATTAAAAGACCAGGGCAGATTCCGCCTGAGCCAGGAAGCCACTTTAAGCGCTCTATTTATCAATCTATATCGCGAGCAGCCGATGTTAAACTCCCCTTTCCGCTTGTTACAGGGCCTGGTAGAAATTGATGAGAACTTTACTACCTGGCGTTACCGCCATACCACTATGGTTCATAGAATGCTGGGCACAAAAATTGGTACAGGGGGCTCATCAGGGCACGACTACCTGAAGCAAACAACTCAAAATAACCGCTTCTTCAGGGATTTGTTTAATTTAACCACCTTCCTTATCCCACGCTCTTCTTTACCAGAGCTTCCTCCAGAAGTTTTAAAAGCCGTTAATTTTCATCTGTAATGGAATCTTCAACGCCCGGTACAATATCGGGCGTCTTTTGCAAAACAGTGTAGAATGGAACTAATATGGCTTAGTAGCGTCAAAGCTCAGATTTGGTGTGATTTCGTAAAGTTTCTATGGAGTTAATAGAATGATACGGTTAGTAACTTGTGAGCTTTTTCACATTCATATCGCTCTAATGCTTTAAAATTGCGCCAGCATTAAATTTACACTAGTAGAAAGGTCAAGGATGCGCCTGCTATCTAGTCAACCTGTGGCTATTAGTGAATGAGTATAGTAAGACAATTAAATAAACCTTCTGTATGGTTTGCCCTTATTGGGCTTACCTTGCTGGCCTTGCATTTCTGGTGGCAGCCATCACATGTTAAACAGCTGGGAGCAGAGTTGCTCCACCGCTACTCATTGACTATGTCTTTTGATGCGGCGAATGAGGATATTGTTACTCGAACCTATTTGCCTCTGACCAATGATCGCCAGGAAGTTATCAATGAGTCTTTACAGTCGGGAACACTGGAATTTACCAATGACGAATCCTTAATTGGCCGACAGGGAATCTGGAAAGGATTTTCTACGACACCCATTCGCTACAATGCGATTATTTCTTCGCGTGAACAAAAGTATGAAATTGATCCTGAGCTGGATATTCCTACCGACTATCCTCCTCATCTCAAGCGATGGCTGGAACCCACAGAATTTATTCAGGTGAATGATCCTCGAATTCTAGAACTGTGGATGAACATACAACCAAAAGAAAGAAAGCTACTTTCTACTCTCGAAGCCATACACGACTATACTTATAACGAAATTGAAGGCGCCCCCTTTAAAGGCACCACAGACGCCATTACCACCATGATTCTGAAACGAGCCAGCTGTAATGGCAAAAGCCGACTGTTTGCAGCTTTAGCCCGTTTGAACGGCATACCGACTCGCTTAGTTGGTGGCGTCATACTGGAAACAACCAAAAAGAAAACCTCTCATCAATGGGTCGAAGCATATATTCAAGGACACTGGGTCCCTTTTGATCCCTTGAATGATTACTTCGCTCAGATACCTCATCATTATCTGGAGCTATACATTGATGATCAGGCATTGTTTAGTCATACCCGCAACATCAACTTTGACTATATTTTCGATATTAAGCGTGAGCATATAGCCGCACCACTCCTGCGTTTTGATAATGACGAAGGAGCATTCTTTAATGCAGCTTCACTGTTAGCCAAAATTGGTATCGAAAACAAAACGGCAGGGATATTCTTATTGTTCCCATTTGTCGCATTCTTGATTTCCTTCGCGCGTAATGTTTTAGGAGTAAAAACGTTCGGTATTTTCATGCCAATGCTGGTCTCAGCAGCCTGTATCTATACTGGCTTCTGGATGGGACTGGGAGGATTTGTCGGTGTCCTTTTGACCGCGTGGCTAGGCCAGCTTTTCTTTGATAGACATAAGCTACTCAAAATCCCGAGACTCGCAGCGATTATCACCTTAAACACCATGCTGTTTATTGCTATTTTCATGGTGCTAGGCGATCAGACACCATTACAGATGGGTATGATGACCCTGTTCCCAGTCGTCATTATCTCCTTCATCGCAGAACGTCTGAGCAATATGACTCAGGACAATAATTGGCGGGAACTGTTCATAACCAGCCTCGGTAGTGTCGTGATGATATCGCTGTGCTATCTGGCATTCTCATCAATTACGCTGCAGAGCTTTTTTGCACTTTACCCTGAAAGCTTACTACTTGTGATGGCCGCACAAATCTTTATTGGCCAGTGGACAGGACTTAGGATTTCTGAGTATTTACGCTTTAAAAAGATCAATACTCAAAATAATACGCTGGGTATTAACAAGCGCAACAGGGATTATGTCTATCAGTTGAACGAACGTAAATTGCTTCAACTAGCCATTGATAAAATAGAAACCAAAAAAGTGTTACTACAGCAAGGCGTCCCTGTGCCACAAACCTTGGATATGTGTGATAGTTTCAGGGATTTGGACGACTTTGTGGAGCATTTACGAGACTTCAAAAGCTTTGTCGTAAAACCCAATAGAGGATCACAGGGTAACGGTATTCTGGTCATTGTGAATAACGATGATGGCACCTTTGTTACTGCCTCTGGCAAACGCCTTAGCCTGATGGATATTCGTTATCATGTTTCAGAAATTATTACGGGTAACTTCGCCCAGGACGGAGCGCCTGACACGGCTTACATTGAGCCGTTACTGATTGAGCATCACCGAATCTCTGAAATTGCTAATCTTGGGTTAAGTGATATCCGGGTCATACTATGTAATCAGGAAATTATCAGCTGTATGCTGCGTGTTCCTACCAAGTTGTCTGAGGGCAAAGCTAACCTGCATCAGGGAGCCATAGGCCTTAGTGTTGATATCGAAACCGGCTTAACAGCAAAATGTAGTTTCAAGGGCAAGCAGCTGGATAAACATCCAGACTCAGGCTCCCAACTATTAGGCCATCAGATACCTTTCTGGAACAAGATAAAAGAAATCGCTCAGAACGCTCAGAAGGCGATCCCACTGGGATATATTGGAGTAGATATCTGTATTGATGAAAAACTGGGACCAATGGTACTGGAAGTGAATGGCCGTCCGGGTCTTGAAATTCAAAATGTCCAGCACAAAGGTTTCTCTGGAGAGATGGAGACAGCTCGTGACCGAATATAAATACAATAAAGGGATCTCCGCACCCGCACTCTGCCTAATAGCGCTCGCTCTGACTGTAATTCTAGTCTTGGTCGAGCACAATGAGCGTGAAGTCTTAAACGAAGGAACTTTGATTCAGATTGAAGTCGATGACAGTACCAGTGAAGGCGTTGACTCGACCAATGACAATGATGAATACGATGTTCCAGCTCCTGCTCCTGGTAGTAATGGCAGCGATAAAAATATTACCGATGAAGTGGTTAAGGAAACGACCTTGGTTTTATCTAAAACCGATGTCTACAAAAAAGTTCTTTGGCGAATCCATCGAATTGATCCATTAAAAGGCTTTAGTGAAAAAGACAAAAATGAAATTTTGTTTAAAGCTGCTTTAAAGCTATTTGCCAAAGGTGATTATGAACGCACTCATAAAATCATCGGCAAGTTGCCAAGGGAAGTACGTCATGAAGAGAGACCAGGCTTCTACTATGCCCTAGCTTTAACCAAAGACAATGAGAATGATGAAGCAATCAAAGCCTACCAGGAACAGCTTGAGAGATTTCCTCATCACCAGGCAAGTGCTATTAACTATGGCCTGCTGTTACTCGAAGATAAACAGTATGAAAAAGCCGTCACAGCATTCAAGTATGCAATCAGCACCACAAGCAGTCGACGAAAATCCAAGTCATACCGTAATCTTGGCCGAGCCTATTATGAACTTGGAAAGTATGAAGATGCAGTTAAAAGCTACACCAAAGCGATTGAGTATCAGCCTAACAACAGTACTAGCTGGTTGAAACTTGCTGAAGCACAGCAGGAGTTACCAAAATATTCTCAGAAAGAAGTGCTGGAAACGTATCAGAAATCCATTTCCTTAGCTCCCAATCGTTATCTGCCGGCTTTAAAGAGAGCGAATTACCTGTTTTCAGAACTGATGTTCGCCGATGCAGCTAAGGATTATAAAGAAGCTCGTAAACGCTCCAGCGATCTTGCCGAGACAGCCTTAATGCAGAGTATTAACTATCTGGCTGCGGGCGATCTGGAAGCCGCGGACAAATCACTTGGCTCGGTTAAACAATCAAACGATGATGAAGAAATGTTGATTGATTTAGTCAAGGCATTAAGTAATGAAAAATATGACCGGGCTGAATCCCTTGTTAAGGATATCGGGGACGAAAAATCCTTTAAGTATGATGAACTGTACGACTATTTACGTATAAAGCTAGCCGTCATACAGAATGAGAAAGACATCGTTCGCTCATTCGATCAGGACTTATTCGAAGATCCTCTGGTTGGCTGGCCTTGCCAGCTTGAGTACACACGCATTCTGTTCCAACAGGAAGCGTACAAAAAAGCAGAAGAGTTTTCTTCAGAGCTTGCTTCTAAACTTCCTAACAGTGCCGAAGCACACCTTATTAACGGTCAAGTTCAGCTTAAGAACAAGCAAATAACCTCAGGATTCCAGAGCCTTAAGCATGCTTATAACATTTATCCGGAAAGTCGCCGCGTGGCATTTATTTATGCTCAGTCACTTTTTGAATATGAACGTTATGCGCAAGCCGTCTCCGTAACTGACTCGCTGATAAAGCAGCACCCTAAGTTCGTTGCAGCTTATGAACTTAAAGCGCAGACGCACAAGGCGATGAGTCAGTATGATTTAGCCAAGGAAGCCTACAGACAGGCTTTTGAACTTGATGATAAAAACCTACACTCGGCGTATGAGCTAGCTAAGCTAGAATCTGAGCTTGGTAATGATAATCAAAGCCTCGACATTCTCAATGAACTGATTGAGCGAGATTCAACATACCTTGAAGCGCGACAGCTAAAAGCCATTTTACTGTGTGACGCCAGACGTTATGCCGAATGCGTTGATGAAGCAGAAAATATCGTTAAGCTCGACGAGAATAACCAGGGTGCCAAAGCTTTGATAAAGGAGTACGAATCTTTAGTCGAGAAACCCAAAGAGACTGCGCCTGAAGAAGAACCTGAAAATGGTGGAGATTCCTCGGATGAAGACCAGGATCAGTCTGAGCAAGAAAACGATCAGCCAGATGAGTCAAATGAGGAAATACAAACTAGTGACACCTCGCAGCCATCGGACGATAAAGAAGCTGATAGCGATGAGACCAGCTCAAAGGAAGCAGACAGTAATAACTAGTCCATCACACCAATTTATAAAAAACTCCCATTATAGGGAGTTTTTTTATACCAATAACTAGTTATGTAAATCCTAAGCCAAATTGGTTTTATCTAGGAAGACCTTGGCCAGCAACTCAAAACCCTGGGCATCTTCCATATCAAACCGCCCTTTTACGGGACTGTCGATATCCAGTACTCCTTTTACCTGTCCATCAACAATCAGGGGAACCACAACCTCGCTTTGAGATTCTGCGTCGCAGGCTATGTGTCCCTCAAATTGATCGACATCTCTGACTAACTGCGTCTGGCGTGTTTCAGCAGCAGTACCGCAGACACCTCGACCAAATGGAATATGCACACAGGCGACTTTCCCCTGATATGGCCCTAATATCAGGCTGGCAAATTTTTCCGGGTTAGTCAGGTAGAAGCCCGCCCAATTGAGATCCGGCAACATCTGGAATATAAATGCCGAGACCTGGGCCATATTGGTCACCATATTGGTATCCTCCCCCAATAGTGCCTCTAGTTGTGCACCCAAAAGGCGGTAATAAGCAGGCTTATCTTCTCGATATTCTTCAATTTGACTGGGCTCTAACTCAAACATGGACTTTTAGACGTTTAAATAGATATTTTGCGCACAATAACTTACAAACTACCCCAATACAAGTGCATTCTTGGCCTTCGCATATAACCAGCAGAAATAACTAGATATAGTGTCAAAATCAGCTAAAGACCACTAGCAATACGCCAATTCTCACGGTAACATAATGCCAGTATTGTTAATAAAATAAGTATTGGAGATCTAAAGAAGTGTCAATTTCGGCCAAAGGCAAACGTAGCCCCACCGCTTCACCTTGCATCGGTACCTGTAGCACGGTTCTGGGCGATGAAGTCTGCCGAGGATGCGGGAGAACCTTTGAAGAAGTACTAAACTGGCATAATTTTACCGATAACGAAAAAAAAGCAGTCAATTTTCGCCTAAAAATGGAAGGCAAATTAAAGTTCTAATACAATACCCCTTCTTTTTTGAACGTATAACACGTAACCACAATAACCTAATAAGCCGAAACGGAGCTTAACACTATGTTAGTAACTATTGTCGATGCCCTTGCGGGGAAACCAGGCATTGGTGAAGAGGTCACCGTCCAAGGGTGGGTTCGCACTCGTCGCGACTCAAAAGCTGGGTTGTCATTCATCAACGTGCATGATGGCAGCTGTTTTAATCCTATCCAAGCCGTAGTCGACAATAATATTGAGAATTATAATTCTGAGGTTATTAAGCTGACTGCTGGCTGCGCCGTAAAAATTACGGGTAAGCTGGTCGAGTCGCAAGGTAAAGGTCAATCTTATGAAATCCAGGCGACTCAGGTTGAAGTCGTTGGCTGGGTTGAGGATCCTGACACTTACCCTATGCAGCCAAAACGTCACAGCATGGAGTTCTTGCGTGACAACGCACACTTGCGTCCAAGAACCAACATTACAGGTGCGGTGACACGTGTACGTAACTCCATAGCACAGGCAATACACCGCTTCTTCCATGAAAACGGTTTTAACTGGATTCATACTCCGATCATTACCGCTTCTGATGCAGAAGGTGCCGGTGAAATGTTCCGTGTCAGTACCCTGGATCAAATGAACCTGCCGAAAGACGACAAAGGCAATATCGATTACAGCAAAGACTTCTTCGGTAGTGAAGCTTTCCTGACGGTATCAGGTCAGCTAAACGTTGAAGCATATGCAATGGCTATGTCTAAGGTTTACACCTTTGGTCCAACGTTCCGAGCAGAGAACTCCAATACCAGCCGTCACCTGGCAGAGTTCTGGATGGTCGAGCCTGAAATTGCATTTGCAGATTTACACGATAACGCCGATTTAGCGGAAGAGATGATGCGCTATGTGTTTGAAGCCGTATTAAACGAGCGTGAAGACGATATGGCCTTCTTCCAGCAGCGTGTCGATGGTGAATGTATCAACCGCCTACGTAACGTTATCGATAACAAGTTTGAACGCCTGGATTACACCGACGTTATTGATATCCTGAAAAAGTCGGGTAAGAAATTCGAGTTCCCTGTCGAATGGGGTATCGATTTACAATCTGAACACGAGCGCTTCATCGCAGAAGAGCATGTCGGCCGTCCGACCGTAGTCATGAACTACCCGAAAGACATTAAAGCCTTCTACATGCGCTTGAATGACGATGAGAAAACCGTTGCCGCAATGGACGTACTGGCACCGGGTATCGGCGAAATCATTGGTGGCGCACAGCGTGAAGAGCGACTGGATGTTCTGGACAAGCGAATTGCAGAAATGGGATTACCGGCTGAACATTACTGGTGGTACCGCGACCTGCGTCGCTACGGTACGGTTCCACACGCAGGTTTTGGTCTAGGCTTCGATCGTTGCGTGTCCTACGTAACAGGCGTAGCGAATATTCGTGATGTCATTCCATTCCCTCGAGTACCGAATAACGTTAAGTTCTAAATAGTGTTATTCAGTTACATTGAGTAACAGTTTAAGGGCTGCATTTTTGCAGCCCTTTTTATATGCTGATATAGTCATCATAGACCAACCGGGGAGCCTTCACTATGAGCACAGGAAAGAAGTCGAAAAAAAACAAGACCATAACTAAATCTGGTTATAAAAGTGAAATTACCCAATTCCTAGAAGAGCTGGATGAGACCATTCATCCGGACTCCCCTGCCCGCCAAGCTGAAAAAAAGAAATACGACGAGATTAACGAAAAGCGTGACAACCCAGACTACGAAGAAAAAACATCCAAAATTTGGAAGGGCTTTTAATCAGATGAACAATATTCTTCTCGCCGCCGGTTTAATGCTTGCGGCAGCCAGTTCCTATGCCTCTATCGACATTACCGTTGAAGAAATCCGCTTGTATAAAGCCGATGACGTAATCCCTGAAATCGTGAACCGCTATGATGAACAGGCAGAGTCTTTCTCTAGCCAACTTCAGGAGACCGAAAACTTTTCTGCGGCAAAAGAGCTTACCGTAAAGTATGCAGAGGCTCTATGGGATAAGGCCACTAGTGACTTACAACATACAGAGTCAAGTTATGACGATCGTCCGCTTTATTGGGCTCGGTTGAAAATGACCAAGGCCCTACGATTACGAGGAGAGTCTCTAGGTTTAACATCAAAGCAGGTTCAACAACTCATATCCATGGTTGAACACCATTCTCGTGGCTACAACGATATTAAGTTTCAAAATGACTCTAATGTTAAAATTTTAATTACAGGTTTCGACCCTTTTCTTCTGGACAGAAATATCAAGCAAAGTAATCCGTCGGGAGTTGCTGCACTGCGACTGGATAACCAACGGATCGAACATGACGGTAAAGTCATCGAAATCCAGTCAGCCATGTTCCCAGTTCGCTACCAGGACTTTGATGATGGCTCAGTTGAAACAGTTGTTGAGCCCTACCTCAAGAATAACTCAATTGATATGTTGGCGACTATCAGCATGGGACGGGAAAATTTTGATTTGGAGCACTTCCCCGGCCGACGTCGCTCAGCTTCAGCGCCAGACAACAACAATCTCTACTCAGGTGGTTCTGACGAATCCCCTCTCATTCCTAAACAGGGAAAAGAGCTTTTGCAGGGACCCGAGTTCGTTGAGTACTCGTTACCCTATGAAGCGATGATGAAAGCTGACGGGCCTTATGAAATTAATGATAACCGCAAAGTTACGACCTTAAATAAAACCTTTGAGCCAAACACTCTTGATGAGCTTAAGGGGGAAGTTGCCGTTCGTGGCGGCGGTGGCGGCTATCTGTCCAACGAAATCTCCTACCGAACCGTGAATCTTGGAAATAAACTGGGAACAACCGTGCCTACCGGGCATATCCATACCCCAAGAATTCAGGAATATGATAAAGACGTGATAAAAGCGATTGTCGAGCAGATTAAAAAGATGCTGGTAATCGGAGTTACCAATTCATAAATTGTGAAGGAAGGCTCAACCCTTCCTCACAAAATTCTCAACCTCAGGAATAGGCTTCGTCTTAAGCTCTACCGATGGAGTGCCAAGATAAATAAAACCAACGATCGTATCCTCGTAATCCAGTCCTAATGGCGCTTTCATGTGGTCATTGAAGGCCAAACTACCTGTACGCCAGTATGCGCCATAACCAAGGTCATAAGCTCCCAATATCAGGTTTTGAACTCCGGCACCTGTAGACAGCACTTCTTCGATGTGCGGAACCTTAGGGTGGTTATTTGCTTTAGCTACTGCCACAACAACCATCGGCGCTCGGTGAGGTTTTTTCTTTAACTTCTCTTGGGCAGCTTCATCTAATTCAGGATTATCTTTTAAGCTCGCCTGAAGCATGTAATCGCCAAAACGATTAAGCGCTTCCTCTCCTTCAAAAACAATATACTCCCAAGGCTTCAACCCTTTATGATCAGGCGCTCTCAAAGCGGCCTTGAACATCAGCTCTAAATGCTCTTCTGAAGGAGCTGGCGCTTCCAGACGTCCGCATGAAACACGGTTAATAATAGACTCGATCATTGTGAATGATTCTCAATTAGAATTTATGAGTGAATGATACAATATGTGAAAAGAATAGGCTAATTAATAGTTGGTTAGGGATATTTTGATAGGAGTAACGCGTCCGTCTTCCGTGACTTGTTATGGCTTTAAATCCCCAGACCAACCTGAGGCGCAGGTCAGAATCCCATTTTCTTGGATAGCCGGATTTCGATATATCATTTTTTCGAAAGCATCCACCTGTTCATAAATGCTAGTCACCTGCTCAGGCGTTAAATAAGGATCCCATTCATTCGCCAATAACTGATCAATTTCTGCCAGCGAGGCGATTTCTCTTTCCCTTTTTATTGGCTTAGCGTGAGCCATGCGGTCCCTGATCATCTTTAGCTCTTTGAGCGTTTTAAAAGGCTCCTCAGATTCATTAAATTTATAGCCCAAATTCTCACAAACCTTTCTGAGCTTGACATGATACTTATCTCGTTCATCCCATGAAGGAACGACCGCCTCTCCTGAAAAATTGATCAACGCTTCTACGGTCAAACCCAGCGCCAACAGACAGCTCATACAATCCAACGCGATAGAGTCCGGCGTTTCTGCATGCTGCTTCTGTTCAATAACTTGAAGATGGTAGTAGGCCAAATTGAATAAGTCGTGATGAGGATAAATTTCTGCCTCGTGTGCCATATCCTTACCTCTTTACTATCCGTATGCCATAAAGACAGGTTTAGTGGCGGCTGAAGCGCAGCGTAAGTCGTCCCAGCCGTGCTCTTCGCGGCGCCTACAACCGTTTGTTAGCTTTGACCACATTTTGCTATCTTAGCCAAAGACTCTTCCCAAGTAACTTCCGCATCGAAACTTTCTACAAGGTCATCATTTGTGCTTTGGCCGGTAAAGGCGCCCATGCCATGTTGAAGCATATAAGTTGGCTTATATTCAGGAGCGCCTAAACTAGATAGCTTTTTACAGAGCTCAGCATTGCTTGACAAAATATTTGTTATTTCTGATTGCAATTTTTCCATAGATTCTTGTGATTGAGAGCTAAAAGTATTCATACGCAGAACACTGATTGCCTGATGCGCTGTTTTATCGGAAACTCGCTTAGTATCAAAGTAACCGTAAGCCATGCCAGCAAAATACAGTTCCGCCGCATTTTCATAGTTATTTTGAGATAAGCAGATATTTAGACCAGTAAAAATATCTACCGGGTTTTGCTCATTTGAAAGCTTGCTAATTTCTACACAACCAGATGGCTTAGGTGATTCTAGATTACCTTGTGCCTGGTAGTTGGTGACGCTTCTAGTCGGTGTTGAACTACAGGCTGCCAGCGCTAAAGCCGATAAAGTAGTAACTATAATAAATTTGCCCATTTTTTTTATGATTCTCCTATAGAAGCTAACATAAGAATACAGCGCATGGCTTGTATCTTATTGAATTAATTGTTTTTTATTTTTAATGTTCTGTTTGGCGGGAAATACCCCTATAAAGCGAACATTAACAATATACTTGTTTTTATGAATACTCGCAAAATCAATGGGTTGTGGGAAGTGAGTGAAGAGCGTCCCCTAATATTCTTATATACATAAAAATAATTTCTGAGAATTAAGAAGGCAACGGCAAGCCCCCCCTTTTAAGTTAGCCTCATGGCACAAAATTGCCGTGTAAATTGGGCATGGACAGCCCAATTTAGCAAGACGAAACAGGGAAGTTTCGTGGTGACTGAAAGGAATGCCCGTGGTGCGGCACGAACAGTAATTTTGTGGCATGAGGGAAACGCGTAAGCGTCTAACTTTTGGGGCGAGTTTTTTGGTTCGTTTTTTGCTCGTATAAACGACCAAAAGGAGCCCCTTCAGGGGAAATGAACATTAAATTAAACCGCAGATTATAGACAGTGATAGAAAGCTGCCGTAGGGGAGGCCGAAAATTGCATCCATGCATTTTCGGCACTTCCGCTATCTGACCGCCAGGGATGGCGGGAATACTGTGTTTGTTGGGAACAAACTCAGTGCATGGCGGTCATCGAATGTTTAAAAGCTCCGCTACGGGAAATGTAGACATAAAAAAACCTGGCATATAGCCAGGTTTCTTTTATGTGGCATCCCGTAGGGGAGTCGAACCCCTGTTACCGCCGTGAAAGGGCGGTGTCCTAGGCCTCTAGACGAACGGGACACAAAACTTGTTGTTGTTGGCGTTTGTTACTGTATGCCTCCAACGCGGGCGAAATAATAATGTTATCAGGGACGTTTGTCAAAGCATAATTGCACTTTTTTTTAGTTTTCGACGTTTTTTTTTATTTTTTGTTCTAATATCAATCACTTTGGTTATTTTTCATTCTGTAAACGGTCTGTTGCCTATGTAGAAGGAAAACTTGTGATGTAATTTACTTGAGCCAAACTACTCCATCAGAATTATATGCACTGTGACTCTCAGTAGTCATATATCTATTTATTGAGATATAGTAACTGTATGAGCAGGCATAAAACGTTTACACAACAACTGAAGAATAACAGCTTGGCGATAATTGGTCTGGTTATCGCAGTCATTGCTTTAACCTATAATACCTGGCGAAGCTCCACCAGTGAGCTCAATAGAAATTTTCGCAATGCTGCGTTTGAGCTTATTCTGCAACTGGGTGAGCTGCAAAGTATTACTAATGACCTGCACTTTAATGCCCCTGACGTTAAGTCACAAGAATGGCAGCGACATTATGATAAAAGTTTAATTGAGGGCTGGGGGAATATAGCACTAATTGAAGATCTATCGGCCCTTCTTCCCGAAAACTTCGCTGAACAAGCCACAACGCTAAAATCCGCATGGAGTTTCCATCATTCGAAGCTGGGTAATAGAGATACCCGCTCGGAGGAAGAAATCAGCTCTCAAATCAAAAAATTAAGAGAACTAACGCGCGAATTTATTAAAGAACTCGACTAAAAAGATATGTCGTAGCCTGAACAGCTTTTTAGGAAACAGTCCACCCCCATACAGAATATACAGACATAAAAAAAGCCCGACCAAGTGGTCGAGCTTTTTAATGTGGCATCCCGTAGGGGAGTCGAACCCCTGTTACCGCCGTGAAAGGGCGGTGTCCTAGGCCTCTAGACGAACGGGACACAAAACTTTTAAAACTAATGTATTTTTAGTTAATGCGCGGCGGATACGAAGGAAGTTTATTAAAATAAACGACTGAGTATCCAACAAAGCAGTAATAAAAATTGGTGGAGCTAAGCGGGATCGAACCGCTGACCTCTACACTGCCAGTGTAGCGCTCTCCCAGCTGAGCTATAGCCCCAAACAGGCGCGCATTTTAGCATGAGGTCGGGTCCTGTCAACTGCAATTTGAGCAAAAATATCGACTTGCCCGACAAAGCTTTGTATAGTTTTGTCACAATATGAATAAATGAGCATAGTTGATGAATATGAAATACTTAGCGCTGCTAGCAGGTGCTTTTATGGCTGGATATCAGCCGTCCATTGATGCAAAAAACTTTACCGCCGAGGATCTTGTTACTCTTAATAGAGTAAGTGGCGCCACCCTATCGCCTAACGGCTCAACTGTCGCCTATCAGTTGCGAACCACGGACTTAAAAGCCGATAAAGCCCTTTATGACATTTATACAGTTCCTGCCAACGGTGGAGAGACGGTTCAAATAACACAGCACCAGGCGGCCGATACCACACCAATCTGGTCGGCTGACGGTCAGTCGATATATTTTTTATCAAGCCGAAGTGGTTCTAATCAACTTCACCGCTATGACTTAAAGACAGATAACATTGTCCAGGTATCTGATCTTCCAGTTGATATCAATACTTACAAACTATCAAAGGACAATAACTATATCGTATTCAGCGCAACAGTATTTCCTGAGTGTAAAACACTATTGTGTAGCCAGGAAAACTTCGCAGAGGCAAAGGAACGCAAAGCTACTGGCAAGCTTTACCACAAAACCTTTGTCCGTCATTGGGATAAATGGCTAGATGGTACACAAAGCCGTTTATTTAGCGCCAAGCTATCTGATAAAGGTACAACTGGCGTCACTCCCCTCTCCCATCAGCTCGATGGTAATGTTCCATCCAACCCTTTCGGTGGCGCTGAAGAATATACCATCAGTCCAGATAGTGAGACTGTTGTTTTCACTTTACGTATTGCAGATGAAAAAGAGTCTCGCTCAACTAACTTTGACCTGTATCAGGTTTCAATCGATGGCGGTGAAATAACAAACCTGACATCAGACAATAAGGCCTGGGACACTCAGCCGGTATTTAGTCCTGATGGCAGCAAGCTGGCATGGCTTGCTATGGATCGCCCAGGCTTTGAAGCAGATCGATTACAAGTACACATTAAAGACCTGGATTCTGGTGAAGTTTCTAACGTTACTGCTGAATGGGATCGCTCGGTTTCTTCTTACGCTTTTAGTCATGACGGAAAGAAATTATTCATAACAGGTAATAATATTGGCAAAAAATCATTGTGGTCGTTTGATATTGAAGGTCGTGAACCGACACTCTTAACCGAAAAAGGCTATGTCGGCGCTGTTAGTGTGGGTTCTGACAAGCTGATATATCAGTATGATGACTTAAAGAATCCAGCCGATCTGTACCACATGGACTTAACAACGGGTAAAAGCTCTCAAATTACTCAGGTTAATAAAAAGGCCATGTCTGATTTACAACTTGGCGACTATGAGCAATTCAGCTTTAAAGGTTGGAACGATGAAACTGTTTATGGTTATGTCGTCCAACCGGCAGACTTTGACCCTGAAAAAGAATACCCACTTGCCTTTTTAATTCACGGCGGTCCTCAGGGAAGTTTTGGTGATCATTTCCATTACCGTTGGAATCCTCAGACTTATACTGGGCAGGGCTTTGTTGCGGTCATGATCGACTTCCATGGCTCGACTGGTTACGGTCAGGAGTTCACAGACTCGATTACTGGCGACTGGGGTGGAAAACCATTTGAAGATCTACAGAAGGGTATGTCTTACATAGAAGACACCTACTCTTTCATTGATACTGAAAACAGTTGCGCACTTGGTGCCTCTTATGGCGGTTACATGATTAACTGGATCGCTGGTAACTGGCCGGAACAATTTAAATGCCTGGTAAACCACGACGGCATTTTTGATAACCGCATGATGTACTATGCGACTGAGGAGCTATGGTTTGTTGAATGGGAAAATGGTGGCACCTATTTTGACGTACCTGAAAACTATGAAAAATTTAACCCAGTACATCATGTTGATAAATGGCAAACACCAATGCTGGTGGTTCAAGGGACAAAAGATTTCAGAGTTCCCGAAACCCAATCTCTGGGCACGTTCACTGCTCTACAGCGTCAGGGTATACCAAGCCAACTGTTAGTATTTGAAGATGAGAACCACTGGGTACTCAAACCAAACAACAGCATTCAATGGCACCATGTGGTTAATAATTGGTTGCACCAATGGCTTAATGAAAAACAATAGCAAAAACACATAACTCAGTAACCATCTGATTTAAAGGCGCTTTTAAGCGCCTTTTTTTATGTCATGACGTGTCAGCTGTAACATTTGTTAACCTTTTGTCATTACAAATGATTAGTTTCTGATATATCAAAAGCCTATAATGATTGTATCAAATGGTATGAGTACAGAAACGTACATTGCGGGGCTTTATGACAAAACGAATATTAATTGGACTATCAATGGTTGGGACTTCAATAGCGCTAATCGCAGCGCTTATTATGATGAAGCCAGAGCCACCCAAAAAGAAACCTTTTGTTCAAGCTGTTGTTGTTAACACAAAGAAAATTGAGGCCAAAGACATTCAGTTTATTGTCGCGAGCCAAGGCCCGGTACTGCCAGTAGAAAACTCTACACTGGTGGCAGAAGTCAGTGGTCGTGTAACCAATGTGTCTGACAACTTTAGAGTGGGCGCCTTTATTAAAAAAGGAGAAGTTCTATTTAACATCGATTCTGCAAACTATGTGGCTAATGTAAAAAGCAGAGAAGCTGCTTTAGCCCAGGCACAAGCGAATCTACAAGACGCACAAGCCCGAACTAACCAGGCCCGCAAAGACTGGAAAAAAATTGGTAAAGGGGAGCCCTCTCCTTTAGTTCTTAAACTTCCACAATTAAACCAAGCCAAAGCAGCAGTTCAGTCTGCTGAAGCGGACCTTATGCGAGCAAGGAGAGACCTGGAAAGAACAAAAGTAAAAGCTAGCTTTGACGCTTTAGTCCAAAGTAAAACAGTAGGCTTGGGACAGTATGTAAATGTTGGCAGCCAAGTGGCGACATTATACGGCACTGAGTTAGCGGAAATAAGACTACCAGTACCCGACCAGGAACTAGCATTCCTATATCTGCCAGATATGATTGACTTCAAGCAACCACCAGAGGTTCGCTTAACAGGAACTTTTGCCGGTAAAGAAAGGCAGTGGTTCGGGAAAATAATCAGAACTGAGGGTGTGGTAGAAAAGAGTAATCGCCTGACATATCTTGTGGCACAAGTTGAAGACCCATACAACCTGGACAGTGAAATTGAAACGCCGCCACTTAGGTTCGGAGCTTTTGTCAAAGCTGAGATAGCAGGCATCGAAAAAGAAAACTTAATTGCTCTACCTCGTCAGGCATTATACTTCGGAGATACAGTCCTGGTTTTAGAGAATGAGAGCGAAGTAAAGCTTCAGAAAGTTACATTAGCAAGAACCGAGGCAAACACCATTTATATTGAAAGCGGTTTAGAGTCTGGTGATGAAGTAATTACGTCTCCTGTCCACAACCCTGTAAATGGCATGAAAGTTCAACGCGTGGACTCTCAGGTCGATGCTACTGATGCGGCAAACAACGAAACTGCGATGCAAAGCAGTAACACCAATCAATAAGGAATTCGCATATGGTTAAGCAATACGACACACATAGCGGAATTATTGCATGGTTTGCTCGCAACCCTGTTGCTGCGAACTTATTAATGATATTTATAATTGTCACTGGTGTAATGGCTCTATTCGGTTTGCGCCAGCAGGTCTTTCCTGACATCGTGACTAACTCCGTCAGTGTCCAAGTCCCCTACCCTGGAGCAGCACCACAGGAAGTAGAAGAAGGAATCGTCATACTGATTGAGGAAAACATCAAAGAAATAGAAGGCATCAAAGAGATCCGCTCTACAGCCAGTGAAGGCTCAGGGAGTATCAACATCGAAATCGAAGATAACTACGAGGTTTCAGATGTAATGGACGAAATCAAAGTAAGGATTGATGCCATCCCTAACTTCCCAGACCTTGCCGAGCGACCTGTAATTTATGAAAACCGTATGCAGCGGCAAGTCATGCGACTCAATGTTTTTGGAGATGCTAACGAAAGAACGCTGAAGGAATACGCAAATGATATTCGTGACGAGCTTCTTACATTACCTAACGTTGGTCTTGTTGAGGTACAAGGTGCCAGACCTTATGAAGTTGGAATTCAGGTCAGTGATTATCAATTAAGAAAATATGGTTTAACGTTACAAGATGTATCGAACGCTATTCGCAGTCACTCTTTGGACTTACCAAGCGGAACCATTAAAACCTTAGGTGGAGATATCCTGGTAAGGACCAAAAACCAAGCTTATGATGCTTATGACTTCGCTAAGATACCTTTAATCACTCGTGAAGACGGAACAACACTTCTATTAGCCGATATCGCTGCTATTGATGATGGCTTTGCTGAGTGGAATTTCTTATCAAGGTTTGATGGCAAACCAACAGTAAGCTTGCGAGTTCGTTCCTCTCTAGAGTCAGACGACTTACTCATAGCCAATCAAATATACGATTACCTTGATCAAAAAACGCAGACACTTCCCGCAGGTATTTCCGTGGATGCATGGGCGGACGGCACCTATTATCTCGAAGGTCGTCTAGATTTAATGCAAAGAAATATGTTTGCAGGTGTACTTCTAGTATTTTTGGTCCTGGCTTTATTCTTAAGATTCAAGCTCGCATTCTGGGTAATGATTGGTATCCCCCTATGCTTCCTGGGTTCATTCGCTTTAATGTATATCTATCCTGGCTTCGCCATGACCATCAACATGATCACCCTGTTCGGATTCATACTGGTCCTGGGGATTGTGGTCGATGACGCCATTATTATTGCTGAAAGCGCATGGGCATCCATCGAGGAAAAAGGTCACAGTATTGACAGTGTGGTGGAAGGTTCTAAACGAGTCGCCGTTCCAGCAACATTTGGTGTCTTGACCACGATAGCAGCATTCTATCCTATGCTTTCGCTTAGTGGGCCCTGGAGTAATGCGATGGCCTCGATAGGTCTGGTCGTCATGTTCTGCTTAATATTCTCATTGGTTGAGTCAAAGCTGATTTTGCCGGCTCACTTGGCTCACATGAAGCTAAACAAAATTGAGGATACTAAAAATCCGAAAATTAAAGCAGTTAAAAACTTCTTCCGCACAATAAGACTGAAAGTTAAAGAATCGCTTTCGCGCTTCATCAACAACGTCTATAAACCAGGGTTAACACGCCTGCTTAAATATAGGGGCTTAACCATCATAGGCTTTATCTGTCTGCTATTTGTTTCAACTGTCGGATTCATAGGTGGTGGTTGGGTCAAAACCTCTATGTTCCCTCAAATACCAAATGATGGGGTATTCGTAGAAATAAAAATGGCTGAAGGTGCAACAGCTGAACAGGCGATGGATAACATTCAAGTTGTATGGGAAAAGTTGAACGAGCTTCATGAAGAAGTAGAGGCTGAGCACGGTATCGGTGTTTACCAGCATGCATTTATGTGGACTCGTGAGAATACTGGAGCCTACATGTGGACTGAGCTGGTTAAGAGTGAAAACCTCCCTATTCATCAGTACAAGCTTATCGACCAATGGAGAGATATGGTTGGTACTCTTCCCGCCATTGAAGAAATAAGTTTTGGTGGCGGTGGCGGCGGTCCCGGCGGTGATGGTGTGGGCTATCGACTGATTGGTACCGACATAGATGAACTTCAAATTGTCACTGAGAAAATCAGAGCTAAGCTTGCTGAGTATGATGGTGTTTATGATATTAGTGACAATCTATCAGGCGGCAAAGAGGAAATTGTTGTAGAGGTTAAGCCTCATGGCTACAACTTGGGCCTAACTACTCAAGGTCTATCGCAGCAGGTTCGAAATGCATTTTATGGCTCAGAAGCACAGCGCTTCTTAAGGGACAATGAAGAAGTTAAGGTCTTTGTTAGATACCCATTAGAAGACCGTCGCTCAATCGGTAACTTGGAGCAAATGCCTATTCGTACTCCTTCAGGAGAATATGTAACTTTTACTGATGTTGCAGACTATAAAGTTCAAGAAGGTTTTTCTAGAATTTCGCGAATAGACGGAGTCAGAGCCAATGGTATCAGCGCGGATGTCAGCCCCCAGGCTACGATTACATCTGGAGAAATAAACGAAGATATGATGCAGAATGTTATCCCTAAAATTCTTGCGCAGCACCCTACTGTAAAATTAGAGTTGGGAGGTTCAAGCGAGGATGCACAAAAAATTCAGACTGAACTTTTTGTCGGAGCCATTATTGCACTTATCCTAATTTATGGGTTGATGGCCATACCTCTACGCTCTTACTCGAAACCAGTTGTTGTTATGTCAGCAATACCGTTTGGGATTATCGGAGCCATGGTGGGTCACCTTATCCTTGATTTAAACTTGAGCATGTTCTCTTTCTTTGGCCTCATTGCTCTATCCGGAGTTGTAGTAAACGACAGCTTACTGATGGTCGACTTTATTGGTCGAGCAAGAGCTGAAGGTATGTCGAGAATTGATGCAGCAGTAAACGCAGGTACTCGAAGATTCCGCGCGATCATTTTGACATCGTTAACTACATTCTTTGGCTTACTTCCAATAACAACAGAAACAAGTTTACAAGCACAGCTTGTTATACCAATGGCAGTATCATTAGCCTTCGGTATCGTATTTGCTACGGTAATTACATTGATTTGGGTTCCTTGTCTTTACGTTTTCCTTGGTGGAATAAAAGACTGGTTTTTAAAACGCGACCCTAAAAGTCTAGAAAACAAGCAAAAAGAAGCTTACGAAAGTAACTAGCTTCATCATTAAAATCAAAGGGGCTTCGGCCCCTTTTTTCTTTGTCTGTAATAAGCTTTAAAGTCTGGTTACAAGATACAAAATATAGTTGTTTTCAATCTTAATACCTTTACACTAAGGGTAAGATCCTTACTTGTAAAAACTATGCTTAAAAGAACTAAAATTGTTGCTACTTTAGGCCCTGCAACAGACACTGAAGAAGCTATTCGCTCATTAATTGAAGCGGGTGCAAATGTCTTTCGACTAAACTTCTCTCATGGCGAAGCCAATGACCATATTGAACGAGCCAATAAGATTCGAAAAATAGCCAAAGACATGGATCGGTACATCGGCATATTAGGCGATCTGCAAGGCCCTAAAATTAGAATCTCAAAGTTCAAAGACGGAAAAGTTAACCTTAAAGCAGGCGATACATTCACACTAGACGCTGAACTTGGAGTTAACGATGGTGACAGCACCACGGTAGGGATCGACTATAAAGATCTACCTCGTGATGTTACCGTTGGAAACCACCTGATGCTGGACGATGGTCGTATTCAATTCGAAGTCACGGAGACAACTGGCACAACCATAATCTGTAAAGTCATTGTTGGCGGTGTGTTAAGCAATAACAAAGGTATCAACTTACTTGGCGGAGGTTTATCAGCCCCTGCTCTGACACAGAAAGACAAAGATGATATTTATACCGCTGTTAGCATGAGCGTTGACTATCTGGCAGTATCATTCCCACGAAGCGCAGAAGACATGGAGTACGCACGTCATTTGCTTTATGAAGCTGGTGGTAGCTGTGCACTGGTCGCCAAAATTGAGCGAGCAGAAACAGTCAACGACGATGCTATCTTAGATGAAATTATTCTGGCATCTGATGCAGTGATGGTTGCCCGAGGTGACCTTGGCGTAGAGATTGGCGATGCACAGCTTATTGGCGTTCAGAAAAAAATTATTGATCGGGCACGAACACTAAATCGTGTCGTAATTACCGCTACCCAGATGATGGAGAGCATGATTCATAATCCAATTCCAACTCGAGCAGAAGTATTCGATGTTGCTAATGCTATTCTCGATGGCACTGATGCTGTCATGTTAAGTGCAGAGACAGCTACGGGTGATAACCCAGCGAGAACAGTTGATGCCATGGCGAACGTATGCATGGGTGCGGAGAACCAGTCACTGGCAAAAACCTCCAGTCATCGAATGGATATTTCCTTCGATAGAATTGACGAAACTATAGCTATGGCGGCCATGTACAGCGCCAACCACCTGAAAGGCGTTAAAGCGATTATTGCCCTAACCGAATCTGGCTCGACAGCCCTTTGGTTATCCAGGATACGCTCAGGAATTCCTATTTTCGCCTTAAGCCGCAACCTGAGTACCTTACGGAAAGTATCTTTGTACCGAGGAGTGGAAGCTCTTGAGTTTGACCCGACCGTACTCGCCAGACATGACGTAAATCGCCTCGCAGTAGAAGAACTGGTGAGTCATGGCTATGTTAACCACAGTGACCTGGTTATTATCACTAAGGGTGACTCCATGGGAACTCTTGGCGGAACCAACGCAATGAAAATTGTTCGTGTTGGCGAGGTAGTCTAATGCAAGTTAATCTAGCCAGAATAAAACTTTTCTGGAAATTTAATAGCTAATAAAAACTGCCACACCAACAAACGCCAGAACAATACCCAGAAGCTTTCTTCTGGGTAGCTCTTCTTTCAGGAATAACCAGGCAAAAACGACGATAAAAACATTTGTCATCTCATTTAGAATAGAGGCAGTACTGGCGTCAGTATATTTATAGCCAGCCAGCCAGAACATCATTGTAATATAGGTTGCTAAAACGCTAGCAGTAATCAACATCCCCCACCCTCTGGGTTCTTTAATTTCCTTAATTACTCCCACCAGCTTATTTGAAACTATAAGCAACATGATAGTCCCTGCAATTCCGCCCAGCAGTCTTAATGTGATTAACCAGAAAAATCCGTCTCCCTCCAGAATACGCTTAACCATAACGATGCCAACCGCATTGAGGAAAACAGCACCAACGGCAAAAAACAATCCTTCAACGAAAGTTTTCGCATCTACATGTTTACGATTCTTTTGATAGGTAACAAGGAAGATGCCTAGCAAAACTAGAACAAAAGCCATTATTTGCATAATGTTCAGACTTTCGCCCAAGAAAAGAACAGAAAGGCCTATGACGAAGGGGCTGTAGAGACTGGCGACAATAGCCGTATTACCGGCACCGACCTTTTTCAGGGCCAGGAAGTACCAGGTATCAGCAATTGCAATACCTATAAATCCACTGGCCAGAGTAATGAACCATTCCCACGAGGTCAGTTGAGGCATTGTCAGCCCTTCCATGAACATGGCGGTAGGGATGAGCAGAGAAGCCCCAAGCATATTTTTAAAGAGATTAAGCGATGTGGCGCTGAGAGTCTCCCCCGCGACTTTAAAAATAATGACCGCCGTTGCCCAGGTCAGCGCACTGGCCAGAGCAAATAGCTCGCCAATACCAATATCAACAGTGTTAAGAAAAGCTAATACCACAGCAGACATCCGCCCAATCTTAGAATAGGAACGGTGAAATTAGCACATAAAAAGCAACTAAGGTAGTAACAAAATTAGCTTGGGATCAGGACGGTGTAATCCAAATCCAAAACAAAATCAGAGGACAGCTTACTTTTGGATTCAACAGCTTTTTCATAAAGCGGTTTTAATTCCTCCCAGTCAGCATTTTTAAAACCCAAAGTTCTTAGGCGTAAAGCGCCAATACCACTTCCCAGCTCCTGCTTCTTTAATACTTGAGAAACGGCATAAATAGTATCACCCGCATAGCTTGGGTTTAGATGTGATCCACCATTTATCGCTGCAATCCACTGAGCATTAGCTAACCCGTTCTGTGTAAGGTTACGGCACAAAGAAATAATATGTCCGCCGTAGACCAGACGTTGCTGGTGTGGCGTGTTTTCCATCTGATGATTATTGAAGTGTACTTTGGCATCATTTTGATAGAGCTTAGTCGCCATGGTGTGTTCGCTATTATCAATCGTCAAACCATTTTTATGATCAATCCACTCTCTATTGTCATAGTCATCCAACCGATAGGCCTCCCCGCTATATCGATCATCATAAGACTGGATATTTAATTCTTCAGGGATACTAAGCGCACCAAAACCAACGCTATTTTTTAACTGGGGTTCAACGGCATAAGTATTGTGCATACCCTTTTCTTTCTTGTGAACCATGACCCAACGTTTCCAGCTTAATACAGGATAACCTTCCTGATTCATGGCTCTAGAGTGGACATAAACAATTCCGGTCTTTCCGTTAGAGTTTTCTCTGAGACCGATAACTTCGGATACGACGCTGAGAGTATCCCCGACAAAAACCGGCAGTAGAAACTCAACTTCCGCATAGCCCAAATTCGCTACTGCATTTAACGAAATATCGTTGACGGTTTTTCCGAAAGCAATATGGAAAACAAGCATATTGTCCAGAGGTTGTTTGGAGTAACCTAACTGAAAAGCAAACTCTTTATTACAATATAAACTGAAACGGTTCCCCGTTAGTGCCAAATATAAACTGGCATCTGCTTCGGTAATGGTTCTTGGAATTGGATGCTCTAAGACTTGTCCCAGAGAAAAGTCTTCGAAAAATCGTCCAGTATTTGCCTTGTTCATTCACACCCCAAATTAAATCTATCGAACAGAGCCTAGCAGTTCGTTTTGTCCCAGCTCTTTAACTGTATTGTATAAAGCGATAACCCTCTCAGCCCACTCCCTTAGAGATGGCTCGATCAGCCTATCATCAAGTACCGCGACATTACGACCTTCGGCGTTCGCTTTTTCGATTGCCTCAATAATATCTTTGGCACGACGTATATCAACCTGCTTTGGAGTGAAAGCATCATTAGTATAGTCTAGCTGGATAGGATGTACGACAGCTTTTCCATCAAAACCCAGATCTCTTGCCTGACGACAAGAATACTCACAGGCTTCGACACTTTTCAGATCAAAATGAGGACCATCAATGACACACTTTTTATAGGCTCGCCCCGCCAGCATAACAATAGACAGACTCGGTAATAAACCCAGACGATCTTTAGTTTGATTAACTTTTAACTCATTCGATAAATCGGTCGTACCAATAACAATAGCCACAAGGCGATCGCTCGCAGCACAAATCTCTTCTGCATGAAGCACACCGAGAGGACTTTCGATGTTAACCATAATATCAACTTTATCCGGCCGGCTTTGATCAATAACGTCAATTGTTTCTAATAGCTGTGCTGCTGACTCAACTCTAGGAATTAATACCGCATCTATTTTCAAGTCAGCAATAGCTTCAAGGTCGCCCTTGCCCCACTCTCCATCAATCGGATTAATTCGAACCACCAGCTCTGAATGGTTATAATCGGTCGATTGTGATAACTCTCTGCGTAATATGTCGCGTCCAGCCTCTTTATACTGTGGCGGAACGGATTCCTGAAAATCAAAAATTATACTGTCGGCATCCAGTGTGCGAGCCTTTTCCATGTAACGGTCAACATGTGTCGGTACGTACAACATGGTGCGACGTGGACGATAACTGATTGACGATTCCATTAGAGTGCCTCTTTACTGTGTAATTGTTGAATCAATTGTTTTCGCAAAACTTTGCCATTTTTAGTTCTAGGATAATCTTCCATGAAATGAACCTTTTTCGGTGCCTTATATTTAGCCAGATGCTTCAGACCATATTGGATAAGCTCATCCTCTGTTACTGTGCTGCCGGGATCTCTGATAATACAAAGCGAAACCAAGGTCTTATCGGGACCAATGGTTTCCCCCACGGCAACACAGTCAGCAACCCCCGGATGAGCTTTAAACACGCGCTCAACTTCATGCGGTGACACACGAAAGCCGAACGTATTAATGATGTCGTCTTTGCGACCTAAAAACCAAATATACCCCTTCTCATCCTGTCGGGCATAATCGCCCGTAAAAAACCAGCCGTCATGTCGAGCTGTTTTTGTTTCTTCTGGTAACTGCCAGTATTCTAAGAATAAGCCGGGGTCCTGATCGTTTATGCATATCATTCCTTCCTCGCCTTGTTCTACTGGCTCCCCCTCACTATCCAACAGATCCACATAATGGCCCGGCTGAACAAACCCCGCGGCACCCGGTACCACTTCTTCGTTTTTATTCTGTGATATGTAATAGGAAACCTCAGACATACCAATGGCTTCATAAATCGGTGCACCAAAACGTTTTGTCCAGACCTGCTGCATTTCATCAGAAAGATGCTCACCTGCACTCATGCAATGTTTTAATGATGGCAGGTCACTACCGCTATAATCTGTTTTCTGAACGATTTGTCGATAAATGGTAGGAACACCGATGAAAATCGAGCACTCGTGCTTCGCGATCAAAGTCGGCCAGGTATTGGCATCATTGGTGCCCTCATAGGCAATAACGGTATGGCCATGCAACAGAGGGTCCATCAGCGCAGAACCTAAAACATAGGTCCAGTTAAATTTACCCGAGTGCATGATGCGCTCATTGCTGCTGTCATCAAGATCAAACCAATAACGGCTTGCCGGTAATCGTCCTAACAAAGCACGCTGGGCATGTAGCACACCCTTCGGATAGCCCGTCGTACCAGAGGTATAGACAAGATAGGCTGGATCATTGATTTGACTGGGGAAAATATCAAAATCACTGGACTGTTTCTGAAGCGCCTGTGTCATGTCAATTAACCGGATGTTACTACTTTGTGGCAACTCCCCTTCCCCGCACAGTAAAACAGTCTTGACGTCGGTGTCTTTCAGCTCTGATGAAAGTTCTGGCCACATCGACTTGTCGGTAACCAGTATCGTCGCACCAGAGTCTTTAGCTAAATAGGCGACTTCGCTGGCTGATAATAAAGTGGAAGTTGGCACTGATACCGCACCAAACTTGATACAGCCAAAAAATGCGACAGGATAGTCAATCGAGTTAGGCAGACGAATTAATACTCTTTCACGAGCCTTAAACGATAGCGACTTTAAAAGGTTCGCAAACTGAGAGGTATAGTCACTGAGCTGCTGGTAGGTAGCCGAGTGTTCGCCCGTTGTCTCGTTCTCAATAATCATTGCCTGACGGTGGGCAATGTCAGTATCTGTATGTTGATCGATGCAGGCTTCGCAGATATTGAAGCTTTGTGGAAGATTCCAGTTCCACTTCCCACTGCTGTCCTGCTGTAGAATATCTTCAAACTGGTACTTCATATCACACCATGCCGTAAGGCCAGTTCTCGCGAATAACGTGGACAGGCATTTTCTTGATAACCTCTATCGCAAAAGCCTTATCTTTATCGCCTAATGATTTCAGCGCATATGCACGAAGCAATGACTGCAGTGCCTTACCAAACATTGGGGGATCCAGCATCTCCCCTTCAAACTTAATCGCACCGCCAAGTAACGCGTCTGCTGCAATTGCTGCTTTAAGAATATCAACATTACGCTGAATTTGTAGCGGCGACGGTGTAAAAGCAGTTTTACACAGGTGAACATGGAATGGGTGAATGACCTGCTTACCAGTCAAACCCATTTGAGCTTCGACCAGGGCATGTTGATGTACCACGTGCGACTCACGTTCTCCGTGCAGATCCAGCCAACGTCGAACTTCATTGGGCTCAATGTAGGATTCAGGCATCGGTGTTTTATTAATTAACACTTCGACACCACCAATTACACCCTTACCCGCAATACGTGCCTCAAGCAACAACATGCGCAGGTAAGTCTTTAATTCGTCAATCCAACCTTCCGGAGTCAGGTGAATCGCCATGGCTTTCGAGAAATCGTGAATACCAAAAACCACGTGACGTACCGTTGAGTACTGCATAAGCTCGGGCGAAATCTTAAGCGAACGCGGATGCTCGATAATCGGCTGAATTTCAATCTTTGGATTAACGCCAACCAACCAGGCCGATAGATCACGAATCTCTGCGGCTCCGTAGACTTCGCCTGCTTTGGCCAAAATAATCACATCAATATATTCGGAGCATTCTTTGATGAGTTTTAAATCTTCTTCGTACTCGTCGGTACGGAAAGGGTTAATACGGAGGGCGATCTGAAAGTTTCTGTCTTCGAATAGCGGGAGTTCTTTTCTCAGTAACTCACGGCTCATTTCCTTTTGCCGACAACCATCTTCCAAATCAAATAACAGTGTATGGGCGTTAGTATTGTGGGCATATTTTCGCATTCGGTGCGATGCCTGCTCCATTGTCTCGTAAATTCCATCGGCAGGAGAATACTTTACAGGTGGATAATACAGCTGAATCCCCGGCCAGAATCCTCCCAATACCATTTGCTCATCGACTTTTTCCAAAAAAGAATGTTCTTGCATCACTTTAACTAATCCGACCAGTGTTGAGTGATAAATAAACCATATTCAAACGCTTATTTCAAATTATTGTTTGAATTTTTCTTATCAATCGTTACTATAAACTCAAATAAAGCTAATGATGACATTTAAAGTCACTAGCTATCCCATTGAATTAAAAGGAGAAAATTGTGAGCTCTAAGGTTCATCCAAACGAAGCATTATTTAACGCTGAGAAACAATTTCCCGTCATTCCTTCCTGTGAACATTTCGCCGGAAGTGAAAAACTTATTAACAAGGCATTAGAACTACAGGACAAATTGGGTCCTGTGTTTGATATCACCTGTGATTGCGAGGATGGAGCTCAGGCAGGTAAAGAAAAAGAGCATGCAGAAATGATTGCGCGAATCTTATCCAGCGATACAAACAAGCATAATATGGCTGGGGTTCGTATTCATGACTATACCCACCCCCATTGGCAGGCAGACGTGGACATTCTGGTCCCAGCAATCGGTGATCGGGTAGCCTACTTCACCCTTCCGAAAACCTCATGCGCCGCACATATTCAGGAAATGGTGGACTACATCAAAGCCAAGGCTAAAGACGCCGGCATAGACCGTAAAATACCTATTCATGTGCTGGTAGAAACTCATGGGGCTCTAAGGGAATCTTGGGAAATTGCAGAAATCGACTGGGTTCAGGTACTGGACTTTGGCATGATGGATTTCGTCAGTGATCATCAGGGTGCGATCCCGGCAAGCTGTATGCGTAGCCCCGGACAATTCGATCACCCCCTACTTGCGCGAGCTAAATCAGATATGGTCACAGCCGCACTCGCCAATGGTGTGGTCCCTGCACATAACGTAACGCTGGATCTTAAAAATCCTTACCAGACTTACAAAGATGCAGAAAGAGCGCGCAATGAGTTTGGCTTCCTTCGTATGTGGAGTATTTACCCAACACAAATCAAATCGATAGTAGATGCCATGAAACCTGATTACTCCGAAGTAAATGACGCCGCCAATATTCTTATTGCAGCACAGGACAACGACTGGGGTCCGATTCAATACGAAGGCGAGCTTCATGACAGGGCAACCTACCGATATTACTGGCAGTTACTGCAACGAGCACAGGTAACCGGCGTAGGCGTTCCTGAAGAAGCCACAAAGCGTTTCTTCTAAAAGATAACGACTTAAAAATCATTAAAATATAGGTGCGTGCTTAACGCACCTTTTTTTATTTGAAAGCAAACAAACCACTTGTCCCAATCCTGCCTTCTAACAAACTTATATAGCTCCTAAATACAGTTTACGTTTTCTTCACATCGATACTGATAGCTTAAACTTAAATTCGTGTTACAGGAGTTACATAATGAGTCGTTTATTATATGAGTCAGATAAACTCAAGCATGTCCAAGCCACCTATGAGGATTTAAAGGGACACGGCATTAAGGATAGCGATCTACATGTTATCGCGAAAAAACAGGGCAGAGTTCTGCGACGTGGTTTAAATACCGCAAACTTCTGGTACAAGACTAACGTATTGAACGGTAGCTTTAAGGGCTTCATTGCGGGCACCATACTCGGCCTGGTTATTGCCACAACACTATATACTGCAGAGGCTCTCGGCGGCCTGTACGGAACATTCGGCTTTGTAGCCACGACTATTCTATTTAGTGGTTTCGGCACTTGGCTCGGCGGCTTGCTTGGTATTGAAAGCAAGAACTACAAGCTTCGTAAATATTATGACCTGGTGGAAGAAGGACGTTATCTATTACTGATTGATGTTAAAGATAACTCCTTGGAAGATGTCGTAAAGTCCATCTATAAGAATCACCCAGAACTGATTTTATTGAGCGATGAAATTGACACAGTGATTCCCTTTGACTTCATGCAAACGAGCCACTAAGGCTTAAAGTTAGTCATAGATGAAATGGTAAAAGTTCTTACCCAAAGATATAAGATACTCCTCCTACCCCAATCTTATATCACCCTTTAGCTCCCTTTTTGGGAGCTTTTTTTAATATTCATTCAAGCATATAAAGTTAATTTTCTAGCTTAAATTATTAGTACTCTGCCTCCAATTATTATTTACCTTATTTAAAAATATCAATGCCCATTGTTTCTGACAGGATTTTTGGTGAAATACCACTCTCATTAATTTATCTAGGTTTAGGTTCAGCAGGCAAGTCGGAGTTTCCTAAATAATTATTTTCAATTAGATATTTGGTTAACTTTCTTGTAGGCATATTTAAAAGTCGCTCAAAATCGGAAGAAGGGATTTTTGTAACGTCAACAACATCATAAGGCTCATATTCATATTTGTTTTGACCGATATTTGATAAATATACTATATAGCGCCTACCAATACTCATAAAATCAAAATTAAGGTCAACCGCATTCAGTTCAGCCAGCTGTCCTTCTGAGAAAGCCTCACCATTAAGGTCTCGAAGAACAATAAACTGGCTCTTTAATTCCTTATTCACCTTGCACCATCGTTTCTCAATCTCTTCTTGTGTGAGAGAACTATTTTCCTTTAGATATTGCTCGTACCGTATAAATCAAATATCTAGGACACCCACAATTATTTCGCCAGGCTGCCAATGAACTGAGCATCAGTAAAGAAGAGTTATCCAGCTTTATAGGCGCCGAAACTCAAATAACCCCTGGCTTAGCCAGAACACTAGAAGCTTACACAAAAGTCAGCCGTAGTTTCTGGCTAAACCAGCAAGAGAAGTACGATAACTATCGGGGTGTTGATACCAAAAAGTATTGATTAATGTGGGTAGCGATCTTTTTGACCATAAATACCTAGGACACCCACAATTATTTCGCACAATCTTAGCAGACATTAGCCACTGACAGTAGTAGATAACTGGTCTATGCTTTTAGTTATAGATAACGATGCTAATGCTAAGGATGGCGTTTATGACTGTGGCGAGTAGCCGTTTAATTGATATTCACTCAACACCCTATTACCACATTACCTGCCGTTGTGTACGCCGTGCTTTCCTGTGCGGGGTTGATAGCTATACGGGCAAGGATTATGAGCACCGCCGTAGCTGGATTGAGGATAAGCTGTTTGATTTAACCTCGGTTTTTGCGATTGATGTAGCCGCCTATGCCGTTATGAGCAATCACTATCATCTGGTGTTACGTATTGACAATGAGCAAGCTCAGAGCTGGTCGACACGCGAGGTGTTGGAGCGTTGGGCACGGCTGTTTAACGGCAGCTTGATGGCACAGCGCTATCTAGCAGGCGCACTCTTGAGCGAGGCTGAGCTTGAGGTGCTCAGTGAGCTGGTAGAGGATTACCGAGAGCGCCTGATGAGTATCAGCTGGCTAATGCGTATTCTCAATGAATCCATCGCACGGCAGGCTAATCGAGAGGACAACTGCACGGGTAAGTTCTTTGAGGGGCGCTTTAAGTCGCAAGCTCTGCTGGATGAAGCAGCACTGCTGTCGTGTATGGCGTACGTCGATTTGAATCCGGTTAGGGCTAAGATGGCCACCACGCCCGAGGCTTCGGATTACACCTCCATTCAGGCACGCATCCAGCAGGATGTAGAGAAAGCCTTATTACCCTTTATCGGTAACGAGCGACAAGAGCAACCCAAAGGCATCGCCTTTGACTTAACCGACTACTTGGAACTGGTCGACTGGTCGGGACGCGCCATTCGGCACAGTAAGCGAGGCAGCATTCCCGCTAAACTGCCGCCAATACTCGAACGCCTAAACCTCTCCGAGGATGACTGGTTATTGCAAGCCCAGCACTTCGAGAAGCGATTTAAGCGCGCTGCGGGACATTGGTACAATTTAAGTCAGCTCGCTCACCGGCTCGGGCAACACTGGTTACACGGTAAGTCCTTCAAACCCAAAACCACGTAACTTCAACCAATATTCCAAACCCGTCTATCAAGTCAGCTTGAGGCTTACCCCTGCCTGAATATTAACAAAAACCATTCATTGAGCAGATTTTTTATAAAAAAACATCCCTTTTTAGCTAAAAACCAAGCATCCATTCCAATCAAGGCCCCACAACACTACCTAACCCTAAAATGTGGGTGTCCTAGTTTTTAACCTTACCATAGAATATCCTTTTCCTACCCCCTAAAGACTGATAATAATGAAACCAAGACAAAAAAGCATGAGTCAATCGCTCATGCCTTTGTAAGAAATATCAGAAATTGTACTCTGCCTCCAATTATTTGTTCTATGCCTTTTTCTTTCCCAATTATTCTACCTTATCTTTCAGATTATCGTTCTATATTATATTTTTGTAATAAAGTATAGTTTTCGTCTTTACTAATATCTTTCCATAATACTTTGCTTTTACTCCAATCCATGAGAGGGATCTCTTCTTCTTCTATTAAAATTTCTAGCCAAGACTTTATCGAGCTAGTCGTAGTTAACAAACAATTACTCGTATTAGCTTCCGAAGCTCTTTCAAAATGACACTCGCTCTTAACAAGAAAGTAATCAGGGTATATCCTTAGCTCAAGTTTCAGTCCCAGACTCTTCCTACTCTCGTAAAATGTATTTTTATAGAGATACTCGTCACTCATTTGAAGGTTCTCAGTCACAACATAAAGTTTATCACCAAGCCTTTGGCTATGTACTTCAGGAGTACAAGAAAAAACTCCACAAATAAATAATAGTATTACTATAGTGTTTTTCATTACGAACCTTCTCATTTCTATTCAAAAATTTTCCATCCACTTTGCACTGAACCATAACATGTATCTGCTAACCCGCAATTTGGTTTATTGTAATCTTCCCTTACAGTTTCCCCCATTAAACGCACCCAAGGGGTTTCATAGTTGTCAGTAACGAATTGCTCACCTATATCACTGACTTTATCTTTTGACTTGTCCCAAAACTTACTACTCCTATAATCCGCACCTGCTTTACTATACATATTGAAATGCGCAGCATGTCCCAATTCATGAATTAGCCCTGAGACTGGAGATTGACCTCTAAATGATTTTTTATTATTGAAAAGGACTTTATGAACTGTACCTTTTTCATTTGCGCCCCATCCCATATCTCTGTGAAAATATCTAGGACACCCACAATTATTTCGCACAATCTTAGCAGACATTAGCCACTGACAGTAGTAGATAACTGGTCTATGCTTTTAGTTATAGATATTGCTAAGGATGGCATTTATGACTGTGGCTCGTAGCCGTTTAATTGATATTCACTCAACACCCTATTACCACATTACCTGCCGTTGTGTACGCCGTGCTTTCCTGTGCGGGGTTGATAGCTATACGGGCAAGGATTATGAGCACCGCCGTAGCTGGATTGAGGATAAGCTGTTTGATTTAACCTCGGTTTTTGCGATTGATGTAGCCGCCTATGCCGTTATGAGCAATCACTATCATCTGGTGTTACGTATTGACAATGAGCAAGCTCAGAGCTGGTCGACACGCGAGGTGTTGGAGCGTTGGGCACGGCTGTTTAACGGCAGCATGATGGCGCAACGCTATCTAGCAGGTGCACTCTTAGGTGAGGCCGAGCTTGAGGTGCTCAGTGAGCTGGTAGAGGATTACCGAGAGCGCCTGATGAGTATCAGCTGGCTAATGCGTATTCTCAATGAATCCATCGCAAGGCAGGCTAATCGAGAGGACAACTGCTCGGGTAAGTTCTTTGAGGGGCGCTTTAAGTCGCAAGCTCTGCTGGATGAAGCAGCCCTACTGTCGTGTATGGCGTACGTCGATTTGAATCCGGTTAGGGCTAAGATGGCCACCACGCCCGAGGCTTCGGATTACACCTCCATTCAGGCACGCATCCAGCAGGATGTAGAGAAAGCCTTATTACCCTTTATCGGCAACGAGCGACAAGAGCAACCCAAAGGCATCGCCTTTGACTTAACCGACTACTTGGAACTGGTCGACTGGTCGGGACGCGCCATTCGGCACAATAAGCGAGGCAGCATTCCCGCTAAACTGCCGCCAATACTCGAACGCCTAAACCTCTCCGAGGATGACTGGTTATTGCAAGCCCAGCACTTCGAGAAGCGATTTAAGCGCGCTGCGGGACATTGGTACAATTTAAGTCAGCTCGCTCACCGGCTCGGGCAACACTGGTTACACGGTAAGTCCTTCAAACCCAAAACCACGTAACTTCAACCAATATTCCAAACCCGTCTATCAAGTCAGCTTGAGGCTTACCCCTGCCTGAATATTAACAAAAACCATCCATTGAGCAGATTTTTATAAAAAATATCCCTTTTTTAGCTCAAAAGCCGAAGTACCCATTCCAATCAAGGCACCACAACACTACCTAACCCTAAAATGTGGGTGTCCTAGTTTTTCTAGGATGTAGAGAAAGCCTTATTACCCTTTATCGGCAACGAGCGACAAGAGCAACCCAAAGGCATCGCCTTTGACTTAACCGACTACTTGGAACTGGTCGACTGGTCGGGACGCGCCATTCGGCACAGTAAGCGAGGCAGCATTCCCGCTAAACTGCCGCCAATACTCGAACGCCTAAACCTCTCCGAGGATGACTGGTTATTGCAAGCCCAGCACTTCGAGAAGCGATTTAAGCGCGCTGCGGGACATTGGTACAATTTAAGTCAGCTCGCTCACCGGCTCGGGCAACACTGGTTACACGGTAAGTCCTTCAAACCCAAAACCACGTAACTTCAACCAATATTCCAAACCCGTCTATCAAGTCAGCTTGAGGCTTACCCCTGCCTGAATATTAACAAAAACCATCCATTGAGCAGATTTTTATAAAAAATATCCCTTTTTTAGCTCAAAAGCCGAAGTACCCATTCCAATCAAGGCACCACAACACTACCTAACCCTAAAATGTGGGTGTCCTAGTTTTTCGGAGACCTAACTGGAACAGCTTCGGAATCTCGACTGGAACACCCTCGTAAATTGAGCGGTGCCATTAAATTGCTGGCACCGCCCTCAATTCCGAACCCTGCTGTTCACACTTCCGAGCCTAAACCAGACAGCCTTCCGACGGCTGCTGGTGAAACTCCGAAAGCCTTAACTTATTATTACCATCCTATTCCTTGGGTATCCTTGATATGAAAAATGATGGCAAGCATTGTTATTACCAATAGCGGCATCAGGGCTACGGCAATGACGGTGTAAAACATCTGTATTTTTTTTGATAACTTCTTATAGTTTTCCTCAATCATTGAAAACTTCTTTTTCCCATTAATAAATGCAGAAACTACCATCTCAAAGGCGAAAAAAGTAATGGTAATCCATAACTTAGAAATATCTTCACGCTGTAAATCTATATAAAGAGCTATAATCAAAAAAGCACAAGCATAAACTAGCATCCTCACCCCTGCCATCCAAACAAATGCCGACTCATCGGGATGCTTGTGTTTAAGCTTCTTAAAAAACAGATACACGCCGTAATAACAATGTCTAAAGAAGGTGATCATTGCCTTGTCCCCATATTGAAGTGGGTATTAGGAACATTAAACATCCGATGCATCGCATCGTGTGGCTCCTGTTGGATATAATTCATGTTATGTCGGAAGGTAGAAACCCCGCTCTGAAACTCTCGAACATGATAATTAGCAAAACCTGTCCAACCACCATAAGTCTGATTCACATGGTAATCAATAACAGCATAGCCAACACCAACACCTAGCCCGACTAATCCTCCAAAGCGTCCATAAGAAGCTGCTTTGAATGCAATATAGCCAATGGCAGAGTCAGCACCCAACTTCCATACAACGTCTGACTTTGAATAGTTAGGATCAAGACCATTTGCAATAGTTGAACCAACTAAAGCTCCTAACCCTAGCGCTTTTGATGCTACCCTTAACCGAGAGCCAAGACCTTGAAGAGCACTGACTTGCATAAAGGCTCGCCCATTGGCGCTACCCCAGGTGGCAGACCAACCGGCCACACCTCCTGCGGGGCTAAATTGTGGTATAACTTTTGCACTACCAGCCACGCCTAAGAATTGCCCGCCAGCATCGGCAGCAAGACCAGAAACCATGGCAATATCAGAAATAGATCTTAAAGAGTCAGATATTTGTCCTTCAATTTCATCAAGCCCTCCAGAGTAACTTTTAGTGTAGCTCGCTTCTACTGTACCGTCACTATTACTCCTACCAGATGTCAGTTCATAACCTTTATCTTTTAATTCACTGCCGATCTTCTCAACTTCTTCAGTACTACCCTTAGCATTTACCGAATGAATAACATCCGCTCCATTATCAACCTGGTAGACTGTTTTCCAGTCTTGCGAAAAACCTTGCCCACGTTTTTCCCTGCGCTCCTTCTTAGGCTCATCATCCCCACAACCTTTACCGAGGGCTTGTTCACATTCTGCCTTATACCCACTCGGATCTGTTCCACTTAATGGATTATTCATAATGTACGAGTATGGGTTCATACTCTGGCTGTTGCCAGGCGCTTGGATGAACGGGTCGACACTGAGGAACCTGCCAAGATTATAATCATACGCGCGTCCATTCATATGAATGAGTTCAGCATCATCCAAGTGCTCATGGTCGGTAAAGCCACGATTTGTAAACGGTGCTTCATCAGCTAACTCCGTACTGTGGATGTCTTCCAATACCGCTTCTCGCAAGGTTGGAATAAGAGGGTCTTCAAAGTCACCTGTTCTTGGTTTACCGAAAGGATCATAACTTCTGTGCTCCAGAATCTGGTTATTATGATCCGTCAGAGTTACTACAGAACCAAGGCGATCACGGTGAGTAAACCTTATTTTATGGTTTGAAACTTCCTGTCCAACGATTTCTTCTTTCTCTACAATCGCTACATCTCCAATGTAGGTTTTAATGCGTTTTGTTCCACCCTTTACACAAAAAGGGGACAGATTTATTTATTCACTCCTTTTAGTTCAAGTGAATATATATGCTGGCACCACTATTTCCCTCAGTTATCTTTTTGTTATAAACGTTTTTACTAATACCATTAATATTACAAATTGCAGTAATTTTATAACCAACAGCACCATCAGAACCCACAGGAACTACAATAGAGAATGAATTTAATACCAGCTCCTCTAATACAACCCTTTCAGTAGTATTTTTCACTTTTACGATACAACTATTAAAGCTCTGACTGACATTACCTTCAATAATGAAAGCGTGTTCGGAAACAGTTACACAACTGACACACGTGAATAACAGGTAAACGATAGTAATAATTTTATTCATACATATACATAACAGACTGTACAAGGCTATTTCGAAGGGTGAAATTAATAAGGTGCTTCAGGGCACAGCTCTATTTTCTATCCTAGTTATTCAGAAAGTAGCTCTATCACATTTTCATTACTAAGCAATAAGCCTCTTTTCTTTAACGCATTTTTGAAGTCATTATAATTAGATACTTCTTCTGTGACTTCCATTGTATTTGCATTACTAATTTTTAGAACAAGTATTTCTACATCGTATGTAATAGCCGAAGTTTCTTCGATGCTAGCCTTAACAACATGATCAAAGTTAATCTGTCTTAAGGCTCTACCATTCCTTACCAATGTAAATGATTCATTAACTTCATCCATGGCTAAGATCCAACTATCGCCACCGTGCTTTAATCTATAAAAAACATCTCTTAGATAATCTTTAAATTGCTTAAACACACATTTTCCTTACTGAATGGAGTTTTCTCTTGTTCCTAATGTTTAACCGCATAAAAAACGCGCCCTAAGGCGCGCTTTATTACAACTGAAATGCGTAGCTAAATTTGGTGAAAAAACTACGGCCTGTTTTCTCAAATCGGTTAACGGTATCGTCTTCAAAACCATTATCGGAGTAACCAATGTAGAATGCCGTACGTGGGTTCCATTTGTAGGTATACAGTAACTGTCTACTGGTACGAGTCAGGTTGCTGACCTGATCGGGGTCGCTATAGAGCTCGGTGTTATAGTCAACATCACTGTATCGAACAATAAACCGCAGATAGCTTTTTGCACTGAAATGATAGTTTGTATTCAGGTTAAAAATAAGCGCATTGAATAGTTGTCCGTCATTGACGTCAAAGTCGGTTTCACTAATGTCTGCACCGAGGAACCAGGCATCATTAACCTGCCACTCGGTATATAGCCCATAATCAAAGTATTCCCCGGGACGGATATGGCGATAATCAATGTCGTCTGAAACATCGATATTAAAGCCTAGTTTCCACTCACTCGCTGGACGGAAGCTACCGTTAACTGAGAAAAAGTCCTGATCGAACCACTGCTGTGCAAAAAAGTAATCACGTTTACCGCCGACAAGATTAATCGTCGAACGCAAGCTTCCGTATAGGTCCATCGATAGCTCTCTGATCTGTTCATACTTGTCGTTATTCGAGGTAAAGTGTCTGACGCTGTATTCTGCTTTTACTTTCTTTTCATAGAAAAAGTCATCATCATCTCCATACCAGCGATAGCCCAGACCTCCAACGTCCTTAGAGTTGCCGACAATAGTTAAATAACCGACGTCCATACGAAAATCTTCGTCAAACTCAGTACGACTCAAGTACCAGTTCCAATGCTTGTCGCTATGACCATAGTTAAGACGGTAGCCCATACCGGAAGTACTTGGATCCATTCCAAGGTTCTGTTGCATATCTTCAGTATTATCGGAATCGGTATACATCACCTGGTAGCGTAGCCTGCCCGCATCATAGAGCTGGTGCACGCCATCAACCGAATAAACATTATTCTCGTATTCCCCCGCCGAGCGATGTGTCGTCATAACACCAACCTGAGAATTTTCACCGACATCTAGAGCGTAACGCGCAACTGCGACATCACTTTCAACATTCTGCCCATTATCATCCAGTAAGGTATAGACTGACGAGCCCTGCGGTCCCGGCAAAATAAAGCTCGTGCTCTGATCACGAGAGATTAAGGCACCGTAAGAGTTACCCTCGCTTTTGCCCGTGTATTTAATGCCAAAGTCAGGGTCAGCAATGTTTCGCGTATGAAGCAGCGTATATTGAGTATTGAAGTAGTCCGCTCCCTCAAGGAAGAATGGTCTCTTCTCCGAATAGAACAATGAGAATTGCTTGTTGACGTCAAGCTGAGCCGCGTCAGTCTCAACCTGAGAGAAGTCGGGGTTGATGGTAGCTCCAAGCACCGAGTTATCGGTCACACCCCATCTCAAGTCAACGCCGGCCTCATACTCAACACCGTCGCCCTGCCACTCGTTTTGTACAGGCGGATCTCGGCGCTCGCTCTTTTGCGCTGCCGTATAAGGCGTTATCTCAAGATTATTACCACTGACAATATTTTCCAGGCCTTCAGCTTTACCAATCTGGCACAGCACACAAGATAAGTTACGATCATTAGGAGAGTAAGCAAAACGGTGTTGGTAATCCCGAGGATAAAAGCGTACAAAATCAATCCCCCAGACTTTTTTCCCTTTCGTGTTTGGGAACCGTAATACTTTAAAAGGGATTTCAAACTCAACAACGTAACCATCTTTGGTTATTCGACCAGCGCTGTTCCATATGGCGTCCCAGGAAGAGTCTTCTCGACCCAGGACGTCATCTTCTATGCTGTCGCCCTGGATACCGTATGGATTGACAAAGAAATTATAGGCTTTACGTTCATCGTTAAAGGTATCCACCTTAAAACCGACACTGTCTTCACCCCATATTCGGTCCCTTTTACGAAAAGATGCCTGAATTTGGCTCGGGTCACTGTCATAGGCGACAATGGCAACCAACAGTGAGTCGCCGTTTTCAATAATATAAGCAGTAGTTTTCTCAAGAGGTTCAATATTGATACGAGGCTGTGTTTCGTAACGATAGTCTACTTTTGTCGCATCCTTCCAGAATGGTTCATCCATACGACCATCGACGTCAATTTTTCCGCTGGTCTTCGGAATACTAATTTTAGAATCCTGAGCATGTGCAGAGTAGCCCAATACCAACATTAAGGCTAAGGCAACAGCTATGATTATAGGTTGCTGTTTTTTCATAGAATCTATTATTATTTTGTCTGTGTCAGGATTATAACGTTTTAATAAATTTTTTGGCTAAAATTTGTAAAGAAATTTTTCTTCAAAAACGCATCAAGCTTAAGTCACATATGACTTTTTAGTTTTTACGTGTTTTCTCGGTGTAGAATTTCAATCAAGTGAAAGCCAAAACAGCTTTTGACGGGGCCGTGTAGTATTTTTGTTGGAAGAGTGAATACGACATCATCGAACTCCTTGACCATCATCCCTTTCCTGAACACACCCAGCTCACCACCTCGCTCGGCAGATGAACATAAAGAATATTTTTTTGCTAAGGCGGCAAAGTCTGCTCCGAACTCTATGGTTTGCTTTATTTTTTTACAGAGTTCTTCATCCTTTACCAAGATATGTCTTGCTGATGCTTTCATTTCCCCTCCCCTACAAAAGCATCAGCAAGGTTACACGAATCTTTTAGATTTGTGTAGTGGTTAACACTTTAGTTTTCTTCTCCAGGCACCGAGCACTGCTAAAAGACCAAGTGTCAGCAAGCTTGTGCTACCACCACCGCCATGTCCCGAGCTGGTCGTTGAACTCGGAGGGTTAGACGTTGATGTACGGGTGTCATCATCAGCGTCCTCAAGCGGTACCTGAAGTAGTGGTGAAAACTCTGGTGATACATCATCCAGTACTTCACCAGTAGCTGCATCAATCACTTCGAGACGGAAGTCGTAATAGCCCGTAGGGTATCCTGATTGCCAGTTACCACTGATTTCATAGGCATCCTCAGAGCTATAGCCGTAAACGGTAAAGACATCAGACTCTGTTTCAAAATACCATTCACCACCATTCCTTCTCTGATATAGATTAACGTAGACGTCTCTGTCAGCAGTACTCTCAGTATCAATATCAAACGTTAAAGTGAACTCTCGATAGAAACCATCACCGTCAGCGTCAGTGAAGATTTCAGTTTTGACATTATCAACGTAGGTATCGCTACCACCGCCAATTGATTCATAAGTTTTATCTTCAAGGTAGAGGTTTGTTAAATCGTAGTCATCGAAGGGACCTAGTGTATCCACGATATCTGAATAGCCATACTCAAATAAATCGATTAGAACCTCATATTCATCCGGTGGGAAACCAGTGTTTAAACGGGTTGTCACGCTGTATTCATCACTACTGTCATCGTAGTGAATTTCGAACACATCAGTAGTGTAATAATGTGTCCACTGGGATTCACCAATCCGGCGAATAAATAACTCAGCGTATACATCGTAATAGTAATCGTCGGCAGCATCCGCATCGAAATCGACCCTTAACTGGCTATAATAACCATCGCCGTCATCATCTCCATATAGCAATACAGAAGCATCATAGAGATATAAGTGTCCCATAGCTGCTTTTGAAGTGCTATTTGAAGACTTTGGTAAGCCATTGTCTTCTCTTAGCTTTTTCATTTCAGCTCGGGTTTTATTAGGAACGGCCTTTAAATCAAGAGCCTGAAACGCCTTGAGCTCTTCTTCGAGATTGGCATCAGACTTTTGACTGATATAGGTATTTTGGCGCTGTAAAGAAACTGGCTCACCCTTCAGCGGCTGTGTATCGACTTTTGAATTGACTACCGTTGTGGTCTTTGCACGCTTCGCAATAGCTGTAGTAGCTTTTGAGCTAACTTCAGTAGCAACTGTCTGCTCTGCGGCCAGATCGTTTGCATTTAACGCTGTCGAGCCCAATAAACCCAACAACACAGCAGCCGATATCGCAGAAAATTTGGTCGTGGCTTTTTGCATCATATTCTCCTAAGACTTTATTATCCGACCCCAACGAATCACTATTTAATAGCCTCTGGGGAGCTTAGATACCAGTAAAGCAAAAGTGAAATGAACCAAAACTGAATCATTTTGAATAATATGGCATTATCAACTCGATAGTTTATACCTAGATCTTTATTCACTGTCTTATATAATGAGTTTCAAAATTAAACATCGACAGAAATAGGTTCATTCATGCCACTTCCGAGCTTCCAGGTTAGCTTAGAAAGTAACGAGATTATCACCCCTAAAGTCCGTAAACTGGTTTTTAAACTGGACGACCCGAAAACCATCAGTTATAAACCCGGCCAGTTTGTCTCATTCATGCTGCCCTCAGATGACGATCGCCCTATCAAGCGCAGTTATTCCATTTCTAATATGGAAAAAAACACGGATGGCGTTACTCATATTGAGTTTGTGATCGCTTACGTTGACGGTGGCAAAGCTTCAGAGTTATTCTTCAATGCTGAGCCCGGCATGACCATGGAGATGACTGGTCCCTTCGGTCTGTTGTGTTTACTGGAAGAATTACCGCAGAGAGTCTTTCTGGTTGGTACTGGCACGGGAGTAGCTCCATACCGCTGCATGATTGAGCAAATCAAGGCACGTCCTGATACGGAGTTCCACATATTATTTGGTGCACAATATTACGAAGACATGTTTTATCTGGATGACTTCAATGAGGTCGCAAAGCTGGACCATGTGCACTTCCACCCATGCCTAAGCCGAGAAGATAAAGAAGGCTGTGTTTCGGGATACGTTCAAACAAAACTAGCTGAACTTAATCCAAACCCTGAAACTGACATGGCTTATCTTTGCGGCAACCCTAATATGGTTGATGAGGTGTTCAATATGTTGCAAGAGAAAAACTTTGGCGTAAAACAGGTTAAGCGCGAAAAATACGTATTCAGCCGCTTTTAATGGAACTGCCTTTTGCATAGGCAGATTCAGTTTGATTGGTAGTAGCATTGCTACACTCAGCGGATATAACAACATCAACTGGTTAACTATCAGTAACAGGAAAAGTATATGAAATTATTTACACAAAAATCCACGCTTTGTGCTATCAGCTTATCAGTGTTGTTAGCTCTTGGCGGCTGTTCAGAACAGCAGGAAACTACATCCAAAGAAGAAGTTTCAGAGCAAAAAGTTGAGCAAGTCGAGGCAGAGACTACTAAAGAACAGACTGAAACACAGCAAGAACAAACAACAGAAGGCTCTTCTGAATATTCCCGTTTCGATATTTATGCCCCATTTACTCTCACCAGCGATTTGAGCCACCTGTCTGATAACCAGAAGCAGATGATTGGCCTATTGATAGAGACTGGTAAAATTATGGATAACCTGTTCTGGTACCAGTCTTATGGTGATAAAGAAGAACTGCTGTCATCCATAGAAGACCCTAAAGTGAAAAAATTTGCTGAGATAAACTATGGCCCATGGGATCGTCTGGATGGTAACGAGCCATTTATTGACTCCTACGACCAAAAGCCTAAGGGCGCTCAATTCTATCCGGAAGATATGACGGTAGCAGAGTTCGAGGCTTGGGATCAGGAAGGAAAAAAAGGCTTATATTCTTTCGTCGAGAGAAATGAAGAAGGCAACCTGACCTTAGTGCCCTACTCTGTAAAGTTCAAACAGCAACTAACTCAAGCCAGTGATTTATTAAAGCAGGCAGCGGAACTGGCTGAAAATGAGGACTTTAAGAATTACCTACAGCTTAGAGCTGACGCCCTGGTTACTGACAACTATCAGCCATCTGACTTTGCCTGGATGGATATGAAAAACAACCCAGTTGAGGTCGTTGTTGGCCCTATTGAAACTTATGAAGATCAGCTGTTTGGCTATAGAGCTTCATTTTCTACTTATGTCCTGATTAAAGATTTAGAATGGAGCGAGCGTTTATCAAAATTCGCCGCATTCCTTCCTGAACTGCAAAAAGGCCTACCAGTAGAAGACAAATATAAGCAGGAAATGCCCGGCACGGACAGTGATCTCAATGCCTATGACGTTGTATTCTATGCCGGCGATAGTAATGCGGGCTCGAAAACAATTGCTATCAACTTACCAAATGATGAAAAAGTTCAGCTAGCCAAGGGTACTCGCCGTCTACAGCTTAAAAACGCAATGCGCGCAAAATTCGATAAGATTCTTGTGCCAATTGCAGAAGAGCTTATCGCTGAAGATCAGCGTCAACACATTACTTTTGATGCGTTCTTTGCTAACACCATGTTCCACGAAGTCGCTCATGGTCTGGGCATCAAAAACACCATCAATAATAAAGGCACTGTCCGCAGCGCATTAAAAGAGACAGCTTCTGCTCTGGAAGAAGGTAAAGCTGATATTCTAGGCCTTTATATGGTCAGCAAGCTGTATGACAAAGGTGAGATTGCCGATGGCGAGCTGATGGATAATTACGTGACCTTCCTCGCTGGAATCTTCCGCTCGGTCCGCTTCGGAGCCAGCAGTGCTCACGGCAAAGCAAACATGGTTCGCTTTAACTATTTCAAGGATAAAGGTGCATTTGAGCGTAACCCTGAGACGGGAGAGTATCGTGTTAACTTCAATAAAATGACGCAGGCAATGAATGACCTGTCTGAAAAAATTCTGGTTATCCAAGGTAATGGTGACTATGAAGCAGGTAAAGCGCTACTAAATAACCAGGGTGTTATCAGTGAGCAACTAGCCAAAGATTTACAGCTATTAGAACAAAAGCAGATCCCTGTAGACGTTGTTTTCAATCAAGGAAAGGACATCTTGGGAATAAAATAATATGCATACAGCCACTTAGTATCCAGCTAAGTGGCTTCCCTCCTCTGCTTAACTAACAATTTCAGCCATTTTCCTTTAAAATAGCCCCAACTCATAAGTTGGTTCCAGGAGCTTAGCCAGTGGCTATCTTTTCATTATTAATCACTGCAAACCCATTTTCGTCTCAAGGTCAATACAGCGCACTTCAGTTCGCAAAAACCTTATTAGAACAAGGGCATGAGATAAAAAGAGTTTTTTTCTATGGCGATGGGGTTTTGGTAGCAAGTAGGCTGAACTGCCCTCCTTCTGATGAAATAAATTTAACTAAGTCTTGGGCTAAATTAGCCATACAAAACGACTTTGAGTTAACCGTGTGTGTTACAGCGGCATTAAAAAGAGGTATCACCAATGCTACAGAGGCTGAGCGTAATGCTCTAACCGGTGATAATGTAGACCCAGCTTATGAAATCAGCGGCCTTGGTCAGCTCACAGAGGCCATGCTTGAAAGTGATCGGTTAATAACCTTTGGCTAATCGCAGAAAGGGTACGGAATGAAGCGTTTAAGTGTTATCTTTAACAAGGCTCCTTACGGCTCACAAGCTGGCCGTGAGTTATTGGACATCGCGCTGATGGCAGCGGCCTTTGATATGGAAATTAGCGCAATTTTTATTGAGGACGGTATTAGGCAACTCCTGAACAACCAGCAGCCCGATATACTTCACATGAAAAGCCATAGCCCAACATTTAAAGCGATGGAGCTCTATGGGATAGAAACAGTCTTAATCGACAGAGACGATCTTCTAAAGCAAAACATTGCTCAAGAGCAATTGCTAGAAGTAGCTAAAATTACGTCTGGTGATGTTATCAAAGGCCATATTGCCGGTTCAGACTTTGTCTTTATGCTTTAGGTGGATCATGAAATCACTTTTTATTTTAAATAACCCCAAAAAACTTGAGCAATGTCTGTCAGCAATGTCGGAAGAAGATCATATATTACTTATAGAAGACGCAGTTTCACTATGTTTAAGAGAATCCTCACAAAGTGGATTCGTACTGGAAGAAGATCTGATATCCAGAGGCTACGTTAATTCGTCTTCTAATTGGAAGACCATCGACTATCCAAAGTTTGTAGAGCTTACTCTAGAATTTGATAAAGCAGTGACCTGGCTATGAAGATAGATTTAGCATCACTTCCAAGAGACAAAGAAGGATACCTTACCGACTCTAGCGTGTGGAACGAAGACATAGCTACGGCCATAAGCGAAGAAGAAGGTATAGAGCTGAATGAGGACCACTGGCAGGTTATTTGGTATGTCAGACGGTTTTATGAAGAATTTAATACCAGTCCATCGATAAGGCCTCTAGTCAAATATCTGGCTAAAGAATGGTCCAGCGATAAGGGCAACAGCATCTACCTGCACCTGCTATTTCCTGACGGTCCGGCTAAGCAGGCAACAAAAATCGCCGGGCTACCCAAACCCGCTCGTTGTATCTAATATCTTGTTACGAAGTTATCATTAAGCCAGCGTTAAGTTAGATTGTTTAGGATAACAAGCGAGGGTAAAATACAGTGTAACAACAGCTCCTTATTTTGAGAGGAAAACATGAAGAATATTATGCCTAAGGCATTGATAACATTAACATTACTGGTTTTGAGCTTTAAAAGCATGGCTTTTGCTGATCCTAAATTACACTTAGAAGAAGTGACAAAAAAGATCAGTCAGGAGATTATGCAGAATAAAGAGAAAATAAAAACTGATGCCGAGTACGCCAAAGGACTGATAAAAACCTACCTGCTTCCAGAGGTAGACAGTGAGTATATGGCTAAGCGAATTTTGGGCAAAACCTACTGGATGGAAGCCACAGAAGAGCAACGTAAGAAGTTTATCGATGAGTTCATCGGTTTACTTTTAAACAGCTATGCAAAAGGCCTTGCAAACTATGACGGTCAGCCTATTACCTATGATGACACGCAATACTCAAGAAGCGGTAATTTAGCGAATGTGCGCTCAACTATCATTCCGAATGAGGGTGAGCCTATTTTGATAGACTATCGTCTGAAGGTTCAACCAGACGAGAGCTGGCTGGTGACCGATGTGATTATTGAGGGCGTTAGTATGGCTAAAAGCTATGCGACCCAATATCGCGAACAAATTGCTAAAATCGGTTTAGAAGAAACGCTAAAACGACTGGAAGCTGAGAATGAAAGAGCGAAAAATGCTACGGAAATCAGCGATCTGAAAGAACAGCAAACATAGTTTGTGACAAGAAATAAAAAAAAGCCGCCGCAAAGGCGGCTTTTTTATTTACAGCTTACTTAGGATATTCTCCGCAGAGCTTTTTTCAAAACCCTTTTCATCGATTTCAAGCTCAGTTACCTTGCCATCTTCTGCAACCAGAGCAAAACGTTTGGAGCGAACACCCATACCAAAACCAGTAGCATCCATCTCTAAGCCAAGCGCTTCGGAGAAGTCAGCATTACCATCGGCCACCATCATAATGTTGTCTGCATTTTGAGACTTTCCCCAAGCGTCCATTACGAAAGCATCATTAACCGCCATACAGGCAACAGTATCCACACCTTTTTCTTTTAATTTGTCATAATTCACGACGAACCCTGGCAGATGAGCAGCCGAGCAAGTCGGTGTAAAAGCACCAGGAACAGCAAACATCACGACCTTCTTATCAGCGAAGATTTCATCGGTCTGAATATCCTTTGGACCATCGTCAGTCATAACTTTAACCGTCACGTTTGGAAGTTTATCTCCAACTTTTATCATGTCATTTTCTCCTATCATTTCGAACCGTTATTCTTCGGGCATTACAATCCAGAGTATAATATAGACAATCACACCGGCAAACGCGGTAAAAATGGTCAGAAGTGTATACAGTATGCGTGTCATTGTGACATCCCAACCGAGCCACTTTGCAATACCGCCGCAAACTCCAGCTATTACCCTGTCGCGTGAACGTTTTAGTTGTGCCATAACTGAACTCCTTTATATTAATACTCCTTAATCACTATAGCGCTCGCTATTATTGATTCAAGGAAATTATTTTAAGTTTGTGTAACGATTTGATTCAGATAGTAAAAGCTGGAGGCAGGGAACCTCCAGCAGGGTTAAAAACATTAATGCGCAAACATTAACGAAATCAATATAAATACTTCTTATAAAGTATGATGTGAACTGTCTCTAGGTTTATAGAAACTAGTAATCCACTTTTCCTCGTAAGGATTTTTTCTGGGCATTTTGTTTCTTCTTTTCCAGCCTTCTGCGTTTAGCTGCTTTTGAAGGCTTTGTGGGAATGCGCTTTTTTGGGGCTTTTAAGCAACGTTGAATGGCATTTTTTAAGCGTTTCAGGGCATCGTCTCGGTTGCGATCCTGTGTTCTGAAGCTTTGAGCTTTAATGATTAAGACACCATCTGAAGTGATTCGCGAGTCGTTGCTATCAAGAAGGCGTTGCTTAACGTCTTTAGGCAAAGAAGAATGGGGAATATCGAAACGTAGATGTATCGCTGAGGCCACCTTGTTAACATTCTGACCACCCGCACCTTGAGCACGGATGGCCTGAAGCTCTATTTCATAATCGCCCAGCGAAATATTTTTACTTATAAAAAGAGACATAGCGTCTAGCTATTCACCCTTCATCTGTGTTTGCGCAGCCTGCTGTTGCTTAGCCTGCTTTTTCCATTGGCGGCGCTTAGCAATTGACGTAATAACGTCTGAACCGATGTGCTTTTCTCCCCGAGCTTTTGCCAATTGAACCTGCCTTTCACGTTCGATATAGCGCTGACGTTGCTCTGGAGTCTGGCTGTCATAACAATGCGGACAACTCACACCCTTCTCATATTTTTCATGCTGCATTTCTTCTTCTGTAATCGGCATGCGGCATGCATGACACTGGTCGTATTGACCTTTTTGAAGATCGTGATCGACCGCTACCCGGTTATCAAAAACAAAACACTCGCCTTCCCAAAGGGTTTCCTCTTTATCAACTTCTTCAAGATACTTCAGAATTCCGCCTTCAAGGTGGAACACATTTTCAAAACCCTGTTCTTTCAGGTAAGCAGTCGATTTTTCACAACGAATACCCCCGGTACAGAACATGGCCACTTTCTTATGTTTTTCCGGATCAAGGTTTTCTTTTACATAGTCCGGAAACTCACGGAAAGTTTCTGTTTTAGGATTTACCGCGCCTTTGAATGTACCGATCCCAACTTCGTAGTCATTACGAGTATCAATCAAAAGTACCTCTGGATCAGAAATGAGCTCATTCCAGTCTTTTGGCTTAACGTAGGTTCCCACGACTTCTTTTGGATTAATACCCTCAACGCCCATGGTTACAATTTCTTTCTTCAGTTTTACTTTCGTGCGGTAAAACGGCATTGATTCATCGAAGGATTCCTTGTAGTCAAGCTCAGCTAAACGCTCGTCACTTTTAAGCCACGCCAGCAGGTTATCAATACCTTCTCTGGTACCGGCAACCGTGCCGTTGATACCTTCTTTAGCGAGTAAAAGAGTGCCTTTGACATCATTTTCGAGCATGACATCTAATAAAGGCTGACGAATATTTTCAAAATCTTCGAGAGTTACAAACTTGTAAAGTGCGCAGACTACAATAGGCTTTGCAGCTGCATTTGGAGCAGATGTAGACATAGTATATTTTCCTCAGCTGGCTGGAACGTAAATCCAGTGCAAATTTCGGACGTGATTGTAATAAAAAATTAAGCCTTTGTGTAGTACAGCTGACCAATTATTGTACAAAAATAAAAACTCAGGCCTCGCTTCGCAGCATTAATAAAGTAACTACTCTAATACCAAACGCTGTGCCCATGTTGCTTTAACCAATCTTCCGCACGTAAATAATCAGGGCAATTCAATTCTACCTGCTTCCAGAAGCGTTTTGAGTGATTGAGATGCTTCAAGTGTGTAAGCTCGTGAATAATCAGATATTCGATCACATACATAGGTGTCAGTAATATCAATTGATTCAACTGCACTATTCCCTGACGGGTACAGTGCCCCCACTGTGTTTTGGTTTTACGAAAACGAACACCTTTGAGTTTTGAGGAAAAACCCAACCTGGCAGCGATTTTTTCTACCCTCTCAGGCAACCACTCCTTAGCTTGCGACAGTAGCCATCGATCAAGTTGCTTCTTTACAGTTTCGTACGTCGGCTCCCTATTGGTAATGACTAACTTATCATTGTCTAAAGAGATTCGATTTGCCCCCTTTTCTATAACCAGACGGTGAGTCTTGCCTATAAAGCTAATAATCTCACCGGTTTGAAGCTTTAATCGATCTGCTTGCTTATCTGCTTGTTCTAAAAGTTTGCGCGCTATCCATTTCGCCTTTTGGTAAACAAAACCCTCAATCCAATCATCAGGAGCACCCTGTGGGGCCCTAACTTTTACTTTCTGGTGATGCACTTCAATAGATAAGGTCCGCCTGTTACTGCGAATCACTTCATAATCAAATGCTGGGCTGGTTTCGCTTATCATTTATGCAGTATCGGCAATTTCGTGGATCACTAACTGTCCTGAAGCCAGTAATTTTTTCTGGCTGGCCGTTAGTTTTTTTACTTTAATCTCGGCCTTAAGTGCCAACGACTTGTTCTTAAAAGACGTATGATAAATCATCGTCACAGGTTGGCGCCCCCGGAGATATTTAGCACATCGAGGGCCATTTGACTGATGTTCCTCAAAGCGTCTCTCCAGATTATTTGTAATACCAGTGTACAACGTCCCGTCTTTGCATCTAAGGATATACAGATGCCAGGTAGCCAATTCTTCTTCTGTCATACAGCTCCAAATTATTTCTCGGTCGGTCTAGTTGTCACTGTAAAGACGCCCAGCCCGAATAAAACGTGGTTTAAAATAAAGGTTCGCCATTGACGTGACACGAACTTTCTTGCCGCTGGATGGTGCATGAACAAACTGTCCTTGTCCAATATAAATTCCAACATGAGAAGGACTTCCATTTATTCTATAAAACAACAAATCACCCGGCTGCAAATCACTCATACTAACATTTTCTGAAGCGGCTAACTGAGCATAGGAGACACGAGGGATCTTTTCTCCGACTTTTAAATGCGAATAATAAACCAGACCACTGCAGTCGAAGCCTTCATCGGGGTTACTACCACCGTAACGATAACTGACTCCAACCATGGCCTGAGCAATTTGTGCAATAGTAAGCCCTTTATCGCTGCCTCTGGGAGCCTCTGTGCTGCTTCGATGCGGAGCGCTACCTGATTGCGATGATGAGCGAGGGGTACTGGCGCAACTGGTTATCAACACTGCGAGGAGGATGACTGCTAATAATTGCTGTATGTTAACTATGGCTACTCTGTTCATCTGATTAGACTAGCACGGGAAAACTGAATTTACACTAAACGGCAGTCGGGACGTTCCTAACTTCACCGAGAAAATTGATTTTTAATAATGAGGCAAGGTCAGAGGGGCTTCCTGTAACTCTGCAAATTGAACCCGTAAATCAAGAATTTGCTCCTGCCAGTACTGTACACTGCCGAAATATGGAAAAGCATGTTTAAAAGCGGGGTCATGCCAGCGACGAGCCAGCCAGGCACTATGATAAACCATTCTAAGTGTGCGCAGGCACTCAATAAGCTGAAGCTCGCTTACGTCAAAGTCACAGAACTCCTGATAGCCCTCTATAATCTCCATCAGTTGCTTTTGCTGCTGATCTCGCTCACCCGATAGTAGCATCCAAATGTCCTGAATCGCAGGAGCCATCCTTGAGTCGTCCAGATCGACAAAGTGAGGGTTGTCATCACGCCATAAAATATTACCAACATGACAGTCACCGTGAACGCGAATAGCTCGCTTGCTACCCGCCTTCTGCCATAGGTCGTCTACGAGTGCCATAAGATCTCGAGCAAGTGACTCATATGGCATACGAACCTCGTCCGGCAATGAATTCTCGATGATATAGTCGATGCTATCATGCCCGAAGGTTTGAGGTGTTAGCGCGGGCCTTTCAGAATAGTCTTTAGCCTGCCCCACTCTATGAATTCGGCCCAGAAAACGGCCCAATGTAAAAAGGTTATCCAAGTTATCCAGTTCGGGGGCATGGCCGCCCTTTCTTTCAAAAAGTGCACAATAAAAGCCTTTATACTCAAAAAGACTTTCCCCTTTTGTAATCATTGGTGCTACTACTGGAAGCTCCTGCTCGACCAGTTCAAAACAGAACTCATGCTCTTCAAGTATCTGTGCCCGGCTCCAGCGGTTTGGACGGTAGAACTTTGCTATTAGAGGAGCACCCTCCTCTATACCAATCTGCAAAACTCTATTTTCATAACTATTGAGGGCAAGGACTCGCCCATCAGAATAGAACCCTCTCGACTCGATAGCGTCCAGGATAAAGTCTGGTGTTAATCCAGCAAAAGGGTTCTCGCCATTCATATGTGTTAATTAACCACCAAGTTCATCATCGGCAACAAAGTAGCGAGGATCTTCTGTAGCATTCTTTTCTACCAGGTTACCGGCTTTTTTAAGAAGCTTAATACAGTCTGGGCTTAGGTGCAGCAGGTGTAACTTTTTGCCTGCTCGCTCGTAGCGCATGGCTAACGAATCGATAACCTCAATACCTGAATGATCCCAAACACGAGATTCGGCGAAATCAATGTAGACTTCATCCAGGTCATTACGTGCTGAGAACTGCTCTGCAAAGTGAGTAGTCGACCCGAAAAATAGTGGCCCACGAACGGTATAGAATGCTTTGCCATCTTTCTCACTACGACGAACTCGCACACGTTTCGCACTGGTCCAGGCGAAAACAAGAGCCGACAGTATAACACCCACGAAAACGGCCATTGCAAGATCGGTTACCACCGTTACAACTGAAACAACTACCAGAACAAAGGCATCGTGACGTGGTACTTTACGCATAATACGGAAACTGGCCCACTCGAAGGTACCAATAACCACAATAAACATGACACCGACCAGCGCAGCTACAGGGATCTGTTCAATCCACTGTGATGCAAATAAGATAAACATCAACAGGAATATTGCCGCGGCAATCCCAGACAGTCTTCCACGACCACCGGAGTTAACGTTAATCAAACTTTGGCCAATCATGGCACAACCACCCATACCACCGAAGAAGCCGGTTGCTGTGTTAGCCAGGCCCTGAGCAAAGCACTCGCGATTACCTTGTCCGCGTGTTTCAGTTACCTCATCAATCAGGCGTAAGGTTAACAAAGACTCAATCAAACCAATGGCCGCTAACACTACGGCGTAAGGCAAGATGATTTGCAAAGTTTCCAGATTTAGCGGAACCATAGGAATATGGAACTCAGGGAAACCACCACCGATACTAGCAATATCACCGACGGTTGTAGTATTTAAGTTAAACCCTAATACCAGACCAGAAACTACCAGGATAGCTGCCAACGAGGCGGGAATTGCTTTTGTCAGCTTCGGCAGTACATAAATGATAAACATGGTCAGCAGAACTAAACCAATCATCATGTAAAGCTCAGTACCTTGTAACCAGGCAACATCGATACTGGAACCTTCTAAGAAAGTCCCTTCCAGCCAGCCCGTTGCATTCTCGTCCTGAACGCCGAACTGTTTTAGTTGCGCCAGGAAAATAACAATTGCCAGACCGTTTACAAAGCCCAGCATGACCGGGTGTGGCACCATTCGGATCAGCTTACCCAGCTTCATCCAACCAGCCAACATCTGAATTATCCCCATCAATACAACGGTCGCGAATAAATATTCAACGCCATGATCCGCCACTAAAGCGACCATGACCACAGCCAATGCACCAGTAGCACCAGATATCATGCCTGGTCTGCCGCCGAAAACAGACGTTATCAAACCAACCATAAAGGCCGCATACAAACCAACTAACGGGTCAACCCCTGCTACAAATGCAAAAGCCACTGCTTCTGGCACCAGAGCCAAAGCTACTGTCAAACCCGATAGTAAATCATTCTTAAGACTCGAGGTCTTATTTACTATCAAATCAATCATCTTTTTACCTAAAAACGGAGTTTAGTCCCCAGAACGGGAAGATTAGACCTGATGGTCTAAGAGAGCCGCGCATTCTACAGATGACGGCCCTCCTTATCAAATCTGTTTTATCCCTACTATTCTTCTAATGGGCGCTTTTCACTGCCCATAGCCGCTGTTAAGACCTTTTTCATCGCTTTACTTGGAGGTATGTCCAGCTCTTTGACTTTATCCTTCGGCATAAATAGCGTAAATCCACCGATTTGATAGCTCATGGGGATATATACCGCAATCAAATCTGAGCGCTCTCCAAGTTCTAGATTTTGACTGGTGACAAAGCCAATGACCTCGGCTCCTTCCTGAACCTCTACTAACACGGTTTTTTGCAACTCCTCTTTTTCTGAGGCAGTCACAAACCGCACCATATCATTCAATGCATTATGCACCGCCCTGACCACCGGGATTCTTTCCATGAGTTTATTCAGGCCTCTTATGATCAGGCGACCCAGATATAACTTAATGAACAGCCCCAAAGCAAAAATTAATACAATGCCTAATATCAGGCCAAGTCCGGGCCAGTACATGTCTTCTGGCATAAACAACAATAATAGTTGGCTCAGATAATTTTCCAGAGTGGTTACCAGCCAGACAATAATAGCGATGGTTAATACGATTGGCAGGATAGCGAATAACCCCTGCAAAAATATTTTACTGATATTCTTCATATGTCTCTTAGTTATGATGGTGTATTTTCAGCGAAATCTTTAAAACGCTGCATATAGTTCATAGTCTGTTTCGGAAAAGCCTTTTTCATAAAGAAACCCATCAGCTTCATCCCAATACTGGTGAATTTAAATTGATTCTTGGTCATCCAGTGAGTCTGATCAGCACCGACCGCCTTAAAGTGATTTTCAACTCGATTAACCACGCCATCTGTCTCATACCTGGTAATAAGTAAATCAGGCAAGTCATGGGATTCTATCGTCTCTATCATTTCACATTCTTTCTTTCCCATCAGATACACGATCTTTGACTTCTGTCCCGCCGTTCTCTCTTTCCCGCCAATATGTTCAAAGGACACCAGCTCTGGCTGCCATTTTTTCAAATTTGCAGGGTCATCCATTAGTTTAACCACTTCCGCCAGTGGCTTGTTGATAATGATATCCAGCTGGTATTCCATAAAGACTTCCTATGTACTGATAATAAATATGCTTTACAGTCTATAACGCAGTTTACTGCTTTCCCAGTGAATTTTTCTGTTGTCACTGAGCTTTATAGGGCGAATGCTGGAGGTATTGCTCATACCTTAGCTCAAGCCATTCCGCCTCCTGGCTAATGGCTTTAGCAATAGCGGCTCGAAACTGGGGCTGTTCAATATAGTGGAAAGAGCGGGTCCAGGCAGGCGTAAAGCCACGAGCCAGTTTATGTTCACCTTGCGCTCCCGGTTCAAATACACTTAAGCCATGCTCTATTGCGTACTCAATCCCGCGATAATAACAGGTTTCAAAGTGCAGAAATTCGACTTCCTCGAAACACCCCCAGTAACGTCCGTACAACGCAGTATCAGACTTCATGAAAAACGCTCCCGCCACAGGCTCCCCCTTGAGCCTTGCCAATAACAACAGCGTCTGATCAGGCAAAGCGTTAGCACAGCATTCGAAGAAACCTTGAGACAATTGAGCCCAGCCCCCCTTTTTATCAAAGGTATTGCGATACATTCGATAGAATAACTGCCAATCGTCACTGCTTGCGGTGTGACCGTCTAACCAAACAAAGTCCCAGTCAGAATAATTATCGGAGCCAGTGCCAAAGGCTCGTCTTTCACGCAAAATATTTTTTCGCTTTTTGGCTTTGAGACAAGTTAGGAATTCCTCGAAACTTTCATATCGATTATTATGCCAATGAAACTGAATATCAGAGCGCTGCAATAACCTTTCATCAGTAAAAACACTGTCATCACTGTCACAGGTAAAGTTGATATGCCAGCTACTCAGATGGTTTTGCTGAGTCCACTGGATGGCAGCTTCGATCAGGGGCACTTGCTGCTCTGGCTTCAAGTGAGTAATAACTCGAGGGCCGGTCACCGGCGTCATCGGAACGGCTGATAATGCCTTTGGATAATACTTTTGGCCATTACGCTCGTATGCCTCCGCCCAGGTCCAGTCAAAGACATATTCACCATATGAGTGCCCTTTAATATAATTAGGAATAATTGCGATGAGCTCCCCTGCCTTATAAAAGGCGAGATGACAGCTTTGCCAACCATTTTCAGCAGATACGGAGCCAGAGTCTTCCAGTGCTTTTAGAAATTCGTACTGAATGAAAGGGTTTGTTGCTTCTGATGGTTTTGCAGGGTTCAATAAGTGTCGCCAATCATCAGCAGAAATGTCACTGATGGATAAAACGGGCTTTAATGTAATGGTCTCAGACAAGACAGATACTTAGTCACTGTGGATTAACCTGATTGTAACCAACAATGACTCATATAATAAAGCCCGAACGGGGGTAAACGTTCGGGCTTCGATAGGTATATTTGGGGTAATAAACCTAAACTAACAAGTACTTTTAAATGAAACTAGAATAATGCAACAACAAGTGCTGACAGTACGACTACCGCAATAACAGCTACTAATGTGCTCTCGATATATTCGCTCATCACCTTCTCGACCGTAAGTGTTTGCTACAGGACGAATTATAAGCACTTTAGATTACAGTTTTAAGACATTTTCATAGGATATTTTTTAAGCTTTCGGATTAGTTTTATTTATAGAATGCAGGTATGCAATGGATAGTAGCGAAACATCGTGAGAAAGCTCACAAAAACAGAAGGGCCACTCGAAGAGTGACCCTTTTTTGATGCAAAAGCGACTTGAAAAAGACGCTTTGATTTTTCTAGTTTAACCTGAAAATTCTCTTGATTTACTCAACATCATCTTCATCAACTAAACCACGGCTGATCATTAAGAACTTAGGATCAGCTTCTTTACCACGGAATTTTTTGTAAAGCTCTATCGGATCTTGCGTGCCACCTTTAGATAAAATGAACTCGACAAACTTATCCGCGGTTTCCTTATCAAAAATTCCATTCTCGCGGAACGCCTGATAAGCATCTGCAGCGAAAATTTCAGACCAGATGTAGCTGTAGTAGCCGGCGGAATAACCACCGCTGGCACTTGAGAAAATGTGGTTAAAGTAAGTTGAACGGTAGCGAGGAGCAATCTCAGGGATAAGCCCTAACTCGTCCAGCGTAGCTTTCTCAAACGCGTTAGCCTCTTTCAACTCTTTACCATCAAGCGTATGCCAGGCCATATCCAGCAATGCAGCAGCCATATACTCGGTCGTAGCAAAGCCCTGGTTAAACTTAGAAGCCGCCTGGATTTTATCAATCATCTCCTGAGGGATAACTTCACCAGTCTTATAGTGCTTAGCAAATTTGGCCAGGACTTCTGGCTCTAGCATCCAGTTTTCCAAAACCTGTGACGGGAACTCAACGAAATCACGAGGTACAGAGGTCCCTGTCTGTGATGGGTAAACACCATCAGACAGTAAACCATGAGCAGCATGTCCAAATTCGTGGAACAAAGTGCTGGCCTGATCAAACGTCAATAAAGTTGGCTCATCGCCCACTGGACGAGGATAGTTCAATACGTTAACGATAACTGGCTTAACGTACTTACCGTCCTTAGTGACAAACTGCTTACGGTAAGAGTTCATCCAGGCACCACCACGCTTACCATCACGTACATAATGGTCCGTCAGGTAGATACCGATTAACTCGCCATCGTTATCAGTGACTTCGAAAGTACGAACATCTTCATGGTATTTCGGTAGATCAAAGCGCTCTTTGAAATTCATGCCGAACAGCTTGTTTGCTGTGTAGAATACGCCCTGTAATGTGCTTTCAAGTGAGAAGTAAGGCTTTACCGCCGCTTCGTCGAGAGAGTATTTCTCATTACGAATCTTCTCAGCGTAATGACGCCAGTCAGAAGCCTGTAGGTCAAAGTCACCACCTTCTTTGTCGATCATTTCCTGCATTAAAGCGCGTTCAGCTTTAGCTTGCTCCAAGGCAGCCGGCCATACCTGATTCAGTAAGTTATAGACGTTCTCAGCATTTTGCGCAGTACGCTCTTCAAGAACGAAATCTGCATGCGTGTCATAACCTAGCAATTGAGCTTTCTTGGCTCGTAGCTGAGATAGCTTTGCAGCATTTACTTTGTTGTCATGCTCATTATTGTTGTCACCGCGATGCGTGTATGCGTAGTACATTTTTTCACGTAGCTCACGGTTTGTAGAGTACATCAAGAAAGGTGTTTTACTTGGGCGGTGAGTAGTGAATACCCATTTGCCTTCGTAGCCACGCTTCTCAGCTGTATCTGCAGCAGCGTCAATCAAGCCTTGCGGCAAGCCAGCCAGATCTTCTTCGTTATCGATAACCAATTCCCAGCTATTGGTTTCTGCCAGAACATTCTCTGCAAAAGCCAGTGCCAGATCAGTCATTTCTTTATTCAAATCACGTAACTGCTGTTTTTCTTCATCGTTTAGCTTAGCACCGCCGCGAACAAACGATTTGTATGCTTCTTCCAGAAGACGCATCTGATCTTCACGTAAACCCAGATCGTTACGCTTTTCGTAGACGGCTTCAACGCGTTTGAACAAATCAGCATTCAAATTCATATCATCTCGGAAAGATGAAAGTTTTGGGCCAATTTCTTTTTGGATTTTTTGTAATTCCGGGTTGGTATTAGCAGAAGTCAGGTTATAGAACACACTGGATACTTTAGTCAGCAAGCTTCCGCTATACTCCAAAGCCTCGATAGTGTTCTCAAACGTTGGTTCTTCTGGGTTCTTAATTATACTGTCTATTTCCGCCCGGGCTTCAGCTATCGCTTTATCGTAAGCCGGAGCATAGTGCTCATCCTTAATTTTATCGAATGGTGGCATACCATACGGTGTATCCCAATCCTGGAAGAACGGGTTGCTGCTTTCAACATCACTGCTTTCTTCAGTTTTTGCAACCTCTGCGCTTTCAGTTTCCGTAGCTTGGACTTCAGTCACCTGTGTCTCTTTATCGCTACTATCATTACAGCCAACGGCTAAAAGTGCCGATACAAGAGCTGCCCCTAAAGTTAGTTTCTTCATATAGTTACCTATTTTGTTAATCATCAAGGCTCGCAACTGATCTTTTATACGTGGTCTGTCCTAAATAGGCAAGGAGTAGCAAAAAGAGGTAGTCAGGAAAATGTAACAAAATTCAACAAAGAATTGAGGCAGACAGGTTAACCACTGATGTGGTCAATCAGGCCTGATGACAACTAGCAAGGTCATAAACTACCTACGAATTAGAGCTATAACTTGTCTATCTTAAGCGACCGAAATTCACAGATTTTCATTAAGGCTTCTGCTATAGTTAAGGTGTCTATATGACAAATACAGGAGGTTCGTATGTCACGTTTACTCTATGAGGCCGATCATTTGGCCGAGTTGGAAAACACCTACGAAGATCTTCGAGTTTCAGGTGTCTCCGACGATCATCTGCATGTCATCGCAAAGAAACAGGGACGAGTCCTTCGTCGCGGTTTAAACGCAGCTAATAACTGGTACAAGACAGATATTTTAAATGGTGCCAGTAAAGGAGCTATTATTGGTTTTCTGGTTTCTATTGCTATGGTCATTGTCTTCTATGCGACAGATGCCTTCAGTGGCAGTTATGGCATCTTTGGCGTATTGGCTACTTTAGCGGTATTCACTGGCTTTGGCACCTGGCTTGGTGGCTTTATTGGCCTTCAATCCAGAAATCACGCTCTGAAAGAGTTTTATCACTTAGTCGATGAAGGTAAGTATTTATTGTTAATTGATTTAACTCTAGCCGAAGAGTCCGATATTAAAGAGTTAATGAGCAGCCGTCACCCAGAGCTGACTTTATTAAGCGATCATGCAGAAACCACAATTCCTATGAAAATCATGCAACGAATGCACTGATAGTTTCAGTTTGTGGTTTGGGTACGGTAGAGCGACATTCGCCCTACCGATGGTGTTTTTTGTCCAACATAATCTTTATTTGGGATGATAGCTGTTGTTGTGTGCCTGATAATCCAGGTAAGGTAAAACGTTTTGGCGTTAAAAGCCTTTTCAAAGAAGCGCCTGACCGTTTTATTACGACTCACCGTATCACCGTCAAAGTATGAATGACTACGATTTACTGCCTTACAGTTGGTAAAGTCTATATACAGCGCATTCTTCGCATTCAAAGAACGCAAATAGTGACCCAGCCTCGCCTTTTGCTCTTCGCCCGGCTTCCTGCGAGACCATGACAAAGCATAATCGTCCGCATTAATGGTAATAAAGACCGACTTCCTACAGCGAAGAGTTTCGACCCATTCCTCATGAGACTCATTATTAGTGTCAGCCGCCACCAGCACGATATTATCAAACACTAACTGTCTTGCTTCGGACAATGAACTCTTAAGCGCATGCTTAAGGACATAGTTTCCCATACTGTGACACAGCATATTTACTGAGACATTACAGTAGCGCTCAAACAATAACGACAAATGCTCACGTTGCTTGGTAGGATTATCAGGGTACTTAGCCGCTGCTCTATGCTCTAAACGATTCCGAGTGGAGCGTGTTAGCATCCGGTGGTATTTCCCTACAATATCCACGACCCTGTTCAAGGCATCGTCGGATGTTCTGGCATCACGCTTGTCCGCCAGATACGACAGTGTGCCGGATAAGGCTCCCCCGCCATTTGCAGGCCTTGTAAAGGGAACCACTATGACGTCATATAAAGTTTCCAGCTCACTGGCTGTCTGGTAGATATCCCTTACATCATTATTGTAGCCATGAACGTAAAGGAGGACGCTTTTGCACTGCTCTTTGGCTTGACGAAAAACATCGCAGGCAACCCTGAGACTGGCATAGTGCGGCTCAGACTCGTCAATATCCAGTTTAAATTCGTCCTTTAATGCACGAACCTCATCAATTGAGAGCTGATCTTGTAGTAGTTCGATAGTGGGGCTTCGGTTTCCGGTTATTTTAACCGCCGATAATTCGTTAGGACCTTTTTTATTGGGATGCTTTGTTAGCTTTTCAAACCCTTCAAGACTAGGGTCAAAGGCACGGTTAGTAATAAAATACATTTTATCATCCTTAATATTACAGCGCTTTTTTAATTATTATGCGCCTGCTGAAGCGAAAAAAATGCGATGCTTTTCCCATCAATATAATGCAAAAATGCATCTTAACCCTTGAGCTGTCCTTTGAACTTGTCACCCGTAGGGTTTATTATCGAGAAGTCTTTTAAATAATGGGGAGTCCGATGAAGATAAAAAACGTTCTTACAACGCTACTCGTTAGCGCTAGCTTTATTCCGCTATCCAACGCAGCTGACCGTGTGACGGGAGAAATGCACGCAACACGTTCAGAAGTAATCGCACCCAATGCTATGGCTGCAACCAGCCAGCCTCTTGCTACCCAGGTCGCACTAGATATCATGAAAAATGGTGGTAATGCCATTGATGCCGCTATCGGTGCAAATGCAGCCCTTGGTCTGATGGAGCCTACCGGAAGCGGTATCGGCGGCGACTTGTATGCGATAATCTGGCATGAAAAAACGCAACGCCTCTATGGTTTGAATGCTTCTGGACGCTCTCCCAAAGGCCTGACCTACGATAAATTAAAGCAAGAGCTGGATAAGTTAGATCGAGATACCTTGCCTCCCTATGGCATGTTACCCATTTCAGTGCCCGGTGCGGTAGATGGCTGGTTTGAGTTACACCGCAAGTTCGGCGAAATGCCCATGGACAAAGTATTGCAACCAGCGATTGATTATGCTGAAAACGGATTCCCAGTTTCAGAACTTATTGCCTATTACTGGAACTTAAGCGTTCCAAGACTGAGTCCTCAACCAGGCTCATTCAGCGAGACCTTCACCATCGATGGGAAAGCCCCGCGAGAAGGACAAATGTTCAAAAATCCAGAGTTAGCTAACACCTACAAACTTCTTGCACGTGATGGTCGATACGCATTTTATCAGGGTGAAATAGCAAAAAAGATTGATGCCTTTATGAAAGAAAATGGCGGTTATCTGCGCTATGAGGACTTGAAGGATCATGAATCAAACTGGGTTGAGCCACTTGGCGTTGAATATAAAGGCCACACACTGTGGGAGTTACCGCCCAACGGTCAAGGCATTGCCGCCCTACAAATTCTTCAGATCTTAAAAAACTTTGATTTAGCAGAAATGGGATATAACTCAACAGAAAGCCTGCATACGCAAATTGAAGCAAAGAAACTCGCCTTTGAAGACCGAGCAAAATTTTATGCTGATCTGGACTTTGGTAAACAACCAATCGATGAATTAATTTCAGAAGAGTATGGCAAGAAAAGAGCTGGTCTGATAAAAAATAGAGCAGCTCGAACCGTTCAGGCGGGTAACCCTAACTTGACGGAAGGCGATACGATTTATTTAACCACCGCAGATCAGGAAGGTAACATGGTTTCCCTGATACAAAGTAATTATCGCGGTATGGGGTCAGGTGTCGTAGTTCCGGGACTGGGGTTTGTTTTCCAGGATCGCGGACAGCTATTCTCTATGGATAAATCTCACGCTAACGTGTATGAACCTGGTAAGCGTCCCTTCCACACGATTATTCCTGCATTCGTTACAAAAGATGGAAAGCCTCATATGAGCTTTGGTGTTATGGGCGGTGCGATGCAGCCACAGGGCCACGTACAGATTCTTGTTAATATGTCGGATTATGGCATGAACCTGCAGGAAGCTGGAGATGCCACTCGCTGGCAGCACATGGGTTCAACCGAACCAACGGAAAGTCAGGCAAAATATTTAACTGATGGTGGCTATGTAGAAATAGAGTCTGGGGTATCCTCTCAAGTACTAAGAGAGCTTGAGCAAAAGGGACACGACGTCAGAACTGGTAGAGGTGGATTTGGCGGCTACCAAGCGATACTTAGGGATCATGAGGAAGGCGTCTATCGTGGGGCCTCAGAGTCACGTAAAGATGGACAAGCCGCAGGCTTCTAAATACGAAATTAAAAGTGGTTTAGATTTTAAACCACTTTTTCCATGACATAATCGTCCATCACAAAGCCACCACCGATATCTTTAACAATAGAGTCTGTGGTGGTAAACCCTAATCTTTTATAAGCATCAATTGTCGCAAGATTGAACTTATTAACTGTAAGCCGAATGACCTTTGCAGACTTATCTCTCGCCTGCTGCAATATAAACTCGAGGGCTTTCTTTCCTAAACCTTGTCCTCGAACTTCTTTAGCTACATAAATTTTACTCAAAAACACAGCATCGCCTTCATAGTGAAAACTGAAGTAACCAACTGGGTGACTTTGCTCAAATAAAATATGATAGTTAGCACCCTCCTCAATCTGTTGCTGTATGGCGAGAGACGTCTGGTACTTCCTGAGCATGTAGCTCACCTGCTCTTTGCCAATAATCGGAGGGTAATGCTCTTTCCATATTTTATTTGCAAGCATTTCAACTAAAACAACATCGCTCCTAGACTTCACCTTGTTGATAATTGTTTTGACCATTTAAAACGTCCTATTTCATTCCTTAATTGACCTTATACAGAGACGTAATACGATATCTGCCTTTAATTTTTTATACATTATAAATACTTTTTGTTAAACGTGGAGGTGCAACTTCGAGAAGTGGTTAGCAAGTCATAGCGGCCAGGGGAAGTTAAATAAAAAAAGCGCCATCAGGCGCTTTCTTAAAACGGATAGTAAAAAAATTACTGCTTACTCATCTCTATAATCTCATCCGCAGTTTTGCCGTCCAAAGCTTCTTTCATAGCTTCTTCAGCTTTTTCCTCGTCAGACATGTTTTCCATAGCAATTTTCATCATTACCGCCATAATTGCCGTACCGAACTGGGCTTTTTCTGCTTCGGTCATATCTTTTGTTACTTCTTCCATTGAAGCTTTCATTGCTTCTTCGCTAGAAGCATCAATAGTTGGCTCGCCACAGGCAGTTAAAATAAAAGAAAAGCTAACTGCAATAAATAAATATATAATTTTTTTCATAATAAAGTCCTTTGTTAATCCAGAAAGCATCATACCCACTCTCGTAATAAATAGGAATATGCAGGGCAAAATTATCAAGAATGTTTGTCAGATGATATGATGTTGTTTTATGCCTATGACTTTTTATCGTGCCGAAATCTGAAAAGGCCTCCAAGGTCTCACTACCACAGGAAGTTCGTTACCGGACCATTCTCGCCTTCCTCGTTGAGAAGTTTCCACACGTCAGTGAAAAAGAGTGGATTCAACGAATGGAAGATAAACAGGTCTATAAGCCGGATGGCACGCTTATTTCTTCATCCACACCTTATCAAGCCGGACCAATTTACTATCACAGGCAGGTTACTGAAGAACCTAAAATACCGTTCAAAGAATTAATTATTGAGCAAAATGATGACTTTTTAATTGCCTACAAGCCTCATTATTTACCGATAATGCCCGGTGGAGCTTTTGTTAATGAATGTCTGCAGCAACGCCTAATAAATATTACTGGCAACATGGAACTACAGGCCATCCACCGACTGGACCGAGATACAGCCGGTCTAGTTTTATTTTCCACCAATGCCACTACCAGGCATCATTACCATCAGCTGTTCAGTCAAAGGAAGGTTGATAAACAGTATCAGGCAATCGCCACTATTTCCGATGACAGTACTCCGGTTACTGGGGAAAAGTGGCATGTGAAAAATTACATAAAGCGTTCTACTCCTGACTTTCTATTTCAAAACATTGAAGCTACCGATAGTACGTCTGGTGGCTGGTCAGCCGAATCAATCATTGAGTGTACCGGGATTAAAAGCAATCACGCTTTCTTTAACCTCAGTCCCATTACTGGAAGAACGCATCAGCTCCGGCTTCATATGTTGCATATTGGGCATCCAATACTCAATGACCGCTTCTATCCAGAACTACAACCAAAGTCTTCGGATGACTTTAATAACCCTCTCAAATTGCTGGCTTACAGCTTAAGTTTTACCGACCCTATCAGCCAGCAGAGAGTAAGCTACCAATCCCCGGTATCACTTGAAATTTAATTGATGAACCGCATGTTACTTATTACACATTAACTTCTAATTAGGTTCGTTATGGCTTCAGGTTGGGCGCGAGAAGGCGCGGTTCAAGAACAGATAGAAAGTACCATTAAAGACGCTGTAGAACGTGCACGAAGTGAAATGCAACATACCGGTGAGTCGTTAACTCATTGCGAATGGTGCGACGAAAAAATCCCAGAAGCTCGCCGCAAGGCCATTCCGGGGGTACGTCTCTGTATCACCTGTCAGGCAGAGCAGGAAGAGGAAAAGAGTGCCGCTTCCAGCATCAACCGCCGTGGCAGTAAGGATAGTCAATTACGGTAGTTCCTATAAATCCTCTGGAACTTCATTAAGCCTGACATAGGGAAACTCAGCTTCCTTCTGAAAAGAATAGTATTGATTCAACCCCGCAATCCCTACGTGATTGAAGCTTTCGAGATCAATATACCCTCTTTCGTCTATAGCATCGTCGGGAGCTAATATCATTTTGATCTCCCCAATCACCAAATGTGTGCCATTAAGCTCGATCGGTATATCCTGTTTAAACTCCATTCCTATTTTGATGGGCGACTCTTCTACAAATGGCGCCTTAAAATCATCAATGAAAAAGGATGTTAATCCACAACGCTCAAACTCTGAGACATCCTCAGGGAACTTTGCAGAGGTATAATGTGCCTGCTTGACCACCTCTTTGGGAATGTGGTTGATGGTATAACACCCTGTTTCACGTAAATTATCAAACGTATTACGGGGTACATCATCATCGGGACGAACAATCATCCCAAGCAATGGCGGGTTACTTCCTAAGTGAACTACCGAACTGAATATTGCGACGTTTTGAACACCATCAGCCGAGATAGTACCAATCAAATTGGCCGGTTTAATTCCGGTAATGCTATTAATCAGATTTAATCGGTACTTCCTTTCCAGCTCTTCAATATTTTTCGAATTTAAATACATGTCGTTTTTAAATACTCAAGGTTTACCCCAGCATAGAAAATAACCCATCAATTCCCCGTGAAAACTAATAAGTTTATATCATCATCAGAGACATAAATTCATGTACCGGAGTATTGTTTAACCGTTTAGGGTTCATCAGCAGATTAATAATATCGTCAGCATGCCTTTTCGGGAAACGGGTCATCACATTCTTTTTAAACTTATTGATAAGAACAGGTATACCCTCTTCCCGGCGGCGTCTATGTCCTAACGGATATTCCACAGTGATCTTATCCGTAGCAGAACCATCCTTGAAAAATACCTGAACTGCATTGGCGATGCTTCGCTTTGAAGGGTCATGATAATCTTCAGACCATTGCTTATTTTCCTGCACTTCAATTTTATTTCGTAGCTCATCAATACGCTCATCTGCTGCGACGTCATCTTCATAATGTTCTGCAGTTAAATCGCCAAACAACAAACCACAGGCGATCATATATTGAATACAATGATCTCGATCGGCTGGGTTGTAAAGCTCACCTTCCTTCGAAATAATTCGGATTGCTGATTCGTGCGTAGTTAGCTCGATTCGCTCGATATCCTTGATTTTATTTGAGACTTCTTTATGCAGCTCCGTAGCTGCTTCAACTGCAGTTTGTCCATGGAACTCTGCTGGATAGGAAATCTTAAACAGAATATTTTCCATGACATAGCTACCGTAGTCTCTTTGGAAAGAAAATGGTTTACCTTTAAAGGAAACGTCATAGAAGCCCCACTGTTTAGCGGTTAATGCTCCGGGATACCCCATTTCACCAGTTAAAGTGATCATGGCCAGACGAACAGCCCTTGAAGTGGCATCACCTGCCGCCCAGGACTTTCGAGAACCTGCGTTAGGCGAATGTCTGTAGGTACGAAGTGATTGACCGTCAACAAAAGCCTGTGACACAGCATCAATAATATCTTCCTTGTCCCCACCCATCATATGAGTGACCACAGCCGTGGACGCGACCTTTACTAAAATCACATGATCCAGTCCAACGCGATTAAAACTATTATCTAATGCCAGCACACCCTGAATCTCATGAGCCTTAACCATCGCCTCTAATACGACCTGCATGGTTAACGGCTTATGTCCTTCTGCAACCGACTGCCGACTTAAAAAATCAGCTACGGCTAAGATTGCTCCGAGGTTATCAGACGGGTGCCCCCACTCGGCTGCCAGCCAGGTATCGTTAAAGTCCAGCCAACGGATCATACAGCCAATATCAAAAGCTGCTTTTATTGGGTCCATCTCAAACTGAGTTCCGGGAACCCTTGCTCCATTGGGAACCAAAGTGTTGGGGACGATTGGGCCAAGGTGCTTTGTGCATTCGGGATAACGTAAAGCTAATAGTCCACACCCCAGCGTGTCCATCAAGCAATATCGTGCTGTTTCCATTGCTTCTTCGCTATCAACAACATAGTCAGCGACATACTCTGCTATCGCTACAAGTTCTTCATCAGGTTGCGGTCTCACGTTTGATTCAACATTACTCGACATAAGCTCACCTATCGCTCAAAAGTTATAACCCCACCATAAGATCTGCTCGCTATTGATTCAAGCTAAAAGCAAAACAGTTTTACTGTAATTGAATACCGTAAAATTCTTATTAATTACAAACTGACTTTCAACTTGTTTAAAAATCATACACAATGCTTAACAAACTAAAACAAATCATCAGGCCATGACAGGTAAGTATCCAAACACTTATTACGCTGCAACAAAAAAACTCGATTTAGACACTCACAGTCTTAACCCTAACAAGGAGGTAGAGACCTGCATTATTGGCGGTGGCTACGCTGGATTGATGACGGCACTTGGGCTGGTCGAACGTGGGCACAAAAGTGTCGCTATAATCGAAAAAAATGGTATTGGATTTGGGTGCTCAGGACGCAATGGTGGACTGGTTTTTGGTGGTTACTCTCTTAGCCCTCACAAACTTATAAAGCAGGTAGGTTCAGAGCGAGCAAAAGAGTTGTACCAGTTTACCCAGACAGCAGTCAATCTTATCCGACGCCGTGTGGTCCAATATACCATCGATTGCGATCTGGTTGATAAAGGCGTCATATGGGCTAACTGGTTTAAGGACCAGAAGCTACTCAATGATGAGCAGTCGTTCATGAATAACAACCTGGGCGTTAAATGGGAATATATATCTCCCGAAGCGCTGAGAGAACAATTACAAACAGACAGATATCATGGTGGATTATTCGAACCTAGCGCCATGCACTTCCACCCTCTTAATTACGCTCTTGGCATCGCCAGAGAATTAATTAAGCAAGGAGTTCGAATCTATGAAAACTGCGAAGTAACGGATATTAAATATGAACAAGCCGTTAGAAAAGTAAAAACGGCTCAAGGTGATATTCAATGCAAAAACATTGTTCTCTGCGGTGGCGGCTATCTCGGTAATTTGTTCAAGCCAGTATCAAACTCTATCCTTCCGATAGCAACCTATGTCATGACTACAGAGCCTCTTGGCGACAAGCTGAAGGAGTCAATAAATACCCAGTCAGCGGTTTACGACACTCGCTTTGCCTTCGACTATTATCGGCCCCTGAAAGATACACGTATTCTTTGGGGTGGTCGGATTCATACCAAGACCAATAAACCTAAAAATCTCAAGCACATCCTTCAGCAGGATATGCTAAAAGTCTATCCCCAATTAGAGGGAGTCAGAGTGGAGTATGACTGGCAGGGATTTATGGCCTATGCACGTCATCATATGGCACAGATTGGACAGGTAGCTCCCAACGTCTGGTACAACATTGGTTTCGGTGGTCACGGCGTGGCGCCAACGACAGCAGCAGGTGAAATCGTTGCTGCCGCTATTACAAAAGAAAATGAAGACTATAAAAAGTTTGAACCCTGGGGGCTCCCATGGAACGGCGGTATGTTTGGGCCACCAGCAGCTCAATTAAGCTACTGGTGGTATCAACTAAAGGATTGGTGGAAAGAAAAAACGGAGTGACCCGTTACTCCACGGTAAAGACCTTATTGATCTTGGCTGCATTCAGTTCTGATATCCATATGTAGCGGCCAGGCTCTAAATTGACATTGACGTAGCCATGCCCACCACCATAGGTATGCTCCAGACCACCAATAAATTCAACTGGTGCAGGTGCTCTTAAGCCACCAACATTGGTCCAGTCCATCCAGTAATACAGCTTTTCCAGATCGGTATCGTCACCAATTTTTGCTAAATTCAAATCATAAGGAATAAAAAAGCCTTCCGGATCTTCCTGCATAACAACTTTGATACTGTGCTGTCCGGCTGGAAGCGTATCCGGGCCCACAACCCCAGCATTAGAAACGACGACTTCATAGTCTGCTGAAGGCTCGACAGCATCGTTTTCTTCATCGACCACATTAACCTGTTGCAACATTCCCATCAGAGTATGCCACTGCCCATTTGGAGCTTTTACATAACACTCAACCAGGTAAGTTCCGGCTTCATCGATTAAAAAAGTCGACTCGGTGCTGTTGCCGGGGGATAACAATGCAGCGCCTCCGCTCCATTTCATTTGAAGTCCCCACTCAGGAATATTCTCCTCGAAAAAAGGCCCGATATCTGCTTTGGTAAGCTCTCCGCTTCGCAAGCCTTCCATTAGAGGATCAAACGCAGGGGCCACCTCGGTTAGCTGGTCTTCTAACGTTTTACCATCGACAAGTCGATAAATAGCCACAAAGTGAACCTGCTTCCCTTCATTCTTAAAGCGAAAAGTCGTCCATCCCTTTTTGATTTCAGCTGGCGCATTAATTTTGAAGTCGGTGGTAGTAACGTTAACAACTCCATCATCCTTTGGCTCAGGTTCTGGTTTAGGTTCTGGCTCCGGTTTGGACTCAGCGACTTCATTGGCTTGTTCTGAATCAGCCTTAACCACAACATTCCCTTTTTCAGCCTCAGAATCAGAGCCCTGATCACAACCCAGCAGTGCTGTCCCCAACAAGACTGACATTAAAATTGACCTATAATGCTTAAAGCACATCATCGATTCTCCTCTTAGTTAAAAATAAATACAAACACTCTATCGTGTTCTGCTTCCAATCATCTTTCTCAGCTACAGGTTGTTTTACCTTCTTATTGAGGCTTTGCTCTTACAATAAACCCGGTATCGACTCCGAACCAAAATACCTTTTCCTCTGGATCAAAATACATGTGTCTTACGGAACCGCCGCTTTTCACTACCGTGCGACTGATAAATTCTTCTGAGTCCGTATCGAAACCTACCATAACATTAGGGTATGGACCCGTTAGTCCAATCCATAATCGTCCTTCGCTATCCAGTGCAGTTCCATAGGGTTGGCTACCCTCTCCGTCTGGCGTTAGCCATTCGTTAAACGAATCAGAATCTGGTATATATTGGCCAAGATACCCATCTCGAAAGTCGACATACCAGATAGAGTCGTCTGAAGTAATTTCTAGTCGGCGTGGCCGTGCATCCTCTCTTGGGATTGATATTTCTTCTAAACTAAAATCATCCTTATTCACAGTAGCCAGTTTGTTCGTTCCTACCAGAACAACCCAGGGCTGATCGTTTGAATCCATCTTTATACCATAGGGTCTCGAGCGCGGTTCCGTTGCCTTAACGTAACGAACCTCTCCCGTTTCCGTGTTCAAATGACCTATGGCATTGGAATGCTGTGCGGTAAACCAGATATTCTCGTTCTTATCAAAAACCAGAGTGTGTGGATCACGAATGGCTTCGGGCATGGGGTACTGTTTAATATCCCCTGTTTCAGGATCCATTCGACCGATGTGCCCATTTTGGTTGCCGGCATACCAGACAAAGCCATCACTATCTACAATCAGGTTATGCGGGTGACTGCCTTCCGGAACGGAAAACTGTTTCATGCGTCCGGTATCAGGGTTTAGTCGGGCAATGTAATTTCCAGCCTGACCACAGAACCAAACCATGCCATCAGGTGCAACAGCAGGATCTCGGGGCCGACCTTTCCATTCAACTTCGTACGGTGTGAAAGTTAATAATGAGGGGAGAGACTCAGGTTCTGCCGCCTTTTCAGCAGCAACAGTCGAGGTGGGTATCAGAGCCAAACTAAATATAAGGTTGACACCAAATAATGCATAACGATAAGCAAGCATAAAATCCTCCAGACTGATTTACACCTCCACACAGTATAGAGAGAAGAAGCCATAACCGCAAAGATCGTTCAAAACATAAACACTTTCACCAATATTTCACACTCTGTAGCAATAATGGATGCTATGAAAACCGCATTGATATTTGGGGCTAGTGGTGGCATTGGGCAGGCTTTCACCCGTTACTGCCAAAAAAACTACGACTCAATCATAGTCTGTTCACGTGACATAGAGCACTTACAGATCTGTGATAAGAAGTTTGCCGCCAACGCCATTTGTTATGAAGTCGATCCGACCAAAGAGGAGCAGCTCGCTCAGCTATCGGAGCAATTATCACAGGGTAACTATAAGCTGTCGCTGATAGTTAATGCCTGTGGTTTACTGCATCAGGAAGGCGGGCCTTTTCCGGAGAAGAAAATAGAAGATTTCGACGCCGAACAGTTTAAGAAAATCATTGAAGCCAATACCATAGTAACTCCACTGATCGCTAAACATTTTCTTCCTCTGTTGGAGAAAGGTGCCAAAGGCCTTGGTACGACAGGAATTTTCGCTTCGCTATCAGCACGGGTAGGCAGTATATCCGACAACTATCTCGGCGGGTGGTATAGCTATCGAGCGAGTAAGGCTGCGCTGAACCAGATTATCAAAACTCTGGCCATTGAATCGTCGAGACGTTTTAAGCATTGCGCAATATTGGCATTGCACCCGGGAACCACGGATACCAAGTTATCAAAACCGTTTCAGGAAAATGTTCCTAAGGGGAAGCTCTTCTCTCCTGATTACTCTGTTTCGAAAATGATGAAAATCATAAAGAACGCTGACCTTGAAGATAACGGCAAATTCTTTGCCTGGGATGGACAAGTTATAGAATGGTAAAAAATGGCCTCAGATGAGGCCATGATTGATTTCCTATTTACTGACCGTGTCGTCCACCGCTCTATCGGGAATGATCCAGAGATAATCAGTCAAAGTTAACCCCTTCAGACAGTCACTGCCGGGTGTAATATCATCCAGCAACCCCGGACAATCTGGATTCTGATAACTGGCGGTTCCAGCGACCTTACCTGTTGGCCAGCCGGCACGAACATGACAGTTACGACAGCTGGTCGCAATGGGGTGAATTACGCCTTCAATATAAGGGTTAACCGCAATATCAACTTTACCGTCTAGGTTAGCTGGAACGGCGTAGGAGTCGGTTAATAGATAGTGCTGCCATGGCCCCTGAGCTTGCGGAAGTTGCGGCCTATTGCCTGCATACTGACCTTCGTTTGGTTTATCCGACCACCAGACACTTTGCATGGTCCAGCTTTTCAGTTCCTTGGTATTAACGTGCATGGCTATCGTCACCAAATAATCGCCCACCCCGATGCTTTGACCATTTGCCCAGTAACTGGCAGCGCTGAGAATCGCTTTATCTGCGTCGGAAAATGAATCCCAGTCATCTTGGGTAATCTGATGAAAGTAGAAACTGTCGAGGCCGTAAACCTGTGCTTCGGTAGACACGGTAGGAATAGGATTACCCGAATTATCTTTGACACCATATAAGAACGATACATCCGCTGTCTGACCAACCTGCGTTCCTGACGGATCAACGGCTACCATCGTGTCCCAGTATTCGTACCCCGCATATCCGGTAAAGGTCACTGGAAAGTTATTTTTCCAGACGGGAATCCCGGTCAGGCCCTCTGCTTTTACTGGCCAATACATATGCTTGGTCACAATCCACTTCTTATCCAGATCCAGCATCGTAACTTTATCTGCGTGCTTTTTGTCGAGCGTAGACTGGAGATAGAGTTTGTCGTTACGAATCTCCTTCATCGCCGTCATACTCAACGACTCCGTCGGGATCAGAATATCGCCATTGTTAACGAAGTGCGGGCCATCGCAGATAGTCGGGTTACCTTTCTTATCGTGGCAGATAGCATCTGGATATTGCTTTGAAACTGCTTCGGGAATATCGTAAATGGGCGCCTTGGTATCAACGTCGGGTGCATTGGCCAGATTATTTTGAATAATCGTCGAGTGTGACTTTCTGGTTTTAGCTCTAACCTTTTCACCAACGGGCTGAGGATTCGAATCCTGAAACGCTCCGTGGGTATTTGGCCAGCTATACCAGAGAGGCCAGCCCAATTCTTTAGAAGGCTGCATAATACCGGCGAACAAGGCCCAGGCATGCTGTCGAATATAATCACGATTACCCTCATCCGTGGCCTTCTGAAGCAGCTTTAAATCCTGCATGTAACCATAACCATCCGGGAATGGGATATAGCCATTGCTTTTGACTGCAAGCTCGTCTTCCACAGTCATGCTCCCCACCTCAGAAACCTTGCTTTGCTGTTCCTTGCTTTTCTCTACGGCTGGTTCTTCATACCGCTCACAGGAAAATATCAGAGCACAGCACATAATTATTAAGACATTACGAAACATAACTCCCTCCATTGCTATAGGTGTCCTATTATCTTTTTGGTTTACTTATCTATTTTATTCAGAATTTTAAAATCTTTGGGTGGCAGTTCCTCAGACGACTTTAGAAACTCGGTGACTTCCATAATCGAGCTCACCGTGGCCGAAGAAATAATATCGGTCGTGCAGGTATCCGGTGTGTACTTATCCGTCGTAATAACGTACATGTCGCCACCCTTACGAGTTGAGCAGGTACAATTTGCCTTACCGGTTTTCTTATCGATCATACAAGGCGCATCCAGACAGTAAGCCCACTCACGATCATTCTGACAAACCGCAAAACTTTTCACCGGATAATAACGCGAGACTAATGCGCCTGACTTCTCAGCCTTCTTGTCCTCACAAGCATCCGAGCCTACCGAATAGCCCTTCTTAACATCACAGACGCAAGACACCGCATTAGTCCCATCAATCGGCGTACACTTCGCCGTAGTGCATAGCGCATACTTGCTTTTACAGACCTTCAAATTTTGAGACGTTAAAACATCGTCCGCATAAGACGGGGAACTATAGAAAAGAGTTAAAGCAAAAAGGCTTAACGTACAAAGACTACAAAATGAAAACCGTACTAAGAAATAACGACTGAATAGAACAGAAACTTTAGAACGAAACATCCCCACATCCTCCTGATGACTCCATTAATAAGGCCGTCACCCCCAACTTCCATGACAGCCTTTAAAATATAATCCTCCAAATATGGTCAATAAACAAGCGATTTTCTAAAGCAAATTTAACATCAAGGCAATGCAAATATGACTTAGATATCAATTAATTAAGTAAGATTACTTCCATACGTCTTTCATCAAATTATAGGCATTCAGACCCAACACTTTTTCAATTCGAGTACTGCTATGTCTCCTTTCGGCAAGCTTGTTGGCGAGTAGGTAAAACTGATCGGGGCCGACGATATCTGGCATAAAGTTCAGGTTTCCTAGTTTTTCACCGGCAGCGGCAGCGCCATTATCAATCCTGTGCTGAGTCATTTTGTCGGTGTCTTTTCGAACCTTCTCCATGTCGTCGATTCCCGTATAGCCGCCGTCGGTTCCGATCGATACATGATCTTCACCACAGACGTTAATCGCATGTTCGATGTGTGCTACCAGATGATCCGAGTTGGCTTTACTGTCCGATGCAAGAAACGGCATAAAGTAGAGACCAAATAGCCCGCCTTTATCAGCAAGCAGGCGCATCTCTTTATCGGTTTTATTACGCGGCAAATCGACCAGAGCACGGCATCCACTATGACTAATGGTAAGGGGTGTTTTACTCGCAGCAATAGCTTCGAGACAGGTGCGCTCGCCGCTATGACTGAGATCGATCAGTACATTGGTTTCGTTCATCTTTTCAACCACCTTATGACCAAATTCCGTTAGCGGTAATCGTTGGCTGACGTTAGCCCCACCGCCGATCTGGTTCTGGCCATTATAAGTAAGCTGCATGGTGAGCACGCCAAGGTTCTTAAAGGTGTCAACGTTATCCAGGTTATCACCTAAAACATGGCTGTTCTGGAAACCGAGGGTTACTGCTATTTTGTTATCTTTTTTCGCCTGTTCAATATCGTTGAAGGTTCTAACCAGCATCAGTACGTCTGAATTAGCGTCAATCAGCTTCTGATGCTGGCTAAGCATGCTCACACTGGATTCGAAGATATCATCGCCTGGATATGCTGGGAAAGGCGCTCCTGTGGTCTGCCGGTAACAATCTAGACCACTTTTCAGTAAATCACTTCGTAAACGATCCGACATGCGCCAGTCATCCTGAATACTCCCCGCCGGATCATTGATGTCGTACAGCACGCCGAGTCCATCAAACACAAACCATTTATTGTACTGCTCGCGGGAAATCATGGCTGCGTTTGTTGATGCCGCTAACACGCTGCCAGAGCTTAGCTTTAAGCCCACTGCCGCCGCAGCCATGGCTGAATTCGTTAGAAAAGATCGTCTGTTCATTGGCGTTAATCCTTTTATCCAAGCTAGTTAAAGCTAATCTATATTAATTGCAACATATTGCGCAACATGTTACCTTTGTTTCTGAAATAGAGTCAATCGATTCTTTTTTAAAAGAAGTTACAAATAATTTCTTAAAGCAAACTATAGAGAGCAGTATGAACGGTAAAGCATTATTAGGTAAACGCGCAGAAGATCTGAGCAACCTGATTGAACAACAAACCCAGCCGATATTTGATAGCCTCGGCATTATTGTACCTATCAAGTCCTGCTCTACCCTGCTCACACTATCAGAACTAGGCCAGGCCTCGCTGGCGGACATAGCACGTCAATTGCAGCAGTCGCACCAGCTGGTCAAACAGAAACTACCTAAACTGATTAAGCTCGACCTGATTCAACAAAGCCCAGATCCAGAAGATAAACGACGGACGCTCTACTCTCTGACATCAGAAGGGAAATCACAGACTCAGAAAATTAAAGATTACCTTGAACAATCGGAAGTGTTAGTCGATAGCATCTCAAAAGATATCGGTGTCGACATATTCGACGCTATCGATAAGGCGATAAGTTGTATGAAGGACAAAAGTCTTTGGGATAGATATAAACAGCAGTAACTTATTTGAGCTAACTCTTCTACTGATTAAAACTAGGCTGTTCGACTGTTATTCTACGTACTTCCACATTGTTTTTAGCGTAATTATATCGAGTAATGATCAGATCAAACTGAAGCTCTTTACCTGCTTTATTAAAGTCATCACCATACTCAATATCAAATTCGTACAGTAAATGTTCATCTGGAAGGAATAATGTCTTCCAGCCTTTGTTATTTCGTTGCAACTGGTCTCTTAGAACATCTCCGGACAGGCTTATTATGCGCTGATAATTTTGATTGTTGTTATTGGCAAGAATGGTTGGCGTACCGTAGTGACTCATGGAGAGACTTAAACGAGGCCCAAGCTCTTTAATGCTAACCGTTTTCTTATGAGTTCTATTATTATGAGTAGCAATCTTATCAGAGCTATGCGAACAACTCGGATGGTAAATATCGATAGAGTCTTTACCGCTAAAATCACCATAGTTATGTTTCCATAACAGCACAGAACCGTCTTTATCCTGTAGAGAATAATTGAAATAAGTCGCTAGCGGTTTGGCATTACTCGCATCGAGCTGGATAAAGTCTTTATTAAGAGCAACTAGATCAATAACGCATTGCGCGTCTTCGGTTTTATCCGTAACAACGAGAGAATCGAAACAGACAGTCATATGATACTGATAAGTTTCCTGGTTCTCAGGCAATTGATTTAAAGCTAATCCCTTTTGGTTCGCACAAATGTCTTTTGAAGAGGAATGCTTAGGGACGGTTAAGCCACTCGCTGAATCTTGCTGAAAATCGGCATCGACAGTTATCTTATTAATATCATCATCAAGCATAACTGAGACATCGATTAAACGACTTTCAAGCTGTTTAGTGCCCCAGCTATCATGAGCCCCTACTCGGTAATACCGCTGCTGTTCATCGTAAACGACCGTAATATTAAACTGGTTATCCTCAACGTTATACTGACCATCATCAACGAATAACCAGCTATGCGTAACCTCACCAGTGGGAAGCGACTGGCATCCCATGATTAATATTAACAAAAGAATCAAGCTATATTTTTTCATATTAATATTATTTTTTCTTAGTTCGGTACTTTAAAAAGACAGCGAGCACTCCTAACAATCCAAACAAAATACCCATGATTAAGTAGTGAAAATCTGTAAAGGGTGAAAAAAATGGCTTTGACTTTTCATTTTCCTGCTGTGTTTGGTGACGCATTAAAAAATATTTGATATCTCTTAGATGCGAAAGCTTTGTGTTATCTCTGTGCTTGTATTTGACCTTAAGCATAGAGTCTATTCTTTTTTCTAGTGACTCAATAGCATTTGTTACTCTGTACTCTTTTTGGGAGTAACTTCTAACGTAAAAAGGTTGATCTATTTTTAAATTGAGTTCAGTCACAAACCCCTCAACTCTTTCATAGTTTTTTTCTTTTAGTTCGTGATTATATATAAGTGACTTTGATAAGAGCGTTGAACCATAACTATCGTATCCATTCAAATCTACTCCTTTTTCTTGAAGCTTTTTAAAGAATTGAATATCATCCATTCGTGCAGAGAGCTCAAAAATAGGATCCAGCTCATTCCTCTCATAAGTTTCATAGGCTTTATCAAAAAGAGTCTCATCCTGATAGCCTCCCTCATACCATAACCCTAAATATGAAGCCGATAGCATTAATCTAGCAATGGGATAGTCCATTAAGGCAATAGCATTTTCTGCATATTCTTTGGCTTCACTGTACTTTTCAGCTTTTAATAATTGAAGTGAATAATTACCGTTGGCCCATGCTTTTTCTTTCAAGTTATCAAAATGATCAAGCTCAATTACAACTTTATGGCAATATAATCTATCTTCTAACCTCATCCAGTTAGCTAATTTGTCACATTTAAAGATAGCTGCTTTTTTTTCCCTATCGGCGTAATCACCTTCTAGTACCACTTTTAAAGAATTAAGCCCCTTAGAAAGCTTTTGGTACCTGCGTTCCATAAATTCATCATCATTAAACTTCACTCCCATGCCGTAAGCCATATCATCTATTGTGGCAGCATAATTTAAATTAGCCCAGGCGTGCGAGCTATCAATAGATAACGCTTTTTCTAGATCTGTTATAGCTTTATCGTAACGTTTAAGGTTTCTTAATACATGGCCTGATAAGCTTAAGACCTCAATATCATTTGGAGCTATCTTTTTTGCAGTATTAATATCCTTTAAGGCTCTTTCCCACATTCCTTTTTTTTCACATTGTGGAGAATAGAAACCGCAGCCTAATTCATAGCGAGCTTTTTGTACCCAGTACCTTGGGTTATCTGCAGCAGTATCACTAATAGCATCTAATTTCTGCTTTACCTGAGTATATTTTCTTTCGGATATATTATCTTGGTCGATGAGTGATTTAATTTCCTTTATTTCTTCTTCTATAGTTCCCGCACTACTTAGCTCACAAAATGTAAAAGCTATAAAGACCAAAAGCAATTTACAGAGTTTATTATTCATTTTATTCCCTTAGTACATTTTTATTTTGGGTCATACTCCCACAAAGAAAGCCGCAAAACAATGCGGCTTTTATGATATGAGATTTTAATCAATAAACTTTTAAGTATTATTAAATGGAGCGACTTATTTCAATTGTTAATTTACTCTGATACCTGAGTGTCTTTTTTATTTTCTTTACCTTCAGACAATAACTCATCAATTAGCTTAGGAACGCGAGCATAAAAACTAAGTTTACTTAGCTCTTGATCCGATAAATGCCGATTATTATCCATATAGATAATATTGGTTTGGACCATCACCTCTTCCAGACTGGTAACCTTTACGATTTTCTTATCGGCAGAAAGGTAGTAAGTTGTTGGATAGCTGATGTTCCTAACACCCGAAATAAGTTCCCCGTAGCCACCCTCTAAATCAGTTGTATTATCTTCGGTTACACTAATTACAGTTATATTGTCATTAAACGGGCCGTATAGTTTTGGAAATTTCTGTTCCATCATTCCTGATGCGTACGGTGCTTGTTTATGTAAGACAATAAACTTAATTTCATCCGAGTACTTTTCAGCCATATCATTGATGTACTCTTTTTCCCTCAGAGACTGGCCCAAAGAATCTGAAAAAGTATGCAAATAAATTGGCTTTTTAATTTTACTCAGGTCTATCTTTTTACTACCGGACGCAATGACTAGTGGAGAAAAGGAATCCCCTATGACATTTTTATCGAAACACTCCTGTACTGGATTAGAAGTATAGTTGATTTTAAAAGTCTTTTTTGAGGCTTCATGAACTTCCGTTATACAGTCTGATATCTTCTCAGAATATGGAGGCTCTTCGACACAAGCGGTTAACAGACATGTACCAACAACTATGGCTGCGGTTTTCTTTATCATTACATTTCCTTATTTAAAACAGATAAAACAACTCGCAGCCACTATTGGTTAGAATACTCGCTTAGAGTTATATTTTTATTAATTACAGTTTTTAGTTATCAGCCGGCACTCTTACCCAGCCTTCCATTAGCACTCGTGCGCTTCTGCTCATGAATACTTTTTTAGCTATCCATTGATCGTTTTTAAGCTCGGTTTCAGCGCCTACTTTTAAAGTACCTGAAGGATGTCCGAACACAACGCTCTGACGATCACCGCCACCGGCTGCCAGATTTACTACTGTTCCTGGAATAGTCGACGCGGTTGCGATGGCTACAGCGGCTGTTCCCATCATGGCGTGGTGAAGCTTACCCATGGACAGTGCGCGTACGTTAAGATCGATATCGCTGGAGCTGATGTTTTTGCCACTAGACGATACATAATCGGCAGGCTTGGCAACGAAAGCGACTTTCGGTGTGTGTTGACGGTCGGCGGCTTCTTCCAAGCTTTCTATAAGACCCATCTTTAAAGCACCATAGGCTCGAATCGTTTCGAACATAATAAGCGCATCAGCATCACTATTGATGGCCTCCTGTAACTCTGTGCCGTTATAGGTTTTGCCATTAAAGTTGATTTCGTCGGCATTCAAGAAAATCGTTGGAATACCTGCGGTAATCATGGTTGCTTTAAAAGTACCAATTCCGGGTACTTCTAATTCGTCGACCAGATTACCCGTCGGGAACATAGAGCCTTCTCCTGCCGGATCTATAAAGTCCACCTGAACTTCTGCCGCCGGGAAGGTGACGCCGTCGAGAATAAAGTTGCCAGTTTCTTGTACCTGACCATTAGTAATCGGTACATGAGCGATAATCGTTTTTTCGATATTTGCCTGCCAGATTCGAACTTCAGCATGGCCGTTCTCAGGAATACGTTCAGCATCAACCAGGCCGCTGTTGATAGCGAAGGAACCCACTGCCGCAGTTAAGTTGCCGCAGTTACCACTCCAGTCGATAAACGGTTTATCAATCGAGACCTGACCGAATAGATAATTGACATCATGACCAGCCATTTCGCTCTTTGACAGAATCACGGTTTTACTGGTGCTTGAAGTAGCGCCGCCCATGCCGTCGGTATGCTTGCCGTAAGGATCGGGACTACCGATCACACGGAGTAACAACGCATCACGAGCAGGACCCGGAACCTGTGCTTCTTTCGGCAGATCAGTCAGGTTAAAGAAAACACCCTTACTGGTTCCGCCGCGCATGTAAGTGGCTGGAATTTTGATTTGAGGAGGAAACGTTTTTGACATTGTTTTGCCTTTAATTAATCAAAAAATCCCCACTGTCGTGGGGATGATGTGCTTTATTATTTTAGCTAGCGGCCAGGAAGTCCTGAGCGAAACGTTGAAGTACACCGCCCGCTGAATAAATAGAAACTTCTTCCGCTGTATCCAGACGACAAATCATAGGTACTTCTACGCGTTCGCCGTCTTTACGCTTAATCACCAGAGTCATCGTCGCGCCCGGTGCAATCTCGCCTTCAACGTCATACGTTTCAGTACCGTCGATATTTAGAGTTTTACGCGTTGTGCCCTCTTCGAACTGAAGCGGTAACACGCCCATACCGATTAGGTTGGTACGGTGGATACGCTCAAAGCCTTCGGCAGCAATCACCTGAACACCCGCCAGACGAACACCTTTCGCTGCCCAGTCACGTGAAGAACCCTGTCCATAGTCAGCACCGGCAATAATGATTAACGGCTGTTTGCGCTCCATGTAGGTTTCAATGGTTTCCCACATGCGCATTTCTTTACCTTCCGGCTCAAGACGCGCCAATGAACCCTGCTTAACGCTACCGTCTTCATTTCGAACCATTTCGTTCAACAATTTCGGGTTAGCAAAAGTTGCACGTTGTGCCGTCAGGTGATCACCTCGGTGAGTGGCGTATGAGTTATAGTCTTCTTCCGGTACGCCCATCTTATCGAGGTAAGCACCCGCTGCACTCGATTTCTGGATGGCATTCGATGGCGACAGGTGATCGGTTGTGATGTTGTCGCCCAATACAGCCAATGGACGCATATCTTTCATCGAACGTTCGCCAGCCAATGCGCCTTCCCAATACGGAGGACGACGAATGTAGGTACTCATTGGACGCCAGTCATACAATGGGTCCGTTTTATCGCCCATATCAACTTTAACATTGAACATCGGCTCGTAAACGTCACGGAACTGCTGTGGTTTTACGCTCTCGGAAATAATTTCATCAATCTCTTCATCGGTTGGCCAGATGTCTTTCAAGGTCACTGGGTTTCCGTCTTTATCCGTACCCAACACATCTTTCTCGATATCAAAACGAATAGTACCAGCGATAGCATAAGCCACAACTAATGGCGGCGATGCCAGGAACGCCTGGTCAGCGTGGGGGTGAATACGACCGTCAAAGTTACGGTTGCCCGACAACACGGCAGTCGAATATAAGTCACGCTCTTCGATTTCCTGCTTAATTTTTGGATCCAGCGCACCGCTCATGCCGTTACAAGACGTACAGGCATAACCAACGACACCAAAGCCAAGCTTTTCCATTTCTGGAAGCAGTTTTGATTCTTCCAGATAAGCCGTTACCGCCTTTGAGCCGGGAGCCAAAGACGTTTTTACCCATGGCTTACGCTGTAAGCCAAGCTTATTGGCGTTACGTGCAATAATACCAGCAGCAATCATGTTGCGAGGGTTACTGGTATTGGTACAGCTGGTAATCGCTGCAATAATACAGGCGCCATCCGGCATTTTGCCTTCTTCCGTTTCAACGTGCTTAGCGATACCTTTGCTCGCCAAGTCTGTTGTAGAAACCCGTGCATGAGGATTTGAAGGGCCTGCGATATTGCGGCCTACTGAAGACAGATCAAAAGTCAGTACACGTTCGTATTCTGCTTTAGTTAAACCATCAGCCCACAAGCCAGTTTCTTTTGCATACTGCTCGACTAACTTAACCTGCTCATCGTCACGGCCAGTTAGTTTTAAGTAATCAATCGTTTGCTGGTCAATGTAGAACATACCAGCAGTTGCACCATATTCTGGTGTCATGTTGGAAATCGTCGCACGGTCACCCAACGTCAGGTGTGCAGCACCTTCACCGAAGAACTCAAGATACGCAGAAACTACACGTTCATTACGTAGGAATTCAGTAATGGCTAATACGATATCTGTGCCGGTTATGCCCGGTTGCGGTTTACCTGTTAGTTCAACACCAACGATGTCCGGAAGACGCATGTAAGACGCACGACCCAGCATCACACTTTCCGCTTCTAGACCACCAACACCTACAGCGATAACACCGAGCGCATCAACCATTGGCGTGTGGCTGTCAGTACCAACAAGAGTATCTGGGAAAGCAACGCCATCTCGAGCCTGAATCACTGGTGACATACGCTCCAGGTTGATCTGGTGCATGATACCGTTACCCGGTGGTACAACGTTGACATTTTTGAACGCTGTTTTACACCAGTTAATGAAGTGGAAACGATCTTCGTTTCGACGCTCTTCGATCGCGCGGTTTTTTTCGAAAGCATCTTTCTCAAAACCACCATGCTCTACGGCTAACGAGTGATCTACAATCAACTGAGTAGGAACGACCGGGTTTACCTGCGCAGGATCGCCGCCACCTTCTGCGATAGCATCACGTAGACCGGCTAAGTCAACAAACGCGGTTTGACCAAGAATATCGTGGCACACAACGCGCGCCGGGAACCATGGAAAATCCAAATCACGCTTTCGTTCGATCAGCTGCTTTAAGCTATCCGTTAATGATTCAGGATCACAACGGCGAACTAAATTCTCAGCCAGAACTTTCGAGGTGTATGGAAGTTTGTCATAAGCACCTTCTTGAATGTCTTCGACCGCCTGACGCGTGTCGAAATAATCTAAGTCAGTACCTTCAAGTTTTTTTCTATAGTTCGTATTCATCTCTTAAAATGTGGTCTCTTCGTGTTTGTAATGCCTTCAATAAAAAAGCATAAAGAATTAATGTCACTCGGCAATATAAAAGTCTGGCAAATTGTTGGGTTACGAGGCTCAAAGCCTCTAACCCAACCTATAAAAGCTCCTGAATTACCTCAGAATGACTCCTTGTATCAGAGTCATTCCCGCGAAGGCGGGAATCTTTTAATGTTGCTTGGCTCCAGAGATTCCCGCCTTCGCGGGAATGACGTAACCAATTTCATTAAAATGATTTTTTAGCCTTAAATTTTCACTAAAAACTCAAAGACTGTATATTTGGCGTTGAGAATGCGGCAAAAGTTCACGAGAAACCGGAGGTTACCTAACAGGTAATTGAGGATTTCAAGTGAACTTTTAACAAAATTATCGACGCCAAAGGCCAGTCATGATATTAACGTTTGTCGATCTCAACAAACTCACGCGGCTCAGGCCCCGTATAGTTCGCGCTCGGACGAATAATCTTACCGTCCTGACGCTGTTCCATTACGTGTGCAGACCAACCAGCGATACGTGACATTACAAAGATTGGCGTGAACATTGATGTTGGGATACCCATCTTGTTGTAAGACACTGCTGAGAACCAGTCCAGGTTAGGGAACATTTTCTTCTCGTCCCACATCACTGTTTCTAGACGCTCTGCAATGTTGAACAAGTTAGTGTCGCCCTGCTCCACAGACAATTCTTTCGCTACTTCTTTGATCACTTTGTTACGAGGATCGCCCGTTGTATAAACCGGGTGACCGAAACCAATCACGATTTCTTTGCGAGCGATTCGCTCTTTAATATCAGCTTCCGCCTGGTCCGGGTTGTCGTAACGCATCTGGATGTCTAGCGCCACTTCGTTAGCACCACCGTGCTTAGGACCACGCAATGCGCCGATACCACCACAGATTGCTGAGTACATATCAGAACCTGTACCTGTGATGACGCGGCTGGTAAAGGTTGAAGCATTAAACTCATGCTCTGCATATAGGTTCAATGAAATCTGCATCGCACGCACCCATGAATCTGGGCATGGCTCACCGTGTAACAGGTGAAGGAAATGACCAGCGATAGATTCTTCATCAGTTTCCAGATCAATCGCCACGCCATTGTGCGAGAAGTGATACCAGTAAAGAAGCATTGACGGGAATGACGCCATCAAGCGATCCGCGATATCTTTTGCTTCGTTTAGCGGCTGGCTTTCACGTTCAGGAAGAACTGTACCTAAAATTGAACAACCTGTGCGAAGGACGTCCATTGGATGGGCATTAGCAGGAATTAGCTCAAGCGCATCCTGTACTAGTGCTGGTAAACCACGAAGCGCCTGTAACTTACGCTTGTAGTTTTTAAGCTCTGCTACGGTTGGTAGTTTGCCGTGGATTAGCAAGTGAGCAACTTCTTCAAACTCACACGTTTCTGCTAGATCCAAAATATCGTAGCCACGGTAGTGTAAATCGTTTCCGCTACGACCTACCGTACACAGGGCAGTATTACCTGCTGGTACACCTGATAAGGCGACCGACTTTTTTGGTTTTGGTAAAACTGACTCACTCATACTATCTACTCCTGTTTTAAAATTTAAATTCTCTGCAATCAGGCCGCTTACTTGCGGCCTTGATAATCATTTTCTGTTATTACTTTTCTTTACCTTCGGCAAAAAGCTGATCCAGCTTCTGCTCATATTCATGGTAGCCAAGGTAGTTATACAGCTCTTCACGCGTCTGCATAATTTCTACCACGTCACGCTGATGGCCTTTCTCAAGAACATCTCTATAAAACGTTTCTGCTGCTTTATTCATGGCACGATAAGCACCACAGCAATACAACACGATATCAACGCCCTGCTCGCCTAATTCTTCGCATGAGAATAATGGCGTTTGGCCGAACTCAGTGATGTTCGCCAAAATTGGAGCATTCACGTGCTCACGGAAATATTTATAATCTTCCAGCTTGCTCATTGCTTCCGGGAAAATCATATCCGCACCGGCTTCTAGACAGGCGTTAGAACGATCAATCGCCGACTGCATACCTTCGACACCTAAAGCGTCCGTTCGTGCCATAATCACGAAGTTTTCATCAGTACGCGCATCGACTGCCGCTTTAATGCGATCAACCATTTCCTGCTGGCTGACGATTTCTTTGTTCGGACGGTGGCCACAACGCTTGGCAGCTACCTGGTCTTCCATGTGGAAACCCGCGGCACCCGCTTTAATCAAGGAACGCGTGGTACGAGCGATGTTAAAAGCACCACCGAAACCGGTATCGATATCCACTAATAATGGCAGACTACAAACGTCAGTGATACGACGTATGTCAACTAATAGGTCTTCTGCTGTAGAAATACCTAGATCAGGCATACCCAGAGAGTTGGCAGCAACGCCGCCACCTGATAGGTAAACCGCCTTATGACCAACCTGCTCTGCCATACGCGCCGCGTATGCTGTAATCGTACCCATCACCTGTAGCGGATTGTTCTCTTCAACCGCCTTTCTTAATTTTAAACCTGCACTCATAATTCTTTGCCTTCTTTAATTTGTAACTCTTCTTGGAGCACTACCAATTTTCTAGATTCCGTTTCAAGCCCAGAATGACAAGTATTTCACCTTTGGCGTAGCGAGCGCTGGAAAGACAAGGCAAAAAAATCAAATTTAGAAGCGGAGTTTACTAACAGTAAATGACAAATCTAAATTTTAATTTTTAACGCAGTATTTCCAAGCGCAGTAGCCAAAGCTAAATTTAGCTTGCCAGCTTAACTTTCCAAACTTGCGGCCCAGTCTTATGGACTGACTCACCACCAGAATCCACCGCCACAGTCACCGGCATATCTTCAACCTCAAACTCATACACCGCTTCCATTCCCAGTTCAGGGAACGCAACAACGCGTGAGCTCTTAATCGCTTTAGACACCAGATAAGCAGCACCGCCTGTCGCCATCAGGTAGACCGATTTATGTTTCTTAATAGCTTCGATGGCTTCGTCACCACGTTCGGCTTTACCGATCATGCCAAGCAGGCCGGTTTTATCCAGCATCATCTCGGTAAACTTATCCATACGCGTTGCAGTCGTTGGGCCTGCCGGACCTACCGCTTCGTCGCGCACCGCATCCACCGGACCAACGTAGTAAATAAAACGATTCTTGAAATCCAGGCCTTCTGGTAAGCCTTCACCAGAATCTAATAAATCTTTAATCTTTTTATGTGCAGCATCACGACCGGTTAAAATTTTACCGTTCAGCAATAGCACATCGCCCGGTTTCCAGCTGGCAACTTCTTCAGGCGTTACGTTGTCCATATCGACACGCTTAGCATCGGCTGATGCTTCGTATTCCATATCCGGCCAATCTTCGATAGACGGTGGGGCTAGCATAGCAGGACCAGAACCGTCTAATGTGAAGTGTATGTGACGTGTCGCCGCACAGTTTGGAATCATCGCCACAGGTTTTGATGCAGCGTGTGTTGGCCAGTCTTTGATTTTGACATCAAGAACGGTAGTCACACCACCAAGGCCTTGTGCGCCGATACCAAGTTTGTTGACTGCGTCATAAATTTCCAGTCGTAACTCTTCGACTTTATTGTCTGGACCTTTTTTCAATAAGTCTTGCATATTGATCGGATCCATCAATGATTCTTTCGCTAGAACCATGGCCTTTTCAGCCGTACCACCGACGCCGATACCCAGCATGCCAGGAGGACACCATCCCGCGCCCATTTTTGGAACGGTTTCAACCACCCAGTCGACGATCGAATCGCTTGGATTTAACATGACGAATTTTGATTTATTTTCAGAACCACCACCTTTCGCGGCACAGGTCACTTCGACTTTATCGCCCTTGACCATTTCTACGTGTACTACTGCTGGTGTATTGTCTTTAGAGTTAAGGCGTTTGCCCGCAGGATCCATCAATACCGATGCACGCAGCGGGTTATCAGGATTGGTATAGGCACGACGAACACCTTCGTCGACCATTTCCTGAACTGTCATACCGCCTTCAAATCTTGCATCCATACCCACTTTGACAAAAGCACAGGCAATACCCGTATCCTGGCACACAGGTCGATGGCCCATGGCAGACATACGTGAATTGACCAGAATTTGTTTCATAGCATCCTTGGCAGCTGGACTTTCTTCTTTTTCATAAGCCGCTGACATGGCCTGGATAAAATCTTTTGGGTGGTAATATGAAATGTACTGGAAAGCATCCGCGACACTTTCGATAAAATCTTCGGCTTTAATCATGCCCATTGAGGTCTCTCCGAATTATGGTTTTTCAGGTTATGTGCCACTGTCATGACCTATCGTCTTTGTTACAGTCGGCTTCGCTATACAAGCCACACATAAACCTCTAAAATCGGTGCATCATTATACAGGCTGGATCAGGCGTTTCCCAAATTTTGCAGGGGATTAGATGATTCAGCACAACATTTAGACTACTTTTTAATCAAATTGCATGAAAAAAGACCAGTCAGAGCAAGATTTTATAGAATTACCCTATCGCGATCCTTCACAAGTCAGAACCTTGTTCGGGTATTTTGCCGATGAACCATGGGCCTTATTATTTGATAGTGGCAAAACCATTCATCAGGCAGCTCAGTTCGATATTATCCTTTCTCGCCCAAAAGCTACGTTTTGTTTTAGTGATGGCAGAACGGATATTACGGGGATGGAGATAGGAGAGCTTCAAAACGAACCGTTTGAGGATTTAAAACAGTTCTATCAGGCTGGATTAAAAAAAGCCATCCGTCTCCCCGAAGAACTTCAACAGCTACCTTTTCATGGCGGCATCGCGGGTTACTGCAGTTATGACGCTGGCCGCTACGTAGAGCAGCTGCCGAGCATCGCAGAACACGATATCAAGTTACCTGAGCTTGCCTTTGGTTTATATGAATGGGCTTACATTAGCGACCATATTAATCACAAAAGCTTTCTGGTTAAATTTTCAGACTATTGCAATAACTACTGGAAAGATATCATATGTGAATTCAAAAACCTGTATGAATCAGGCTATGATCGAGAACGAGAGACTTTCAGTCTTACTTCCGACTGGCAAAGCAACATGGGTAAAGAAGACTACATTGAGCGGTTCAATAAAGTCCAACACTATATCCATGCCGGTGACTGTTATCAGGTCAATTTAGCGCAACGTTTTTCTGCTACTTTTAAGGGAGACCCATGGAATGCTTATCTGAAGTTGACCGAGCATAACCAGGCCCCCTTCTCTTCTTACATGAATGTGGGTGAACAACAAATTTTATCGCTATCACCGGAGCGCTTCATTCAGATATTCCCAACAGGACGAGGCAAAAATAAAAAGCAGCATGTGGTAACGCAGCCGATAAAAGGTACGCGTCCCAGAAGTCCAGATGCAGATAAGGATCAAAGTCTGGCTGACGAGCTAATTCGAAGTGAAAAAGATCGTGCAGAAAACTTAATGATCGTTGACCTTTTACGAAATGACATTGGGCGCAATGCTGAAGTTGGTTCCGTGAGGGTCAGCAAATTGTTTGAGTTACAGTCCTTTATTTCGGTCCACCATCTGGTCAGTACCATCGAAGCTGACCTGGCTCCTGACAGCGACGCTTTTAAGTTACTTAAACACTGCTTTCCGGGAGGCTCGATAACCGGCGCACCGAAAGTCAGAGCGATGGAGATAATTGAAGAGCTCGAACCTCATCGACGCAGTATTTATTGCGGCTCAATGTTATATTATGACTATAGAGGTTTTTTAGATTCCAATATCGCCATCCGTAGCTTAGTGACTGACAAAGGCCATATTTACGCCTGGGGTGGCGGTGGCTTGGTCGCGGACTCCGAAGCGGAGAGCGAATACGATGAAACCTTACATAAACTCAGCAAGATATTGCCAGTATTAAAAGACTAATATGATCACTTTACAGCAAATTCAGGCCGCATTAGATGCCTCTGGCGAGATAACACCAAGGGTTGCAGAATTGCGTCCCAGTGCCGTTCTGGTACCGCTGATTGAACGTGATAATGGTCTCCACATGTTATTAACGCAACGTGCAGAACATCTTCGTCATCATGCGGGGCAAATCAGTTTTCCCGGCGGCAGTATGGATGATACCGATGATGACTTGATCCATACAGCACTCAGGGAAACAGAAGAAGAAGTTGGTATTCAGCAACATCACATCAATGTTATGGGTAAACTCCCCTTGCAACCCACAACCACAGGATTTCTGATTCAGCCGGTAGTTGGGATCATTCCACACGATATGGAACTGGATCTCTGTAAGGATGAGGTTTCAGATGCTTTTGAAGCTCCTCTGGACTTTGTCTGCGACCCCGACAACCAGATTCACTCATATCGTGAATTCGGTGGAAAGAATTATTCCATATATTCAATACCTTACGATGGCTGGAACATATGGGGTGCAACAGCCAGCATTATCGTAAAATTCTCTCAGCTCATTGGCCATTCTTCATATATAGAAAAGTTATAAACAACTGGTCGGATTAGCACCGCACAGCCCTCGACTTTCGTAGCCACTGCTATCCTTAACCAGTACAATGAAAGAATAGATTTTTAATGAGGTAAAAACTTTGGCAATTAGTGTTTTTGACATGTTCAGCATCGGTATTGGGCCTTCGAGCTCACACACAGTTGGGCCGATGCGTGCTGCTCATCGCTTCATTGAGTTTTTAACAGAAGAAAAATTATTAGATTCCACTCAACGCGTTGTCAGTGAACTCTATGGATCGCTTGGTGCGACCGGTAAAGGCCACGGCTCTGATACTGCCGTGTTACTCGGTCTTGAGGGTCATTTACCAGAAGAAATTGATCCTGATATTATTCCCGAGCGCCTGGAAACGATTCGCGGCGAAGGAAAAATATATTTAAATAACGACAAGTACATCAATTTCAACGAAGAAGCTGACCTTGTCATGTACCGCAAAAAATCCTTACCTAAGCACGCCAATGGCATGATCTTTTATGCCTACGATGACAATGGTAATGAAATTGCGAAGCGTACTTTCTATTCTGTCGGTGGTGGTTTTGTAGTGAATGATGACGTTACTGCAGACTCCCCTATCATAGAAGACGATACAAAAGTTAAATATCCCTTCAGCACGGCAAAAGAGCTCATCGATATCTGCGAGGAAGAAGGTATTTGCATTTCCACCTTGATGATGGAAAACGAAAAGTCGTGGCGCAGTGAAGAAGAGGTGCGTGCTAAGCTACTTGAAATTTGGCACACCATGGAAGAGTGCATCAAGCGCGGCTGTAATCGTGAAGGTGTTTTACCGGGCGGTCTTAAAGTTAAACGTCGGGCACATGGCATCTACCGTAAACTCAAATCGGAAAATAACACCTCGGACACTCTGGCAACGATGGACTGGGTGGATTTATATGCTCTTGCTGTTAACGAAGAAAATGCAGCAGGTGGACGAGTGGTAACGGCACCAACCAATGGTGCTGCTGGCATCATCCCTGCCGTTCTTTACTACTATATGCGTTTCCATAAAAACGCTGATGAGAAGAACGTGGTTCGATTCCTATTAACCGCCGGAGCTATTGGTGTCCTGTATAAATTAAACGCATCCATTTCGGGCGCAGAAGTTGGCTGTCAGGGCGAAGTAGGAACGGCCTGCTCTATGGCAGCAGGTGCTTTAACCGAAGTTCTCGGAGGCTCGCCTCTACAGGTTGAGAATGCCGCAGAAATTGGCATGGAACACAACTTAGGTCTAACCTGTGACCCAGTTGGTGGCCTGGTTCAGGTACCCTGTATTGAACGAAACGCAATGGGCGCAATAAAGGCAATCAATGCCTCCCGTCTCGCCATGCGTGGCGATGGAAAGCATAAAGTGTCGCTGGACAAGGTGATTAAGACCATGTGGGCGACCGGTAAGGACATGCGTGACAAATATAAAGAAACCGCCCGAGGCGGACTCGCTGTTCATATTATTGAGTGTTGATCAATCAATTCCAGTCACCTTTATCGTATCAAGGTGACTGGGTTTCTCTTCCCTGCCCACAGTTCAATAACTTCTGAATAACCCACATTGTTCACTTATTATCTACAAACGTTTTAGTATATTATTGATATAACAACAGAAAGGGGGAAGTTATGTCTCAAGTACTGATCACAGGTGGAACTGGTTTTATAGGTCGTAACCTCATACCGTTACTACAGGCTAAAGGGTACAAAGTCACCGTACTGACACGTTCGGCTGATAAATACAAAGCATACCCCGTGTTAAAAGAAGTCAGACTTGTTGAGTCTTTGCAGGACGTTAATGACATTGATGTAGTGGTAAATCTGGCAGGAGCGAATCTTGCCGCCAAGCGATGGTCGGACAGTTATAAAGAAACCATCGTCAATAGCCGCCTCAATACCACCGAAAACTTGCTGGAATGGATTAAGCAGCAAGAACATAAACCCCATACCCTAATTAACGGTTCAGCCATTGGCTTTTATGGTGCTCGTGGCAACGAGGAACTGGACGAAAGCTCCACTTCTGGCAATGGCTCCGAGTTTCAAGTCAGATTATGTACTCGCTGGGAAGACGCTGCTTACCGTGCTGAAAATCTGGGGCTCCGTGTATGCTGTATCCGTACTGGAGTTGTACTTGGTCACGAAGGCGCTTTGCAGCAAATGCTTCCACCGTTTAAGTTTGGACTCGGTGGAAAACTCGGCTCCGGTAACCAATATTTTTCATGGATTCATATTAGTGACCATGTACGGGCAGTGATGTATCTAATTAAACATAGCGAACTACAAGGTGCATTTAACCTTACAGCGCCAGAGCCTGTGACTAATTACGGCCTGACCAAAACATTAGGTAAAGTGCTAGGACGCCCTACATTTGCAACGGTCCCAGAGTTTGCCCTAAAACTGCTCGTTGGTGAGTTGGCGAAAATGCTATTAACCGGACAACGGGTCTACCCCAAAAAACTGATGGAAAGCGGCTTCACCTTCGAGTATCCCACTCTCAATGAAGCCTTGCAGGATTTGCTTAATTAGCTTTTTTTGCCTGTTGCACTAACTGCTTTACGTCTTCCCGAAGTTGGCGAGCATCAAAAATAATACCGTCTTTAATGGTATATTTTACGCCGCCAACATACTCTGCTTTGTTATCCAACCCAAGACGATAATGTCCTGTGCCGTAAAGCACCTTAAAATTTGCAATAGGATTTTCTTCAACAATGACTAAGTCTGCAAGCTTGCCTGCCTGGATAGTTCCAATTTTATGATCCATTCCCAGCGCTTCAGCACCCTTAATGGTTGCAGACTGAACGACCTCTAAAGGGTGGAATCCGGCTTCCTGAAGTAGCTCAAACTCTCGGATTAGACCAAAGCCGAATATTTTATAAATATACCCTGTGTCCGAACCTGTAGTGACCCGGCCACCATGGTTCTTATAGTCATTTAAGAAACTCATCCAAATCTTATAGTTTTCTTTCCAGTCTATTTCATTCTGTGTTGTCCAGTCGAAGAAATATGAGCCGTGGGACTCCCTGTTAGGCTCAAAGAAAGCCTTTAGCTTTGGATGTGTATACTCTTTATGCCAAGGTGCATTTCGCGCACGCATGACATCCCTACTAGCCTCATAAATAGTCAGCGTAGGATCAATAGTGAAATCTAAATCAATAAGTTCATCTCGAACATTGTTCCATTTGATAGAACCTTTCGGAGCGGCCTGCTGCCATAAACGCCCCGCTTCTGTAAATCGATGCGACTCATCATTATAGTTATAGTCGAGTGGGTAATCCTGTATGACCTTGTCTTCAAATAATGCCTCAGGCAGTCCATACCAGTGCTCCATGGTAGTCAGGCCCATTCGCGCCGAATCAAGGGCATTGGTACCAACAACATTCAATTGAGCATGGTGCATCATGGTACCCAGTCCCTGTTTTTTCGCTTCATCCAAAGCTGCTTCCATCATTGGACGAGGCAAGCCAAAAAATTTAATACCCTGAGCACCTTTATCAGCTACATGCCGAACCCAGCGACGAGTTTCATCTGGTGTGGTAATTTCTTTATCCCAGTCCATGTTGAAACCAACATAAGGAACGATTCTTGGAGCAGTAATATCATTATCTTTACTCAACTCCTGATGCTTCAATGTCCAGTCAAGCCCGTTAAAGCTACCTGGCTCTCTGACTGTCGTAATGCCGTGCGCCAGCCATAGCTTAAAGGGATACTCAGCAGGTAATCCATCGACACTTCCCGCAATATGACCGTGCATATCCACAAAGCCCGGTAGCACATAATGTCCGGAAATATCGATAACTTTATCACCTTCATTTGCCTTTGGTCGGCTTGATGCTTTTATCGGTACACCTGGCGCTCCGACAGACTGCACGGAAACAATAATATTGTCCTCAATAATAATATCAACAGGCCCAAAAGGAGGCGCACCTTTGCCATCAATGACAATACCGCCTCTTAGAATTAAGCGCTCATAAGGACCTTCGCCCTCGGTACGCTGTGGGGCATCAAGCGTTTTAGCGTTTAGGCTTACAGATAATGCAAATAACAGAACAGAAAAGAGAAGCTTCATACTATTTCCCAATTATTTTGACTACAGCAAACATGCCGTAAACCAATAGAAATAGCAAGAAAAGGGGAGCTTTTTAGAATAGTTACAGCGAAAACTGGCTTTAAGAAACAAGTTTATCGACTGGAAGAGTTACTCATTAATTACGCCATTAGGCACATGGCCACTCGGGATGTGCCCTTTAGCACGGTCTATATGCCCTTCCTGATCATCGAAGAACACATCCGCTCCAAAGGCTTTAAGAAACTTGGTTTTATCCATGCCACCTAAGAACAGCGCCTCATCAATACGGATATCCCAATAACGCAGGGTTCGGATAACGCGTTCATGGGCAGGAGCCGAGCGTGCGGTAACTAAAGCAGTACGTATAGGACAGTTTTCCTGAGTGAATTCTTTTTGTAGTTTGTGCAATGCTGACAGAAAGTTTTTAAATGGCCCACCTTCCAATGGTTTTTGTGCAGACTGCTTCTCGGAGCGAGTAAATTCTTCCAGCCCGCCTTTTTGAAATATCTGCTCCGCTTCATCGGAAAACAGCACCGCGTCACCATCAAAAGCGAACTTTATAATATCACTGCCGTTACCTGACTGGGTTGGTGACACAATGGTTGCGGCCGCTATTCCAGCATTAATTGCCTGCATTACATCTTTTGGATTAGTCGATAAAAATAAATGTGCACCGAAGGCTTCTGCATAGAGGTAAGGACTGTTGCCGGAGGTAAATGCTGCCCGGGTAATTTGCAGACTATGACTTTCGATAGAGTTAAAGACTCTAAGCCCTGTATCTGCACTGTTTCGGGATAATAGAATGACTTCAACTCGAGGAGTATCTTTATGAGTTTCATTTAGAGACAATAGTTTTTTTACCAGCCCAAATGCTGCGCCTGGCTTCAAAAGTTCGTCTTCATGATCAATTTGATATTGTGCGTAGCTATCAACACCACTTTCCATGTATATACGGTGACTTTCAGCTAGATCAAATAAAGCTGTGGAAGATATCGCGATTACTAATGTGTCGTTAAACTCTATCGGCATTTTTTATCCCAGAAGAATTACCATTCCTCACAGTCTTCTTCAAACTCACATTCATCTTCAATCGGCGGACGGCCGTCATATATTAAAAACTCACGGCGTTGTAAGTAAGCATCCCTTACCATGAGATACTCGTCAAGGGCTTCTTCAAGCTGATCCTCTAATGGTAGAAGTTCAGCTCGCATGTCTACCAACCAAAGCGAGCGCAATGCCCACTCAGTCTGCTCATCATTTAGTTCATCGTAAGGACTATAGATACCAAACGCATCTACCGCGAAACCGACACCATCTCTAGGGTTAGATGGCCCAAGGAATGGCAACATCAGGAAAGGCCCTGAGTCGAAGCCCCAGACAGCCAGGGTCTGACCAAAATCCTCTTCTTCTTCATCAATACCCATTTCTGTAGCAGGATCTAATAATCCTGCCAGGCCAATGGTACTGTTAATCAAGAAGCGTCCAGTACTCTTCCCTGCCTGACCAACCTTGCCCTGGAATAGTGAATTGACGATATTTGAAATCTCACCGAGGTTATCAAAGAAGTTGGATACACCCTTCTCAACGGGATCAGGTGTAACGTACTGATACCCCTGCGCAACAGGCTTTAGGACTGCTTTATCTAAGCTTCTATTGAATTCCCATACTGCCCGGTTTTGTTCCTCGTAAGGGTCCTTAGGATTTTCACCAGTAGTTGTACAGCCCGCCAGCAAGAGTACTGACAAAATCATTATAAAATGGTTAAGTCTCATTCCTTAATAACCTATATTTTGTTAATGTCGCTAATCATAAAGCACAAAAAGAAGTATGACCAGCTCAAGCGAGCGGTCTATACAATTCTGTAAATAGCTTATCCAAGAAGAAGTGAACTCTACATCAATCCTTCAAACGACTTAGTTTGCTCAATTTATGGTTGCTGATTTTAGCACCGTGATAAAAATTGCGGAACCACAAAAGAGGCGGTAGTTACTAACTAATTACGCAGTTCCCAGCAGGATGTCACGTTCCAGCAAACTATTTAATATTTGACGTCCGCCATTAAGCAACTGTTCAGGATTGGGGAATTGAGTCTCTTCTATCAATTGCTTCAGAGCTTGCACCCCTGTAATTTGCTCTCCACCTTCTTTATGCTCAATGAATATCTCCAGAAGCCGATAGGTCATGGGGTTTCCCTGCATGAAGTCAACTTCATGCTTTCGATTACGGCTAATCAGTAAAAATGTTGGCTGCTCGGGAGCCTCATCCGGTAGGTAGCTTTTACCAATGCGATGAACGGGATACTCATAGACCAGACTTTGAGCCAGTGGAGACACCACAACAGGTTCATTCATTAAGTCGCCGTTACGCTCATGTGGCACGGAAAGAATATTGTCTTTAGCCGAGACCATATATATTTCCATCCACTCCCAATGAGCCAGCTCCTGCATGAAGGGCCAGTCATCTTTCTCTGCTTCACGGTGGTTGGTGATGAAATCAAGAAACTCTTTTGAAATATCGATAAAGTAGGGGGAATCCGCTCTGTAGTCAGTGAAAAACTGGCGAACCATTCGATGCCATTTCCCCTCCTCCGTAATGGAGTGAAGCACTGGGAAGCTGTTTCGACAGAAGTTCTGGATATTGTTATAAAACAAATCCTGATATATCTTCATTCTTCTAGCTTCAATACCCTGCGGCGCCTCGTTTTCTGAAGGATTCCTCAGGTTTTTAGAAAATTCGTACTGAATTTTCTGAAACTTAGGGAGTGGCTCAGTCACGTCTCTATTCTCCCTAGGCAATAGCACTACCAGTGGTTAAGTCTGAGCTGTATTTATCCTGAAGCTTTTTAATATGATCGACTTCCAGCAATAATTCGGCCATTGGAGGGATATTAAAATCTCGCTCAAGCAGCGTTGGGAATACCCCAAAGTGCTGGTACGCAGTTTCCAATAAAGCCCAGACGTCAGGCTTCACATTGTCACCATGAGTGTCAACCTTCAAGTCGTCAGCCTCGTCGTAGTGCCCTGCTATATGAGCATAAGCGATCCTATCTTTGGGCAAGGCCAATAAAAACTCTTCGGGATCGTAGCGGTGATTAATACTGTTAACGTAAATATTATTAATATCGAGCAACATGTCGCAGTCAGCTTCTTCTAGCACAGCTCTAAAGAACTCGAGCTCCGACATTTCTTGTCCAGGTGCAGCATAGTAGGATACGTTTTCCATAGCCAGTCTCTGACCAATGATATCCTGCACCTGCTTAATTCTATCGGCAACATAATGTACAGCCTCCTCCGTGAAAGGAATCGGCATTAAGTCATACATATGACCGTCATCACTACAGTAACTCAAGTGCTCGCTGTAGCAACGTATATTGTAGCGTTTAATAAACTTAGCGACGTCTTTAACAAACGCCGTATCAAGAGGTGAAGGACCACCGATTGATAAGGATAAACCGTGAATTACGAAAGGAAAATGTTCAGCATACTCGCCAAACACCTGCTCTAGATTCCCGCCAAAAGGTAGCCAATTCTCAGGCGCCACTTCCATAAAATCAACGTTTGAGCTTTTTAATGCATCAAACTCTTTCATGAAATCACGTCTTAGACCTAATCCTGTGCCACTTACTGGATACAAAATACCACCTGTTTTGTTGAAAATTAGAGTAGAAAAGCTAAAGAAGATAAGGCAGCAGCTATGCTACTGCCTTACATAACGAATGGTGATGATTAAGCTTCGCCGCATTTACCTTCTTTTTCAGCTTTACCTTCGCCGCATTTACCTTCACCACATTTACCTTCTTTGGCTTTACCTTCTTCGCCGCACTTGCCTTCGCCGCACTTGCCTTCGCCACATTTACCTTCTTTGGCTTTACCTTCTTCGCCGCACTTGCCTTCACCGCACTTGCCTTCTTTTTCGGCTTTGCCTTCTTCGCCGCATTTGCCTTCGCCACACTTACCTTCACCATGGCCGTCAAATTTAGCAAGCTCATATCCAGCTTGAAGATCATTTAATTCGAAAGGATTGTCACTAGCTACTGCAGCGCCACCAGCAGCTGAAGCTGCGATTGATGCACTTACGATTGCGGCTAACTTTACTTTATCTTTGTTCAACATAGACTTTCTCCTATTACACTGTTTAGTTAAATTATTCAGAGACTTAGACCCAACATAACCGAATTTGTTACAAAATTTCAAAAAACAGTTCAAATTTGTGACTTTTTGAGAATAATGTCACGTAATTTAGAGTCTGGAAAGACTATTCCACAACTTCTGTGATTTCTATGTGAAACGTTTTACTAGGTGTCAGCTTGTTTAAGACAGGAGTTCTACCATATCGATCACCGGCTTCAGGCTTAGCCATACCGCTCTGTGAGAGTCTCACTTCTATGTAGACGTTTTCTGCGTCCCATAGATTAACGTCCGGTAACATGACATCCCCTGGAGATAACCGTAAGGGCTGATTCAGTGAGGAAAGTTGCAAAGGCTTTACTGCAATTGGAGGGCCGCCAGCTTCATTACGGATTAGAACAAATGCTTTTTTATAACGAGTCAGCAGTAACTCATCAACATTATCAACGATCACACCTACAAAATTCATCTGTGCCAGTTTTAACTGTCTTTTCGCCAGATTTATTTGCTGTTGAATTAATTCAGCTCCCTTACTGCCTGGCTCTTTCATTCCAAGAATCCTCTCCCAGTAAGGTATGGCCTGTTCAAACTCTCCCTGTTTAAAGTGATTAACACCCTGCCACATTAGCGCTCCTTCATGGTTGGGGCTATTAATCAAAACCATATTGATATGTCTTTCTGCAAACTCATAGGCTTCATTACTACCCTGGTCAATAAAGTTTCGTGCAAACTCAAGACGCACTGCGGGCTCAGGTTTAATATCGATGGCCCGTGTAAATGCTTGCTCGGAAAGAGCTATCTCACCAAAGCGAAGGAAAATGTTTCCCATTTCCTTCCACTTGTCAAAATTTCGTGGATCAGCTTCGGCCCTCAGCCTCAGCTCAGCCAATAAGTCTTGAATAGAAATATCTTTTTGTTCTGCTTTGTCTGCAAGTTCTTTCAGACTTAGCCCTTTGAGATCTTCATGAAGCTGTGCGGTAGCTTTCAGCTCTTTATGTGCGCCAATATATTTATAACTGACCAACGAAGCAGCTGTAGCCAATAATAGCATTGAAAGGTAGATCAAAATTCGCTTTTGACCACTGAAGATATCACTGAACAGCCATGCCGCCCAGACCAATACTAATAAAACTAAAGCCAACCACACTATCATCAGTATTTATTCCTCAGGAGTTACTTTTCGACGACCAACTTTGGCCAAAACAATAACCAAAATAATGACGAAGACAATTAAAGGGGCGAACCATAAAAAATAGTTTGCAGGTTTTACTGGTGGGTCATATAGAACAAAGTCACCATAGCGTTCCTGCATATACCTTAGGATACTTCTCTTCGATTCACCATCCATAACTTTCTGGTAAACAATGAATCGCAGGTCTTCAGATAGTCCTGCATTGGACTCAGCTATTGTCTGGTTCTGACACTTTGGGCAACGTAACTCATGGATAATTTCAGTATATAACTGTTCCTGCGCCTGGGTTTCAAATTCATAGGTTTCAATGACGGCTAAAACTTGCGCGCTCATAAGAAACATTAAGATACTGAATATATTTTTCATTATTGCCCCTTAGACTCTACTGTTACCGGCTTAATCTCCGAACCTTTAATTTGCTCCATAATGGGTAGTAACTTTGTGCTCCATACGCGGTCATCAATCACCCCCACATAACGAAAGCGAATAGTTCCATTCTTGTCCACAATGAATGTTTCTGGTGCGCCGTAGACACCGAGATCAATCCCTAAAGTCCCTTGCTGATCAGCGATGATCATGTGGTACGGATTACCCTTTTCCTTTATAAAGGTTAAACCGTCTATTGTCTCATCTTTATAGTTTACTCCGACAATAGGAATTTCATACTTACCCGAATACTTCATCAAGTAGGGGTGTTCAATATGACAGGGACCACACCAGGAGCCCCAGATGTTCATTAGAAATAACTCTTTGGGTAAGCTTTCCTCAGTGAAAAGCTGCTCAGGATTTTGTAATGCTGGAAGCTCAAAAGCAGGTACCTGTTTGTCAATCAGGTTTGAGTTCAGTTTTTTCGGATCATTCTTCAGGGCGACCCAGAAAAACACAATTAAAACCAGAAATACAATAATCGGCCCAACAGCCATAAGGGCTTTTTTATTCACTTGCTAACTCTCCTGACTGATTACCTTCAGACTTTTTCTGTTTCTTTAAACGACGTTTTTCACGATAACGTTTATCAGATATCGCCAGTAAACCACCCAGCGCCATAAAGATAGAGCCTAACCATATCCAACGGACAAAGGGCTTATAATAGAGACTGACAGCCCAGGCACCATCTTCCAGAGGCTCGCCCATTGCCATATAAATGTCACGGAACAAACCCGCATCAATATCAGCTTCTGTCATGACCATCCTTGAAGCATTGTATTTACGCTTTTCTGGATGAAGTTCTGTTAACAGCTCACCATCAGAGAAGACCCGGAAACTACCGGATGAAGAAATATAGTTTGGTCCCTGAGTATTTTTAAAGTCATAAAACTCAACCTCAAAATCCTCTACCGTAACCGTCTCGCCCTGCTTGATTTTGATATTTTTCTCAAGACTGTAGTAAGACGTTAAAACAACACCTAAGACAGTAATAGCGACGCCAAGATGAGCGACCAACATTCCCCAGTAACTGCGGCTAATCTTTTTAACACCAGACGCAATATTTTGACTTTTTGAAGCCTGGCTTAAAATATATTTTGCACAGCCAGCAAGCACCCAAAGACCCAATGTAGTACCTACTACTGCCATCGGCTCCAAATCACCAAGGACGATGACAATCGCCATTGCCACCAGCAATGCGCCAATAGCCCACAGCCAGTACTGTTTCAAAAATGGTTTCAACTCCTGCTGCTTCCAGTTTATCTGCTGACCAAAAGGCATCAGTATCAGTATTGGAATCATGAAAATTGAAAACATTAAGTTAAAGTACGGAGGGCCGACAGACGACTTACCACCGGTAAAAGCTTCCTGAATCAATGGATGCAAGGTACCAAGCAAAACCATGAAAGTAACCACTGCAAGCAAGGCATTGTTAAACAGTAAGGCTGTCTCACGAGAGTACAGAGCGAAGTTTGATTTAGAGCGAATTTTGCTGGACTGGATAGCATAAATTAAGAGTGATGCTCCCACTACAATAGCCAGGAAGATCAGAATAAAACGTCCGCGAACCGGATCATTAGCGAAGGAGTGAACCGAAGTTAGTACTCCAGAGCGGACCAGGAAGGTACCAAGCAGACTTAAGGAGAAAGTCATGATAGCCAATAAAACCGTCCAGGACTTAAACACTCCCCGCTTTTCAGTAGCCGCTAAAGAATGAATCAAAGCTGTGCCGGCTAGCCAAGGCATAAACGAAGCATTTTCAACCGGATCCCAGAACCACCAGCCTCCCCAGCCAAGCTCATAGTATGCCCACCAGCTGCCTAAAGCGATTCCCAGTGACATAAAAATCCACGCTACCGTAGTCCATGGACGACTCCAACGAGCCCACTTGTGATCGAGATCACCCTGCAAAAGACCGGCAATAGCAAAAGCAAATACAACTGAAAATCCAACGTATCCCATATATAGCATGGGGGGGTGAACTATCAGACCAAAATCCTGTAATAAAGGATTTAAGTCAGCGCCATCAATTGGAATAAAAGGTAAGACGCGCTCAAAAGGATTTGAGGTAAAGAGAGTGAATGCGATAAAGCCAACAGCTACCAGTCCCATCACGCCCAGAACTCTTGCTACCAGTGCCGAAGGTAGCGACTTACTGAACAGAGCTACCGCTGCCATCCAGCCAGTCAGTATCAATACCCACAATAATAAGGAGCCTTCATGAGCACCCCATACAGCAGATATTCTGTAGTGAACAGGTAACTGAGTATTTGAATGGTTAGCGACATAAGCCACTGAGAAGTCGTTAGTAATAAAAGAGATTGTCAGGCACACGAAGCTCGCCAACACCAATAAAAAAATACTGATGGCAGCGCGTTTTGAAAAACGAATTAAGCCTTGATGCGAAGTTTGTGCACCATAAAAAGACAAAGTACCTAGGAAAATGGCGTTGATAAACGCCATAATCAGTAAGAAATTTCCGACTTCTGGGATCAAGTTATATACCTAATATTCTGCTTTCTTGGATTTGACTGGGTGGCCGTATTTTTCCAGCGACTGCTCGATTTCTGGTGGCATATATTTTTCATCATGCTTAGCCAGTACTTTTGTCGCTACTAATCGATCTGCCTCAACTAATTTACCTTCAGCAATAACACCCTGCCCCTCTTTAAAGAGATCAGGAAGAATACCTTCATACTGAATCATCATCGTATTTTGATTATCGGTAATCTGGAACTCGACGTTTAAACCATCTTCAGCTCGCTTTACCGAATTATATGAAACCAGCCCACCGACACGGATAGTTTTATCCATCGGGGCTTTACCCTGAGCAACTTCAGTTGGGGGGTAAAAATGATTAATATTTTCAGACAGTGCAAATAATACTAATGCCACTGCCCCAGCCAATAAAGTCAGGCCGGCCAAGATTGCGATCAATTTATTACGTCTATGAGCTTTCATCGTCGTCTACACTAATTGGTTATTCAGCTTTAGAAACTTTCAGTTTTCGAGCTTTGGGTTTATCGGATTGCTTAACGTTGGCTTCTGCGATTACTTGCTTGCGTAAAGAGCGTAACATTATTCTGAACCCAAAAAACAATCCCAGCAGGACAAAAAATGTCATTAGATAACTAGACCACACATAGGCGCCATGCTTGCCCATAAAAATAAATTCATGCCAGCTGCTCATGATTGACCTCCGTTATGTGATCTTTGTGTTGCCCATTCTTCAACCCAACGAGCTTTTTGGTTACGCAGAATGATTTCGGCACGCAGGCGCATAATCACAAGTGCCGCAAACAGCAAATAGGTTGCTCCAAGCATGATAAACAAAGGCGTCTGAAATTCTGGAGCCAGCGCACCTTTGGCCGTCACTGAATAGCCTTGATGCAGTGTGTTCCACCACTTCACTGAGAAATAAATAATCGGGATGTTGATAACACCTACAATAGCCAAAACAGCACCAGCCTTATCTGCCTTGGTTCTATCGGAAAAAGACGCATGCAGTGCTATATAACCTAAATATAAAAACAACAGCAGAAGTTCGGAAGTCATACGTGCATCCCACTCCCACCAGGTTCCCCAGGTTGGCTTACCCCAGACGGAGCCTGTGAATAGTGCGAGGAATGTCATGGCTGCACCGACGGGTGCGATAGCTCGCGTTACGGCAAAAGCCATTTTCATTTTCCAGACCAAGCCAATTATGGCAGCAATAGCCATCGCCACATAAGCTACCATTGATAAGGCAGCAGCTGGCACATGAATATACATAATTCGTACCGTATGGCCCTGCCCCTGGCGAGCCTCTATCGGTGATGCCCACAAAGAGTAGTACAAGCCAACTGCTAATAGAATCAATGTGACCGCCCATATCCATGGGAGCCACTGACCTGTTTTTTGGAATAAATATTTTGGAGAACCCAGCTGGTGGAACCAGCGCCAAGCTTTTGCCATTAAATCTTAACCTACTGAAATTTTTAGTGCGCGGCCCGAAGTAAAAGGCGCAAATACTAACGTAATCAATAAAAAAGCGCCCAAGATGGCGAGTTCGCCATTATAACTCATATTTTCAAGGGATGCTGTAACAGTCGAAGCCCCGAAAATAAGTACCGGCACATACAAAGGAATAATCAAAATAGACACCAGCAAGCCATTACGGCTGGCCGCCAGAGTTAAACTCATGCCGACCGCACCTAATAAACACAGTGTTGGTGTACCCAATACCAGACTCAACATTAGGATCCAAGTATGGGCTGAATGCTCAACGCCATGATTGATCTGCATCAAAACTCCGAGCAAAGGCGACAAAATAACCAGTGGTAAACCGGTCAATAGCCAGTGTGCGATGATTTTACTGGTCGCTACCATAGTCGGTGAACTCATCAGTAGCAGTTGCTCCAGAGCCCCATCCTGATAATCGCTTCTATAGAACTGCTCAAGTGAAAGCAGCATGGACAATAATGCTGCTACCCAAATTACTCCGGGTGCTAATTTTTGGAGCACAGGTGCATCAGGGCTTACTGCGAATGGGAACAGGCTGACGACAATAATAAAGAATAATAATGGAATCGCCAGCCCAATCCAGTTTCGTCTGGCGACCTTTAATTCGCGGCGCAATAGAGTCAATATCATTCGTGTTCAACTCCTACGCTCTGATCGATCGGTAGCTCTTCAATGTGGTGATGAGAAGTAAACAAAACGGTCCCACCCTGCTGCTTGAAAGCCATCGCCTTTTCCGATAACCAGCTCCGAGTTTTATGATCAAGGTTGACAAAAGGCTCATCGAGAATCCAAATTTTTGCAGGTTCCAGGATGAGGCGCGCCAGAGCGACTTTATGTTGCTGTCCAGCTGATAATTCAGCAAACATACGGTCCTCAAGTCCACCGATACCCAACTCTTCAAGTACCGAACTAATTTTCTGATGTAATGGCTTACCCGTTATCGAACAGCGCATTCTAAGGGAAGCATAGAATGCCAGGTTTTCAGCAATACTCAGTTCATTTTTCATTGAGAGGCTGTGCGCCAAAAAGATGAGATCTTGAAAATAACCAGATTCAGGATGAGTAATTGGACGCTTATTCCAATACATGCTTCCATGATCCGCAGGCAACAAACCCGCCAGACAGCGCATTAACGTGGTTTTCCCTGCGCCATTTTCACCGTGAAGATAAGTAATTGTTGAAGGAGCTAGATGGAGCTCCGCGTCTTCCAGCAGAACCTGCTCAGATCGAGAAACCGTCAGCTCATGGGCATAGAGTCCATTGAATTGAATGTCTGAAGTTTGAGACATATAAACGACGGTTTGGCATAAGTTGCTTTGCTCTGAATTATAGAGGTCCTAACAACTTATGCCAATGTTTTTACGTATTTTTACCTAAGTAAAACTTATGCCAATGCCTTCAGTACAGCGTCACCCATTTCTTTAGTAGAAACCAGCTTGTCACCGTCTGTGTGGATATCGGCTGTGCGATAGCCCTGATCCAGTACCGTAGAAACAGCCTGATCAATCTTATCCGCCAAAGCACCTTCACCAAAGCTATGACGTAGCATCATAGATACTGACAGGATAGTCGCCAGTGGGTTAGCCTTGTTTTCACCAGCGATATCAGGCGCAGAGCCATGAATCGGCTCATACATACCTTTACCGTTAGCGTCCAGGCTAGCCGATGGCAACATACCAATTGACCCAGTCAACATCGCTGCGCAGTCAGAAAGAATATCACCGAACATGTTACCTGTGACCATGACGTCAAACTGTTTCGGAGCACGTACCAGCTGCATTGCAGCGTTATCAACGTACATGTGAGACAGCTCAACTTCAGGATATTCCTTGCTCACACGATCCATCACTTCACGCCATAACTCAGTCGCTTCAAGCACATTCGCTTTATCCACAGAGCAAACACGCTTATCACGCAGCATTGCCGCCTTGAAAGCCACATGAGCAATACGCTCAATCTCACTTTCAGAGTATACGTAAGTGTTATAGCCCTGACGCTCACCATTATCCAAAGTACGGATCCCACGTGGTTGACCGAAATAAATACCACCCGTTAACTCACGCACGATTAGAACATCCAGGTCAGCAACCAACTCTGGTTTCAAGCTCGAAGCATCGGCCAACTGCTTATACAAAATCGCAGGACGAAGGTTACCAAATAACTCCAGCTCAGAGCGTAATTTCAACAACGCCTTCTCAGGACGCACTGAAATATCGTACTGTTCCCACTTAGGACCGCCCACAGCGCCTAATAAAATCGCATCAGCGTCTTTAGCCTGTCCTAAAACTTCATCCGTTAGCGGTGTTTCATGCGCGTCGTATGACGAACCACCAACCAACGCAGACTCATAGCTCACATCCAAGCCATGATTTTCAATCAACGCATCCAATACGCGTGTCGCCTGACCAACAATCTCAGGCCCGATACCGTCACCCGGTAATACCAATACTTTTTTAGTCATAATTAAACTCAATCTTGTCTTCGTTAGAATACTCAATAGCTGTATAAAAAGGGATATCTGGAGCTTTAAAAGTGAATTTATGGATCATTTCCCTCTCAAAGCACTTAACGAAAAAGCCATCACCTTGACGCCAAGCCTTATTTACAGTGCCATCAGTTTGCAGTTCAACAACAACCGTAAACTCTTCTGGTGGAGAACCGGTTTTGTTAATACAGCCACTGAATGTGTCAACAATGAACTGCCCCTGAGCTTGGAATAGATTAGCTTGTTCTGCCTCGCTCAGGGTCGCTTCCATCTGATGTGCTTTCGCTAAAGCCCTCTCAAAGTTCGTCTGGTCTACACTTGATGCTGATGCATCAAACATTAGCATCAAGAATACGGCCAACATCCCCATTTAGTAACCTTAGTGATTAAATAACCAAGGGGCGCGCTTCGCGCGTTCCTTCTCATATGCCGTAATTGCATCTTCCTGCTTCAACGTAATTCCAATATCATCCAGTCCGTTATACAGGTTATGCTTTCTATCTGGCTCCACATCAAAACTGATGACGTCACCGTTTGGCATGGTAATGGTTTGCTTTCCTAAATCGATATCCAGCTTAAAGCCTTCATTAGCCTCTGTCTGTTCGAACAAAGTGTCCATCGTCGTATGATCCAATACGATCGGCAAGATGCCATTCTTGAAGCAATTGTTAAAGAAGATATCGGCAAAACTTGGTGCGATAACCGCTTTAATCCCATAGTCTTCAAGAGCCCATGGAGCATGCTCACGACTTGAACCACAACCGAAGTTTTCACGTGCTAATAAAATTGAAGCACCTTTATAACGATCTTTGTTCATGACGAAATCAGGATTTAATGGACGCTTAGAATTGTCCATGCCCGGCTCGCCATGATCCAGATAGCGCCATTCATCAAACAGGTTAGGACCAAAGCCGGTACGTTTAATCGATTTTAAAAACTGCTTAGGGATAATGGCATCCGTATCAACATTAGAGCGATCTAAAGGCACCACTAAGCCAGTATGTTGCGTAAAAGCTTCCATTAGTGCACCTCCGATGCTTTTGCTAATTCTTTGTCTAACTCAAGTTCACGAACGTCAACAAAGTGTCCGTGTACTGCGGCCGCTGCGGCCATTGCTGGGCTCACCAGGTGAGTACGTCCACCCTGCCCTTGTCGGCCTTCGAAGTTACGGTTTGAGGTTGATGCGCAGTGCTCACCCGACTCTAGACGGTCAGCGTTCATGGCAAGACACATAGAGCAACCTGGCTCACGCCACTCAAAACCGGCTTCAACGAATATTTTATCCAAACCTTCTGCTTCCGCCTGCTCTTTAACCAGACCAGAGCCCGGTACTACCATTGCCTGCTTAATGCTTGAAGCAACTTTACGGCCTTTTGCGACAGCTGCCGCTTCACGTAAATCTTCAATACGCGCATTAGTACAAGAGCCTATAAACACTTTATCTAATGGAATCGAAGTGATTGGCATATCAGCTTTCATATCCATATATTGAAGCGCACGCTCAATACCTTCTTTCTTGACCGCGTTCGATTCTTTTTCAGGGTTTGGAATATTGCCCGTCACTGGCTTCACCATCTCAGGCGAAGTACCCCAGGTAACCTGTGGAATAATATCTTCTGCTTTTAGCTCAACCACACGGTCAAACTCAGCGTCATCGTCACTATGCAGCTCTTTCCACGCTTCCACGGCCATATCCCAGTGCTCGCCTTTTGGCGCAAAAGGACGACCTTTAACATATTCAATCGTCTTATCATCGACAGCAACCAGACCCACTCGGGCACCGGCTTCAATAGCCATATTACAAATCGTCATACGGCCTTCCATTGATAAGTCTTCGATAGCACTACCAGCAAACTCGATCGCATGCCCATTACCGCCAGCCGTTCCAATCTCACCAATAACAGCAAGAACCACGTCTTTGGCCGTAACGCCCGTACCCAACTTACCGTCAACGCGTACCAGCATATTCTTCATTTTCTTCTGGCGCAGACATTGCGTTGCTAGCACGTGCTCAACTTCTGACGTTCCCACACCGAATGCCATGGCACCAAAAGCGCCATGAGTTGCAGTATGTGAGTCACCACAAACCATGGTTAAACCCGGAAGAGTATAACCCTGCTCTGGACCAACAATATGAACGATACCCTGACGAACGTCATCCATCTTAAACTCTGTCACGCCATAGGCGTCACAGTTATCATCCAAAGTCTGAACCTGAATTCGAGAAACCGGATCCGCGATACCATTAGTACGATCAGTAGTCGGTACGTTATGATCAGGCGTTGCCAGATTGGCTTCAATACGTCGAGGTTTACGGCCCGCGATCTTCAAGCCTTCAAAAGCCTGAGGCGAGGTTACTTCGTGTAATAACTGACGGTCGATATAGATTAATGCAGAGCCGTCATCATTCTCTGCGACAAGATGGTCATCCCATAACTTGTCATATAGTGTTTTTCCAGCCATTGACTGCCTCATTTGGTCTCTTCACGTAAAAAATAAACGCCGATTAACGGCAAACTGGCTCTAGTGTAGAACTTATTATAGAATAACTCCAATTCATTATTTTTATAAAACCCATAACCATCAGGAATAACTCGTTTGGATATTGAATTACTTAAAACCTTCCTGACCGTTGCTCGGCTAAAATCTTTTACCTTAGCAGCGAAGGAACTGCAGATGACCCAGCCGGCTTTGAGTAAACGAATCAAAAGACTTGAGTCCATGGTTGATAGTCAGCTGTTTGACCGGGTGGGAAATCATGTCATCGTGACAGAAGCAGGACAGCTACTACAGCAACAGGCACCGCAAATCATCAGTGACATTGACGATACGGTTCAAAGTATTCGTGACCTCAGTGGAAAAGTAAGCGGGGAGCTCCATATTGGCACCAGCCACTATATTGGACTACACCTGCTTCCTCAGTATCTGGAACAATACGTCGATACGTTTGAACAGGTTGACATTAATGTTGAGTTTATTGACTCAGAACTAGCTTATGAGCGAGTCCTAAGTGGCGACCTCGAGCTGGCGCTTTTAACCTTTCCCCAGCAAAAGGATCCTCGCTTGCAACATCAACTCATATGGCGAGAGAAGCTGGCCATTGTGTGTCATCAGGACTACCCCCTGGCCTACGAAGCGAACCCCTTATCCAAACTAAATGACTATACCTGCATCCTCCCTCCAGGGCACACATTTCCCCGCGAATTATTTGAACTACAGCTTGAACAGGCTGGTATCGAACTTGGCAAGGTTAAAACCGCCAACTACCTTGAAGTCATAGCTAAATTAGTCGCCTGTAAAATGGGGTGGACATTATTGCCTGCACGCTTATTAACGCCACCACTAATTAATCTTTCAGGTGATGAATTCCTTTCCGACAGGGATATGGGTATTATCTATAGAGCCAATAAAACTTTGTCTAACGCTTCGCAGGAACTGGTTAAGCTGTTGCATGATCACTAGTTAGAAAACAAGCGTTTGAAACCGCAGAGGAACAACAATGAAGATCACTATTAAGGTCTTAGCTCTGGTTATCACTGTATTGACGCCTTTCATCAGCAAAGCCGAAATACTGTCACGAAGTGAAAGCCACTTTCATATCAAGTTTGAAGTAGAATTACCTCAGTCAGTCAGTACCACTTACGACCAATTCCTCAATATTGGCGAGTGGTGGCAGTCGAGTCATACCTGGTTTGGTGATGCATCCAAACTTTTTATCGAAACTAAAGCCGGTGGCTGTTTTTGTGAAGTTAATGGTGATAAGGAAGCCTTGCACATGACCGTTGCACACGTAAATCCCGGTAAGTCGTTGAAGATGCTAGGCGGACTGGGTCCCCTCCAGGGAATGGGTGTTAATGGAGTAATGTCCTGGGACTTCAGCCAGCTTGAAGAAAATAAAACGAAATTAACCTTAAACTATAGTGTTAAAGGTTTCACCACAGAAAACGTACAAACTATAGCTGAAGCGGTAAATAAGGTTCTTGCTACGCAAGTGAACGAACTTAAGAAAAAATTACAGTAAAAAAAGCCCGCATTCTGCGGGCTTTTGGCGACGGTGTAAGTTTACTTTTTACCCACCACTAACTGTAACAGGCCTATTAAGCCGACTGCGCCACCACCAATCATCAGCCAGGTGGCTTTATCAGAGAAAGAGCCTGTCAAAGTTTCTCTAACCTCTTCTCCAATGGACTGGCTCATGTTGTATCCCCAGAAAAACAAAGCGATACCAACAACTAATAAAACAACTCCAAAAATCTTTTTATTCATGTAATGTCCTCTTATTGTTTTAACTTAGTTAGCTGCTCAATCATTACTGACCAGCTAACCGCTCTACTTCACTCCATACTCGCATCAAGTTACCTGACAGGATCTTTGCAATATCCTGCTCAGAGTAACCACGCTCAAGCAAACCCTGAATGAGGTTCGGGTAAGTCGAGACGTCTTTTAAACCCGTTGGTAAACTGTCGCCGACACCGTCATAATCTGAACCAATACCTACATGGTCGATACCTACCAAATCAATCACGTACTCGAAATGGTCTAGAACGACTTCAATATCAGCATACTCAAATGGGTTCTTTTTACGATAGGCTGCAGCGAAAGTTTGTACCTGCTCACTCTCAGGGTCGAGGCCATTACTTTCGGCATAGTTAGCAACTGCTTCTTTGTAAGCATCATAATTTTCACGGGAGTCCTGAGAGACAAAAGTTGACCCGAAGTTAATGAAAATTACGCCACCTCTCTCAGCCATAGCCTCGATCATGTCGTCGTCCATATTGCGTTCAAAGCCCGGAGTGAAGTCACGCACTGATGAGTGACTGGCTATCACTGGAGCTCTGGAGACTTCCATCACGTCATAAAAAGCTTCGTCCGACAGGTGAGACACATCAACCATAATCCCAAGATGGTTCATCTCAGCGACAACCAAGCGCCCCACTTTACTCAAACCCTCATTTGGGCGAGCCTCGTCATAAGAAGAGTCAGATAAATGATTACTTCGCGAGTGAGCAAGCGTTATATAACGAATACCTCGGTCGTAAAATTTCTTAATGTTAGCCAAAGACCCTTCAATAGGGGAGCCATTCTCCATCCCCATTGGCAATGAAATTAGTCCCTTTTCAAAATTGCTCTGAACTTCTGCTGGACTTGTAGCCAGAGCAAATTTATCAGGGTTAGCTTTTACAATCGCTTCAACATCATCAATCAGCTTATTTGCTAGCTTGAAGCTTTCTCCTTCGGCTTCAAACTCGAGTTCAGCAGGAATATATATAGACATAAATGGTGCGTCTAGTCCGCCTGCAACCGCACGCGGATAATCAAAATCACCTTCCTCTGTTGCTTCACTAATGTCTTCATTAGAGTCATGTAAGCGATGAGGCACGTCAACATGAAGGTCAGCAATAATGTACTTTTTACTGATTTCCTGAGCCTGCTTCGCATAATCAGGTTCTGGCGCATCGTCACCTATCAATGGCATGCCGCCGCAAGCCGTTAGTCCTAAAACTGTCGCTGCCACTAAAGTTGTAATGAAGGTCTTTTTCATACTACTAGCCTTTTCAGTTATAATTCGAATAGCTAATCATCATAAAGCGATCAGCAATAAATGCAAAGCTGACTATTTCTCAAAAGACTGCTATGAATCAAAAATTACTGCTCGAAGCCATAAATCAAACAATGCCCTTTGGTAAATACAAAGGTCGTAAACTTCTTGAACTGCCTGAGCCTTATCTCGTCTGGTTCCATAAAAATGGTTTCCCTAAAGGGAAACTAGGTGAACAGCTGGCTTTGATGTATGAAGTTAAGCTCAATGGCCTGGAAGGTATGCTAAGACCTTTATTACAAAATCAGCCTAAATGATAACGCTCGTGGTCAGTTGATGTTAAAATCAGCAACAACTGACCCCATAGCCAATAAGAGATAGATCTTGAGCCAGCAAACCGTTTTCACACAACTCGACACCAAGCTAATTAAAGCCTTGGATGCGTTGAGCTTCAAAAAACCAACAGACATCCAGCAGGAAGCCATACCTTTTGTTCTTGAAGGTATGGATTTGATGGCAAGTGCAGAAACGGGATCCGGCAAAACGGCAGCTTTCTTGCTTCCAATTTTGGACAGGTTACTGGCAAAGAAAGCCCCCAATAGCGGAACCCGGGTACTGATCTTAGCTCCTACACGGGAACTAGCCCGTCAAATTCATAAGCAGGCATTGGAGCTGACGCAATTTACTGGCATTCAGTCGGGACTGATTACGGGAGGTCAAAGTTTTAGAGAGCAGCGAGCTGCAATGCGTAAAAATCCCGAAATTATTATTGGGACACCCGGCAGAATTCTTGACCACAGCCAGCAGGGAGCAACCGATTTTGCAGATCTGGAATACCTGGTGCTGGACGAAGCTGACAAAATGCTCGACATGGGGTTTAGTGACGATGTTATTGCCATCTCTAACTATTGCTCCAAAAAACGACAAAGCCTTCTTTTCTCAGCAACATTACAGGGTGCAGGAATTAAACATATTACCAATACCTTGCTGAAGAACCCTAGATCCATCACTCTCAATACTTACGAAGATGCACAGGCCAATATTCATCAGTCAATTATTCTGGCTGACGATTTAGAGCATAAAGAAAAACTTGTCGGTCAGCTATTACAAAACGAGAAGTATCGTAAAGCTGTCGTTTTCTGTAATACCAAGACCCAGGTCGAGCGTCTTAGTGGTTTACTCAGATACCATAAATTAAAAGTGGGACATATCCATGGTGACATCAAACAAGATACCCGCAACCATATTATGGTGCAGTTCCGAGATGGTAAGTTTGATGTGTTAATCGCTTCTGATGTCGCTGCGCGTGGCTTAGATGTAAAAGACGTTGACCTTGTGCTGAACTTTGACATGGCACAAAGCCTTGAAGACTATATTCACCGTATCGGCCGAACCGGTCGCGCCGGTGCTGAAGGATCAGCAATTTCACTGATTACCCACAAAGACTGGAACCTGATGGTTACGATACAGAATAAGCTGGGTGCAAAGTTCGAAGTCAGAACCGTACAAAATCTTGTTGCTAAATATCAAGGCCCCCAAAAGCTCAAAAAGAGTGGTAAAGCCGCGGGTAAGAAAAAACGCAAACACGCAGGAAAAAAAGGCATGACCGCCCGCGACAAAAAACGCCTCGCCAAAAAGCAAGATAAAAAACAGGACAAAAAGACACCAAATGCTGATGTAAAACCTAAGAAAAAGTTTGGCGGTATAAAAAGATCTGAAGACTAATTTAATCAAAACGAAACAGGATGTTTCGTTTGATGGCACGCCATAATATTTTAAGCTACGAGGGGAGCCTTTAGGCCTAAATATTTGGGGTGTCGTTTCTTTTCGCCCTTTTCTTTGGTAAGTGACCGTAGGAAATGCCCGTGGTACAAGAAAAGTGACATCACCAAGCAAATGCTAAATATTAAAAGCCAAACATAAATAACTGCTAAAGCTAACTCTTATACAAATCGTACAACACAATAAAGAAGCCACCAATCATACTAATAAGTCCTGCCACAATGAGAAAAATAGCTACTAAGCCCAAACCTGTCTGCATAAAACCTGACGGGAAAAAGGAAGCCAGAAACATTAATGGCAAACCGATAAAGGCGGTAAGAATAAAGCTTAGCAGAACAATCTTCCAGCCACGTTGTAGCTTCGCATTTAAAATATATTTAACTGGATTCATAAATTATAAGTTGTCCAAAAATTCGAGTCGTTGCGGATAGTTTTTTCTTAATCCATCGAATTGATTTTTAATATCTGACTTTTCCGTTCTCATTCGACTGTCATCTGCTTCCAAATCATAAAATGGTTTCAGAGTTTGGTATAAGTTTTTTAATAAACCATTCCATTGCCACTTTGGAGAGTCAGGCAAAAAGTCCTGAAGCTGATTGTCACCATCGACTTGTAACCAGCTATGCACGGCTCTGTATAACTGATAAGTGCCACGGATTTTACCCTCCTGCGAATAACCTGCGATATGAGGCGTAGCAACCAAAGTCTTGTCCATTAGCTCAATGTTAACATCGGGCTCACCTTCCCACACGTCTAGAATATAATCAATAGCTTTTCCTGAGCGTTTAATATCCAACGCTGCTTTATTATCCAGCACAGGTCCTCTCGAGCTATTAATCAGTAAACTCTCATCAGGCAGTTGCTTTAAGAAAGTTTCACTGATCAAATGATAAGTAGGATGCTCACCGTCTTTGACCAAAGGAACATGACAGGTAATCACATCGCACTTGCCTATCTGCGTAAGGTCGACGAAATCTCCCTGCTCATGCATTTCGGCCAGTGGCGGGTCATTAACCACATAGTTGATACCCAGTCGTTGTAGAGTTCTGGCAACGCGACTTCCCACATTACCAGCTCCAATAATACCTACCTTTACTGTGCTTAGATCTTTCTGACGCTGTTCGGCCCAGTAAGCAATACTGGTCAGAACATACTCGACAACACCCTGGGCATTACACCCCGGGGCACTTGAAAACTGGATACCCTGCGATGCTAAATAGTCTAAATCAATGTGATCGGTGCCAATGGTGGCGGTACCAACAAACCGGACCTTAGTATCAGCCAGCAACTTCCGGTTTACTTTAGTCACTGAACGAACCAGTAATATGTCAGTATCGACCAGGTCACTTTGGGTAATTTCCCTACCCGGTAAGCGTTTGATTTGAGAGGGTTTCCCATCAATACTTGCAAAAAGCTCCTCAACTAGAGGCATATTTTCGTCTGCAACAATATTCCACATTGGCGCTGGAGCGTGTTTATTACTCATAAATCGTCTCTGTTATGTCTAAAATAGTGTCAATTGAGGCGTAAGATATTAGGTTTAGTCACTCTAAATCAATATCTTGCAACAAAGAGTGACGCTATTTTAGCCGTAACCCTAAGGGCTGGGACTATTTTTCCGCCCTGCGTTGTTATCAAAAAGTGAAAATATGAATAACTATTCTTCACTTTTAATGCCTAGCAGGGCAAAAAAAGTAGCTCCCAGCAGAGAAAGTTTATGAGTAATAAACCCGCTCCTTACATAATCTTCATATTTATTTGGGTATTGTAGCGTTATCCATTAGAATTACGACTGAAATTGAAACGGGAAGTGGCGAGATGTCCGATAAATTAGCAAATTTGTACAAAGAAGTGTTGGTAGAACTGGGTGAAGATGTTTCACGTAACGGAATTTTAGACACCCCAACACGTGCTGCTAAGGCCATGCAGTTTTTGACTCAAGGTTATGAGCAGGATTTAAACACAGTAGTAAATGGGGCGATTTTCGATTCTGATAACGACTCCATGGTTATCGTTAAAAACATTGAGCTTTACTCAATGTGTGAGCACCATATGCTACCATTCATCGGGAAAGCTCATGTCGGATATTTGCCGACAGGTAAAGTTATCGGCCTATCAAAGATTGCTCGTATCGTCGACATGTTTGCACGCCGCCTTCAGATTCAGGAAAACCTGACAAAACAGATAGCAGAAGCGATTCAAGAAGTGACCGGTGCATCTGGCGTTGGTGTTATTATCGAAGCCAAACATATGTGCATGATGATGCGTGGTGTAGAAAAGCAAAACTCAGTGATGCAGAGCTCGACAATGTTAGGGCAGTTCCGCTCATCTCAAAATACCCGTAACGAATTTTTGACTCTGATCGAGAAATAACTTCAATGCACAATGCTTTTCTTGGCGTAAAGCCAGCTGTTATAGAGTGGCGACGTTTCAACCCGGAAAAGCACCAATGGCTTATAGCTGAAAGGCGTCATATTGATGAAGCTAATCAACAATTGGCGCCCTACTCACCTGATTTTGATGATATCTACTTTAATCCCGAAAATGGTATCGCTGAAAGCGAACATGTCTTCCTGCAAGGTAACGATTTAGAACAACGTTTCAACGATGTTCATCAAGACACAAACAAAAAAAGTTTCAACATTTTCGAGACGGGCTTTGGTACCGGTTTAAACTTTTTACTTACCGCCCAACTATGGCAAAGCACGCAAAACAAACCGAGCAACTCAGAACTCCACTTCTGGTCGGTTGAACAGTTTCCTATCAGTCCCGATGATTTGAGAACTATCTATCGCGTGCTAGGACTTGAATCAGAGCTAACTCAGTCACTGATCGAACAATACCCAGACGCCCTTCCCGGTGTCCATGCCATACCTGTCGCACCCGGCATTACGTTACATCTTGTGTTACTGCCCCTGGATAAAGCATTAAGGGAGATTGCAGTACCTGAGAGCTTTGCTTTTGATGCATGGTTTCTTGATGGCTTTGCTCCTAGCAAGAATCCTGAGATGTGGGCCAAGGGCCTGTTACACTTTATGGCGCTTAACAGTAAAAAGGGCTCTACGTTAGCTACCTTTACAGTGGCGGCGGTACTTCGTAAGCCTCTGCCTCACTATGGGTTTCGGATACAAAAACGACCGGGGTTTGGCCGTAAGCGCGAAATGCTTACCGCTACCTTTGACGATAAAGAGCTTTCGCCTCCAAAACCAACGTTGGCGGATGACTATGTTATTAAGCATTCAAAGGCCAACAAGGTTGCAGTTATTGGTGCAGGGTTAGCTGGATGCGCTACTGCTTATCAACTGTTGCAGCAAGGTATCGAGGTCCACCTTTTTGATAAAGAAGCAACTATCGGCGCCAGCGCAACAAACATGCCGTCTCTGGTGGCTCTGCCCATCATGTCCATTGATCACAATGCATACAGCCAGCTGGCCTTTACAGGGTTTGAGCATTTACGGTCATTTATCCGTCAATACCCAGGACTTGCAAAAAACCACTTTGCCCACCAGCTAAGCAATAAAAAGTACTCCCAGTTTCATTTAGAACAATATGAAACAACCTACTCGGCTCAGACATGGGCTAGCAGTATGTATAAATTCGAGCCCATTGCAATTGGTCAGACTGGTGTAGAAGGTTTAAAAATTCCAGCAATACAGGTCAATGGTCCTGAGTTTTGTCAGGTACTCATTAAAGAACTAGCCGAAGACAATATTCATCTTAATAATAAGATTCAAAACCCGGAACAACTGGATGGTTTTGACCATGTAATTATATGCAGTGGATACCAACTTCCAAAAATATCCCTATCACAGCAGCTACCACAGATTTCCCCTATGAGAGGACAGCTAACCACACTAAAAACAAAGCTGAGTCATCAGACGCCGGTTAATCATGATGGTCACTTAACTCACTTCGATAACAAACTGGTCATCGGGGCGACGTTTGAGCGCAGCAGTGATGACACAATTCGACGCGAGGATTCGCTGCGTAATATCGAAAAGGTGAATAAACGCTTTGGACTGGGTATTAAGGAGAAAGACATCGCCACGGAGCATCCGGGAATTAGAGCAACAAGCTATGACCGTTTTCCTTTCTGTGGTTATCTGACCCGGAATCAAAAACAATCAATTTGGGTTAATTATGGGTACGGCGCAAGAGGCCTCTGCTTTGCCCTGCTATGTGGTGAGGTTATAACAAATGCAATATTGGGCAATCCATCACCCTTAACCAAAACCTTACTCAGCCGAATAACACCCCGACGTACTTTTTAATTCGCGCCTGTATCGGCCCTGCAAGTACCATGCCGTAGAAAAGGCTGATGAGCACAAAATAGCAACCATGATAACGATTTGATAGCGCACTGCTATCAGAGGACTGACTCCAGATAAAATCTGCCCCGTCATCATTCCTGGCAACGCAACCAGACCAACCGCCAGCAGTCCATTAATCTGGGGAATCATGGCTGTATGAAACGCTTTGTTTCGGGCATGCTCAAAAGAATGCTCTGCTTTAACTTCAGTTTCAAAACGCTCCCCTGACAAGCTTAGACTATTCATCGTGTTGGCCAATAACATGCCCGCCAAGGGTATAACGTAACGCGGCTGATACCAAGGGGATAAATCGAGCACTAAAAAAATAACAATCGCTAACATGAAACCACAGCCGACTAAAAGAGCCAGGGCCAGATGCCCTATGTGAAAGATGCTTTTATCGCTCAATGGACGCATTGCAATCCAGCCTGCAGCCGTTAGCATGACAGCCATGACAGTAAGGCCTAACCAGGTGGCAGTTTCTTTGAACAAGTAGACTAGAACAAAGCCTATCGCAATCAGCTGACCGATCATTCGTAGAGTAGCAACCACAAGTTCCAGGCTGTTTGCTTTCCAGCTATAAAAAATTAATCCAACCAGTATCACAGGAACGCAGGTAATGATTAGCTCAAGGTATCCAATATCAGGAAGGGTCACGTTTCTGTAGTCCCTTTACTTTGTTCACTTTTATCAGAATTATTTTTAGTCTCTTCATCATCGTCCAAAGAGACGGGTGAGCTCCAGGAGCGACTCATTGCTGAACTGTCTGCCTGATCTGCCTTTAATACAGCTTCCAGCATTTCAGCCCGCTCTGCCGCCTCCATAACATACTGTTTATCATCACCCCATAAATCGGCTAACTCTTCTAGATGTTGAGAGTCATAATGATAAAAGGCAGTAGCAGTACGATGTGCCTGGTACTTACGGTAACCAAGCGCAACAAGAGCCTCTCGGCCTAAAATTACCGCAGAACCAAGAGTCTCACGCATGACAAAATTGGCACCGGCCTTCTTCTGTTCATAAGCCTCCCGGCGGCCTTTTGCCCGTGAAAATATCTTAAGGTGAGGAAAATGTTTTCGACACAACTCAATGACTTTCAGTGTTTTTTCCTGATTGCCTACCGCAATCACTATCATTTTTGCCGCGTCTGCTCCAGCGACCCTGAGCACTTCCTCGTTGGTTACATCGCCGTAGTAGGCTTTGGTTCCAAACCGTTTAACCAGATCAATCTGTACGGCATCATACTCCAGCAGAGTCGTATCAAAGCCCTGCGAACGAAGTATCCTCGAAACGATTTGTCCGAAACGACCATAGCCAGCAACTATAACTGGTGTTTCACCATCATCGACGTGATCATATGTGCGTTTTTCTTTTTCGTAAGATAACCTTGGGATGATTAGCTTCTCGCAGAAAATTAACAGTAGAGGAGTGAGAGCCATAGAAAGAGCGACGACTACCGTTAATATAGAAATTATCTCATTACTCAAAACACCGTTTAGCGATGCAAAAGAAAATAATACAAAGGCAAATTCACCGCCCTGAGCAAGAGCAAATGAGAACAGCATATTCTCAATCAAAGACATTTTAAACTGTTTGGCCAGCAACATCAGTACGGCAATTTTAACTACGATAAGAATGACTAGAAGCAATGCAATAAGACCCGGTGACTGCATTAGGATCTCTAAGTTAATGCTGGCACCGACAGTGATGAAAAATAGACCGAGTAACAAACTCTTGAAGGTTACCAACCCTACTTCTAACTCATGACGATACTCACTCTCGGCTAAAACAACCCCTGCCAAGAATGCACCAAGAGCTGGTGACAGGCCTACCATCTGCATTGCAATGGTAATCGTTATGACCAACAGCAAAGAGGTTGCGATAAAGATTTCTCTTAACCCTGTGCGCGCAATCCAGTTAAATAAAGGACGAACCAAGTAGCGTCCAATGATAATGATTCCGCTGATAACAACGAAGACTAAAGCGGCCTGTTGCCAGGCCTCCAGTTCTACATGGCCAATGGCAGTTGTCGTTTCAACAGGCAAGGTGGCTAATAAAGGCATCAAAGTCAGCATTGGAATTACTGCAATATCCTGAAACAGCAATACAGAAAATGCTGACTTACCCGCATCGGTTCTTAATAGATCTTTTTCAGATAAGGTCTGTAAAACAATTGCCGTTGAAGATAAAGCCAATATCAAACCAATGGCCAGTGACATTTGCCATGAAAGCTCGAAAAGGTAAGCAATAGCGGTGATCAATATAGTCGAGAGTATGACCTGAAGTCCGCCCAGGCCAAGTATGGGCATTCGAAGCTTCCAGAGCTTTTTAGGCTGTAATTCCAGACCAATTAAGAACAGCATCATGACCACGCCAAACTCTGCAAAGTGCATGATATCTTTTACATCCTGTCCTACCAGCCCCAGGGCAAATGGTCCAATAAGGATCCCAGCAATTAAATAGCCAAGTACCGAGCCTAGTCCTATATGCTTCGCAATCGGTACACCCACAACTGCAGCAAATAAAAAGACAAAGACCTGGTGAAGTAAGGTGGACTCTTCCATTTTAAGCTCCCTCTAATGAATCAGGTTGGGAAGTGCCATTCTCTCTTCTATAGACCGACTCTACCAACTGCTTTATGTAGTCTCTATAGCGAATTGCCTCTTTTTCACAAGCACTATGACTGAGGGTTTCGGAATCATACATAATGAAGGGTTCGACGAACGACATTCCGCAAAAGTCTGCAGTCTGTTCAAAAGGACGTAATAACTCTCTGGCAGAATAGTTATTAAAACCGTGTGGGGCATAACTATCTTTAGCAGCGCCTGCAGTAATTGCATTTAACCAGTATCGTCCTGCTAACTGATACCCCCCCTCGCCATAGGCAAAGCCCTCTGAGAGCACCTGATCTTGCCACTCTTTTAACAATGATGGTGAGCTATACCAATAAAAGGGATGCTGAAAAATAATTATATTGTGCTCGAGTAGAAGTTTCTGCTCTCGCTTAACATCAATAAAAAAATCAGGGTACTCTTCGTATAAGTCATATACTTTGACATAATCAAGATCTTTTACCGCCTCAAGCATTGCCTGATTAGCCCAAGACTTTTCTAATACTGGATGAACTAAATATAGTAGAACTCTGCAGCCCATCTTCCCCTCTTCACTAGCGTGACTATAGCTGATTTATTGATTGTGACTTACTATGTTGAGTCTACACAAGTTCTTGTAAAAAAAGAAATTAACTTTAGAAATATTAGAGCTGATTTAAACACATTTTAGGTAGGCAAAATAAAAGCGGCTAAAGCCGCTTCTGAATATAGGATGAGTCCGTCCCACTTTTTCCTTTTATCCAACCTTGGATGATAATTCCGTTTAATTATGTCCTTTATTATTATTCCGTAATTCGATTTGTAGATAGTGCGTTCTCCCTGAACACGAGAGGTACTTTATCAAAACAGGCGGGGCTGGCAATCACATTATTTATGGAGAATTGATTAAACAAATTGAGAGCTCCAAAAAATATCATTATTTTTCAATGACTTGAAAAGATTCATTAAAAATACAGGAATAAAACCGGTAGACTTTTCAGCCTATGCTCACCACTTTGTAAGAGATCTCGCACAAAGTGATGGGCGAAAAGAGCAGTAATACACTACTGCTCGATGCCAACTGGGTACAGCACAAAATCCTGATAACCAGTGATAACCTTTATAACCCCTGCAAAGTGCTGATTGACCCTGGGGTTATCGCTGTCGACGATAAGGGGACGCCCTTCCAACTCTTTCAACTTAGTTTTTGTAGCAATGATAGTGATATCATCTTTGGTTAAAAACGACAGGACTTCCGAGCTAAGCTGCTGATTGCCACGACCAATGATGTGCCCCTGGCCACCTATCACTGTAATAATGACTTTTACTCGCTTAGGATGTTCTTTAAGTAACTTAAGAATATCCGACTCTGTCATATCGCTTTCAATTACAGCTCCTTGATGAACGCAATCAATTCCTAACAAGGTATTCTCTAACCCCAAAGACTCCATCACAAAGGCGCACGTTGAACCTGAACCAATGAGGTAATAGTAGTCATCTTCCATGTTTTCGATAATGTAATCAGCGATGTCCTGTAAAACCAACTCTTCGACTTCCTTACCTCCAGATTTGGTGGCCTGTACATATCGATGTTCGGCCGGAACCTGCATTTCTCCATATTGCTTGGCACGAACCACACCTTTTCTAAACGCTTCCTCGTCAATATCCATTACTGAGGTTTCCAGCAAGCTAACAAGCTCCTGATTTATCATTTTCTCAATTACCAGACCGGCTGCGTGTGGGGTCACAGCATAAACGCCTGAATGAATTTTCACTCCGGCCGGTATACCCAGGACTGGAACCATCCCATCGACGGCTTCAAAAATGTTTCTTGCGGTTCCATCACCGCCTGCAAACATTAAAACTTCAATCTGTTTTTCATTGTCAGCAAGCCCTGTCATGATCTGCGCCGCACGGATGGTATCGTCAGAAGAGGAAGGAGCTTCGCTTTGGTGCACGACCTCAAACGAAAATCCCATATCCCTTAACAGATTTTCTCCCATATCACCCGATGCGGTAAGCATATGAATATGCTCACGGTATGGGACCAAAGGCTTTAGAGCCACTCTGGCTCGCTCAACAGCCTGAGGTTTCGCACCCCGGGCAAATGCTTCAGCACGAATATCCTGACCATCACTACCTTTTAGTCCAACCTTTCCACCGATGCCAGCAAATGGATTGATAATAAAACCTAAATTAAACATGATAATTTCTGAGGTAAACGAATAGGTTGATTGTGCCGATATAGACAGCACAAAAGCGAAATAATACGTTGCGCACGGGTTGGGAAACCATTAGCAAAATAGTTATTTAATTGAAGATAAACACTGTCACGAAAATACTCAACATCCTCTCTTGGAATATGATCAGCCTTAAGATTATCCAGACTGATACGAAAAGGAATATTGGCAGCGAGACTAAAGGCCCACTCTAAAGCCTGAGGTTTCTGCTCAACTTGGTAGAATATTGATTGCTGTTCCTTACTTCGTCCATCTGGTTCGTACCAGTAGCCATAATCGTCATGCTTACGACGTGCTTCCCCTGCGATACACCAGTGAGCCAATTCATGCAAAGCGCTGGAAAAGTAATCTTGTGTGGAGAAGATGACAGAGCATTCGCCGGCTTGCCGAGAAGCCTGATAAAAGGGCTCATCAGCGCCGGGCTCTAATACTGTCCCATAATCTTTAAAATGCCGATTAAAGTTTCTGGCAAAATCAAAGACACAAGGCTCCTGCGCAATGGATTGGCTACTCTTTAAAGGCTGCTCAAATAACATCAATCAACCGAGAAGTGGTCCTGTAATTGCTTTTTGGTTAATACGAAGACACCATCTCCACCCTGCTCAAATTCGATCCAGGTAAAAGGCACTTCAGGAAACACTTCCTCCAGCGCAGGCCAGCTGTTACCAACTTCGACAATCAGCACACCTTGCTCCGTCAGATAATGGGCCGCGTCTTCTAAAATCTTTCGAGTCAGATCCAGTCCATCAATGCCCGAGCCAAGACCGATCTCAGGTTCATGCTGATACTCCTGTGGCATGTCAGCCAGGTCTTCAGCATCAACGTAGGGTGGGTTAGACACTATCAGGTCAAATGTTTCGCCTTGTAACTGATCAAATAAGTCAGACTGTATCGATCGTGCCTTGTGATACAAACCTAATCTTTCGACATTGATCTCAGCCACAGTCAAAGCATCTTCCGAAACGTCAGACATGACAACGTCTGCATCATCAAGATAGGCAGCAATTGCCAGTCCAATGCAACCACTGCCGCAGCATAGATCTAAAACTTTAGGGTTATCAGCCTCAAGCCAGGGATAAAAGTCGTTATGTATCAGCTCAGCAATGGGCGAGCGAGGCACTAGTACACGCTCATCAATGTAAAATTCAAGGCCAGCAAAATAGGCCTTATTGGTGATATAGGCCAGCGGTTTACGCTGAGTCACTCGGGTTTCAATGGCATGTATCAAGTGCTTTTTTTCTTCACTCAAAACCCTGGCATCTAGCATACTTTGCGGATAATCGGACGGTAAATCGAGCATCTGCAGAACCACAGCCACAGCCTCATCCCAAGGATTATCCGTTCCATGACCAAAGTACAAGTCTGATTGATGGAACTGTGTCGCTGCAAAACGAATAAAATCCGAAATGCTGGACAATTCAACTTCTGCCTGCTGATAAATACTGGGTTCGCTCATGACACTTCCTCCCTTAGCAGTGTATCTAGAGAATTATACACTAAATCTCTTAGTTCATTGCGCTGTTCAACCCCAAAGTTTCTACAGTCGATCGCTTTCCCGATATTCAAAGTGACTTCCTGGTTCAACCGCATATGCAACCATTTCTTGTTAGGTAACACCTTATAGATATCCTGAATCGCCACAGGAATTATCAGGGCATTGGTATCAATCGCTAAACGTATAGCTCCTTTTTTCAGAGGTATAAGTTTTCCTGTTTTGGACCGTGTACCTTCTGGGAACATACAGATTCGGATACCGCTTTCCATTTTTTCCTTTGCCACGGCCAGATCTTTTATCGCCTGCTGACGATTTTGCCGGTCAACCGATAAAATTTCAGCAGCTTTCATAGCACTGGACAGCAATGGAACTTTAAACAGTTCTTTTTTTGAGATCATACGAATACTGCCCGGTAAGGCAGCAAAAATTAAAGGAATATCGTAAGCGCTGGAGTGGTTGGCCAGAATAATAACTCGACGCCCCTCCTCAACCTGAGATTCGAAATCTCCCTTTACTGTCCACTTGAGTTTAACCCGCTTGACGAGGCTCTGTCCCCAGCGATGTATAACACGATCAACCTTGGGTCGTAATGACTCTGGATTTTTCTTAGAGAATAAAGCGTGGTACAGCGTCAGTAATGAATACTTCCCTGTTGAAGCGATCGAAATGACGATCACCCACATTATCCTGAAGAAATTAGCTTTTTCTGCTTTTGATTGTTCCACGGCAACTGTCACGCAAACGTCATAAAACCGCAATGCTAGCCATTTTTCCTATGGACTTCCAGTAATATTAACGATTTAAACTCAGGAGTCAGTGTCATCCGGGCTGCAAAAGATCACCTTTCGGGCTTGCTGAGTCCCGCTTTCAAGCTCAACCGACAGACATCCCATAGCTGAAGTAGGGAAATATTGCGACTCACCACCTAGCCACGCGGCCCATAAGTTAGACACCAGGGGCATATGACTGATCAGTAGAGTCGTACCCTGTGTCGTCTGCTCAACAAAAGGAATGGTTAAATCGGGATTTGATTCCGGTGAAATGAGAGGCTCGGTTTGACGTTGCCAACTGGCTTCAGTCAATTCCTTCAGAGTAGCTTCAAAGGTATCAGCTGTCTGCTGGGCTCTTAATATAGGACTTACCAGTAGTGTGGATAACCGTTCGTCCTGTTGTTTTAACTGTTGAGAAAACCAGTGTGCCATTTTTCTGATGTCCTGGTGACCAGAATCAGATATCTGACGCTCCCCATTAATATAGGGAGCATCACCGTGCCTCATGATCCAGATTGTCTTCATTAGCCTAGATTAAACTCTTTCTGCGCAAACTGAACCAGCTCATCTACGGCTTCAGGCTGTAAACGAGGACCAAATTGAGTTACCAGATGAGCCGAAGCAAAGCTGGCCAGCTTCCCTGTTTCAGCCCAGCTTAAGCCATTGGTAAGACCAAACATAAAGGCGCCGGCAAACATATCACCCGCACCGTTTGTATCCACAGCCTTAACGTTAAACGGCTGAATGTGGTGCTCATCTTGCCCATCAAAGCTCAAGGCTCCTTCCTTACCAAGTGTAATGATGACCTGTTTCGCTTTCTGAGACAAAATAACCAATGCCTTCTCAATGGTGTCTACGCCTGTAAACTCAAGAGCTTCATCATGGTTACAGAATAACAGGTCAACTCCGCCATCCAGCACCTGCTCGATTTCATTTTTGAAAAAACGAACCATATTTGGATCGGATAACGTTGTTGCTACTTTGACTCCGTTATCTCGTGCAAAATTTCTCGCCTTAATTGCCGCCTGATGTGCTTCTGGAGAGCTCACCAAATAACCTTCGATATAAAGGAACTGACTATTATCCAACGCCTCGAAGTTGATATCTTTATCTTTTAGCTCACTGCTAATACCAAGAAAAGTATTCATGGTACGGTCGGCATCAGGGGTAATCATGACCAGACATTTACCGGTTTTGCCATGATTATCTTCCAGGTGGAGTAACGTGTTTGCTACACCTGCACTATTGAGGTCATTCGAGTAAAACTCACCGGCCTCATCTTTTGCCACTTTGCAGGAGTGAAAAGCTTTGCCACCGAGCTGCGCTAGTGCGATCACACTATTTGCTGCTGAACCACCAGAGGCTCGCTGGTGGACTTTACCTTCCAGGTGTCCAAGCAAATAGTCATGACGCTCTTCATCAACCAAAGTCATCACGCCCTTTTCGACGCCGAGACGCTCTAGTTCAGACTCTTGTACTTCGACTTCAATATCGACCAGAGCATTGCCGAGTGCATACAAATCATATTTTTTTGTCATGGTTAAAATCTTGATTAGTGTTTGCACCGATTATGCTATAATTTGACCTAAGATTAAACGTAAACCACTCATCGTTAGTGAAACACTATGCCTGCATTATTTGTTGATCAACTCACTGTCATTGATTTCGCCTTCTTCGATACCCACCGGGGAATAGTCGGCGAAAGCTGGATCGTCGATCTTGTTCTGGAGGGTGAACTTGATGATCAGGGCATGGTATTTGACTTCGGAGATGTTAAAAAGCGTATTAAACAAGCCATTGATGCAACAGTCGATCATAAGTTTGTCGTCCCAGCTAAAAGCGAACACGTTTCATCAACCACTAATGAAAAAGGGATAGAGTTACGTTTAACCGATACCTCAGATAACCGTTATTATCATCAGTCTCCGGAGCAGGCTGTTGTCATGCTGGATGCTGATAAGGTTACGATGAAAGCCGTTTCAAAAGTTTTAAACCAGGCTTGCCTGAACGTTGTCCCGGAAAATGTTGTTAAGATCCACCTTCATCTGAGCACTGAGTCCATTGAAGGCGACTATTATCACTATGCTCATGGTTTAAAGAAACATTTAGGTGACTGTCAGCGAATTGCCCATGGGCATCGCTCTCAAATACATGTTTTCAAAAATGGACAACGCAACAGGGAGCTTGAGGCTCTATGGTGTGAGAAATGGGAGGATATCTATATCGGTACCGAAGAAGATATGGTCGGTACTGAACATGAAGATCCCAATGACTACTACCGGTTCGCCTACACCAGTGAGCAGGGTCACTTTTCTCTGGAACTACCTCAGCACCGCTGTCACATTATGAAAAGTGATTCTACGGTTGAGCTGATAGCTAACCATATTGCGAAACAATTAAAATCGATAGAGCCCAATGCCTCTATTCGTGTGAAGGCTTTTGAAGGGGTAAATAAAGGAGCTATCGCCAACGCCTAGCCCAACTTCAAAGCCTGGCAATCGCAATTGCTCTACTCTAACTATTCAAGGTTGTTTTTATCTTCGTCCTCACCCTGATCTTCATTAATTATCTGACGTCGATCTTGAGGAATAATTTCAACACCTTCTTTAGGATGAGGTACAACACCTTTATACACTGATGAACAGGCGCCGCCAGTCAGTAATCCAACGCCCTGTTTTATTAAACCAATCACAGAGCCTGTAACGGCATCAAACGCTGCGGTGAAAGTTTCTACCTCGGGTGAGGATAAACTGCCATTAAGAGTTTGACCGTATTCACTACATCCTTTTTCATTGATGACATCAAACTCAAAGTCGTTAAATTCCTGCTTGGCAAGATTAATCTGACCATTAAAGGCAAAACGGTATTTACGGGTGGCAGCAGCAACGTCTTTAGTTGTTAGTACGCCATCTTTTAAACTCATTTCAATATTCAGAGCAGATATCAAAGTATCTCCTTCATCTGCTCCAAGCTGACTCACCGTGTCCTGTAAGCTAACTCCTTGAGAAACTAAGAGCCCCAGTGGCCCCGCCAATAAGAAACCACCAATATCCAGTAACCCAAACTTCTGACTATCGAGAAAGCTCCGTAATATCTTATTAACATTTAATCGATGTATCGTTACTGGAGTCTGATTTTTTACCAGAAGGCTACCATCAATACTGGAGAAGATACTGTCTTGGGTCAGCCCATCAAATACAAGCCCAATATCTCCGTCTAACTGACCGGACATTGTTACACTGCGCTCTGTAGCTGGCTCAAAGAGTTTACTGAGTTCCAGATCATTAAATTTGGAAATAAATGTCGACTTATACGGTTGCTGACTAAGCTCAATGGTCCAGTCAGCCTTCAATGGTGTCTCGTTAAAAATAAAGCGTAAGGGCTGGACGCGGATTCTCTGGTCACTCTGTACAGCAGTCACAGTGAGACCACGAATATCATTTTGATTTTGCTTAATATGCTCGACTCTTAGCGCTATTAACGCAAAGGCGTTTTCCAGCTGCGAACTATACCACTGTTCTATGGTTTGAAAATTCTTAGCCAGCATAAGCTCGGTTGCACCAAGATATAGGTTATTTATCTCGCTAAGCTGCTGTTCCTCGCCAACCTGACGCGAGACAGTGACATCAATATTTTGTAGCTTCAGATCACCCACCTTAACGGTTCTAAATGCGAAGGGGCTCTCATCAAGAGTCTTCTTATCAGACGTCAGCTCGTCATCAGCTGGTACTACTGTTAATGTGAGATCCGCTGAGCGAGCCGTCAGTGAATCAAGCATCAAATCCTGATTTTGCAGGTTGCCCCGTGCTGCTATCCCCCTAACCTGGCCTTGTGGTAAATCCAGCTGCTCTAGACGTATATCCATTCGATTTGAGGAACGGGTCATAAACTGCTGTGGTTCGGTGATAAAATTACCGTCTTTAACCAAAGGCAAATACTGTAACTTGATATCAGCACCTGTCACTACATAATCTTCTTCTGCCTGACGATAAGATAGGTTAGTGTTGTTGAGTGTTATATTCTGCAACTCAATTGTATTAATGGGCAAAGACTCCGCAGAAGAAGCAGTATATCCTCCCTCAGGAGCAACAATACTTATGTCTGCTCTTTCAAGATCCAACCTGCTTACCAGAGCATTTTTGTCCTCAATCGTGGACTGTAAGAATAAGCTACCTAACGTGCCCTGAGGCAACTTCAGAGAGGAAGCGTCAATAGTAATATCCGATTGTTTCTGCCATTGATTTGGCTTTGCGATCAGCCACTCGGACTGTCCGTACACTGGAAGATTAGTAGCATTGAACTTTATTCCGCTACCTGCATAGTTTTGCTCATTCGCAGTAATATCAAAGCCAGCGCCAGTAATAGATACTGAGTCGATTGATATACTATTGAGTGGAAACGTGGAACTCTCAGTATCTGAACCTTCAGACTTTTTCTCGTGACTGACCTCACTGACGTATTTGATTTCTGGCTTTTCAAGATTCAGTTTTTTTATGGTGACATCTGAGCCCGAAGCCATTATTTGAGATGCAACGTTTTCAACTCGCCCATAGGCGCCTTCATACTGCGCACTGTCGAGTTGTACGTTGCTTGAGCCTGAACCGAGATCCAGAGACTGATCGTCGAGGACAAATCGATTATTTAAAATAAAGGGAATAGTCTTCAGCTTTAAATCCACATTACTCACTCGGTGAGTCTGCGCTCCCCGGGCAACCTCCACCGTTCCACTCTCAATACTCCCATCAATTAAGGTCGCTGTTTCAAAAGGTAAGAAAATAGAGGTGTCTGTTGATGCTTTAGCTGCTTCACCACTGCCTTCCGTGTCGCTGATACGGACGACAGGCTTAATCAGTTTAAACTTTGGAAATTGGAACTCACCATTGTTTAAAGCTCCTTCAAGTTCAAGACTGTCATAACCCAGAAGATCTGACTGAAAAACCTTAGAGCTGACAGTGAAATGGCTATTTTGCGTTTGATAGAATTCAGGCCAGTCTAACCACAGAGCCTTTTTATTTTTAATTAATAGCAGCTCATTGAATTGAGCCTCAACAGCTCTAATGGAGATGGTTTCTTTATCCTGAATGGTTAGATCCGTTTTACCAAGCATCACCCTTCTAATCGTGACATCAGAAAACGGCAAATCCAGCGGCTTTTCAGAGCTATTGCTATTTGGGACCTGAGCCTGCTGACTGTCCGAGTAATCCAATACATTAATGGTGACCTCTGACTGTCCTGAAACAACGTCGTCAATAATCAGCTGCTCATTCTCAATATGAGCCTGCAACTGCAGTTGATTTAATTGACTCTTATCAGACTTAACTGCGCCTATTGTTGCTTCTACCTTAGTAGTGCTGGCCTTTACCAGCCGACTCAAATCCTCAAACAGTAAAAAGCCCTCTTCTGCCACTGGCAGATCGCGAATTTTTACGTTGGCATTTTGAACGATCAGATCCAGGCCATCCTCATAGACGAAGTCTAAATTATTAATATCAATGGCACTGACATTGATAAAGTCAAAAAATAACGAAGAATCGCCTTCCTCGGATGATTTACCTTGCTGGGTTTTAAACTCGAATGGGTATCTTAATTTAGCCTGATTTAACTCGACCTGCTGTACGGTCAACCGACTTGACCAGAGTTCACTGTAATCGAGCTCGGCTTTGAGGCTTTCGAACTGAATGAAAGGATTGTCTGCAGGGCCAATGACACTGGATTCGATGTTGATGGTACCACTGAGAAGAGAAACATCCAGCTCACCAACTTTTGCTTCGACTCCCAGGTTTTCTGTGATGTAACCTTCCAGATAGGATTCTGAGTTAACGAGATATACAAGAAAAGACACTGCCAGAAACAGCAAAACAAACAGGCCAGATAATACCCATATAATTCGTTTTAACCATTTCCAGCTTTTTGTCATTTCCAAATCCCTCTTTGGCTAAGAGACTATTTACCCAGGTCGAACTCCGTCCAGACAGGTGCATGGTCAGAAGGTCGTTCCATGCTACGGATATCATAATCTATATCTGATGCCACCGCTTTTTTATTTAACCAATCGCAGGCGAAAATCGTATCGATGCGTAGTCCTCTTTTAGGATCTCTTTCGAAGCCCCGGCTACGGTAGTCAAACCAGCTGAACTTATCATCTTTGTCTGGATTGATCGTACGATAAGTATCATACAGCCCCGTGCTTAATATGCGCTGAACCCACTCACGCTCTTCAGGTAAGAAACTGCATTTACCTTCGCGAAGCCAGCGCTTCCGATTTTGCTCGCCGATACCGATATCAATATCAAGCTGCGACACATTAATATCACCTAGAACGATGGTCCGGTTAGCCTCTGCTTCCTGATCTTCCAGATAGGTGTAAAGATTTTCATAGAACTGCTGCTTATATGGAAACTTGGTTGGATGCTCTCTATTTTCACCCTGAGGAAAGTAACCATTTAAAACCTTAATTGTTTCTCCATTATAATCAAAGGTTGTTATTATCATCCGACGCTGAGCATCCTCTGGCTCATTAGGAAATCCTTTCTCAACTGAAATAGGTTTTTTCTTACTGAATGTTGCAACGCCATAATGCGCTTTTCCACCATGAATCTCTATGTGATAGCCTAAATGCTCATACATATCGAAAGGAAACATATCGTCATGTACTTTAGTTTCCTGAATACAAATTATGTCTGGGTCATGCTTCTCGATCAAAGCTTCTATTTGATGAACCCTTGTACGAATACTGTTGATATTAAATGTAACTACTTTCATTGTCTTTATGTTCCAGGATTATGAATTTTTAACCAAGCATTAAAACGTGTTTTATTATCGTCGAAGTTCTCAGCATAAGTAATGTAGGCAGTATCACACTCCGCAGGCTCTAATACCACCTCAAACTCCATCAGCTCATCTCGTCTAAACGCCATAATTGAAACTGTTTCTCCGACTGGAACCTGCTGTATCTGACCATCGAAACTATCCGCAGATATCATCAGTCCATTCAAGGCAATCAGCTGATCATCTGCTGAAATACCAGCTTTCCCAGCTGCGCCATCAGCATAGACATTCTTCACTCTAACGCCTGTAGCTTTCTTTGTGTATTCAATGCCCAAGTCAGCCAACGACTTATTTTCAGGCATAACTTTCTTAAAGCTGCCACGGTCATTACGCTCAACTCTCGGCAAAATACGCAGTTCCAGTCCCACCTGCTTTAACAAAGACTCAGTAGGCAATGAATCAGTGCTGTACAGAGCAGTGTCAAAGAACGACTTCATATCCTGATGTGCTGACTGGGGTACTTCCTCAAGTACTAAACTCTTAATCGTGTCATTTTCGACACCTTTCTGTACACTGCCGTATTCCAGCCAGAGACGTCTCATAATATCTTTTAGCGACTTATCCCACTGAGTTGCCTGTCTGATAAGCAGGTCCAGACACAGCGCTACTTCAGCGCCCTTAGTATAGTAACTGACGACCGCATTAGGTGCATTTTCGTCTTGCTTATAAAATTTTGTCCAGGCATCAAAGCTGGAATCAGTGACCGTCTGTATATAACGTCCCTTCGAGCGTCTTACCGAAGTTATCGTTTTCGCCAAACGGGTCAAGTACTCATCAGGACTGATCGTCTCAGTTTGTGCTAAAGCCAGATTATCGTAGTAGGACGTTATACCTTCAAACGCCCACAAAAGTTCAGTGTAACTCTCATTTTGTGTGTCGTAGGGTAAGAACTCTGCTGGTTTAATGCGTTTAACATTCCAGGTATGGAAATACTCATGTGAACATAAGTCCAGGAAAGTTTGATAATCATCTTTAACACTATCTTTATCATCTGCCTCCAAAGGCAAGTCTTTACGGCTACAGTGCAGTGCAGTGGAGTTACGATGTTCCAGTCCGCCAAAACCATCACCAAGGACATAAGTCATGAAAATATAGCGATCCATCGGAGCGGGTTCGCCAAAAAACTGAATATGATGCTCGCAGATATTTTTTAAGTCTGTCGCAAGACGCTCACTATCAACCCGATGTTGGCCCGTTAACGTCATATAATGTGGCACGCCACAGGCCTCAAACGATATCAAATAAAAATCTGACATTTCTACTGGACAATCAATCAGCTCATCATAGTCAGCAGCTTGGTAGCGTCCAAAGGCAAATTCTTCAGTCCCCTCAACCGGCTTCAATCCAGTCGCCAGTCTCCAGTGGACATAAGCTTCGCCACTAGGGCGACTGATATCAACAGAGCAAGTTTCATCTTCTCTACCATTAACGGCGAGGAACATGCATGTACCATTAAAGAAGCCATGGGTTTGGTCGAGATGAGCCCCCCTGACTGATAAGTCCCAGGCATAAACGTGATAGGTGATGACAACTTTTTCATCAGTTTGGGGAAGTAACCAGGAAGACTTATCCAGTCGCTGTAAAGGGATCTCTGCTGATGCTGTCTTCGCTTTTATCCACTGGATATGTTTGGCAAAATCGCGAATCATATAACTGCCTGGGATCCAGTTGGGCATATACAGTTTTTGCCCAGAACTATCTTCTATCGGATCAAGGTGGAGTTTAACTTCAAACAGATGAGCCTCAGGGTTGACCGGATGAATCTCGTAATGAATCATAGACTAGACTTTTCGCCATTAGCGATGTAGATTTTGGTTTGCGTTAATTATAGAGAAATCACCACCAATTTGCAGGGTTAACTGCAAAAGTCTGTTAAATCTTATGGCACACTTGGAATTAGAACAGTTAACTGAAGAACAACGGTTAAAAATTACCCAGGGAATCGTAGATGATCTTGTGAGAGCCCTGAATTTAGGTAATTACTCTTTGATATGGCGATATCTTAGTGATGATCTTGCCAATCGGCTGGACGAGAAGGCTTTTAGAGAGCTGCACCAAAAGACTTCTGAGCAGTTTCAGAATTTACAAGCTCCCAAGTTACAGCAAACAGAGCTCACACCTTTGCAACTGAACCAATGTTGGCATCTTGAGTCTGAAGCCGATATTACCGCTGAGCTGGCATTATCTTTTGTTCCCATTAAGGAATTCCTGGCTATCAATCGGCTCGACATCAAGCCAGTCTAATGGCTGGTCAGGAACTTCACCGATACCGCCTTACTGAAGTACCAGTAACTGACAAAAAGAACACCATTAAAAAGCAAGTCCCCAAGTAGGGTTCTCTGAAAAAAAGGAATTGCCATGGTGTAGCACGTTACCAACCCTTCCCATGAATTGGGGTAATAATCATTTACCCACCAGACTCCGAAATTTGTGACCACAAAGAAAATAATAGAGCCACACGTAGATGCCGCAATCACCTTCAGTGGTGAAACCGACCGTCTCAATAAAAATCCGATAGACACTGCCAGCAAAATAGCAGCATAGACAAATACCATGGTTGCGTGAAACCCAAGAAAGATATCGGCCATCAGCATCGAAGCAACTGGAATAACAAATGCTAACCACTTTTTATCGAAGTATGTACCCGCAAATAGCCCCATAGCCATGACCGGAGTGACATTAAATGGATGAGGGAATAATCGGTACAAACCTATCGCAACAATAATTGCGATCAAACTGAATGTTTTAACCTGAAGTTTACTCATCATTAATTACCCGTATTTCGTTGCCACTGAGGCTCATTTAGTGAATTGATTCTTCCAAGTAGTCTGGCAACGACAAACAATGCATCTGACAAGCGATTTAGATACGCTAAAAGATTGGAGGATAGCCTATCTTCCTGGTGTAAACCCACCACGCTTCTTTCAGCTCTGCGCGCCACGCAGCGGGCATGATGCGCCTGTGCTGAAGACCAGTTTTGACCCGGAATCACAAACTCTCTAAGTGGCGGAAGATTCGCATTGTGAAACTCAATAAAATCCTCAACAAACTGCACTGACTTTGCAGTTACAAAAGTATTCTGCGGAGAGGCCAGCTCTCCCCCCAGGTTAAATAACTCATTCTGAACCTCAATGCAAAAATGCTCGACCTGTTCGCGAACCTCACTGTGCCTATGATCGATAGAGCCAAGCGATACCTTTAATAATCCGAGTACTGCATTTAGTTCATCCACATCACCAATAGCTTCAACTCTCAATGATGCCTTACTCAACCGCTCACCGGTAGCGATGCTGGTTTCCCCAGCATCACCCTTTTTGGTTGTTATCCGAGTTAATCGCTGTGTCATGAACTATCTCTCTCAAAATTGATAACTGAGTTTAACATAGGCATATCGGCCGGACGCTGGATAAAAACCGTTGAACTGAGCATAACTTATATAGTCTTCATCCAGTAAATTATCGACCCTAAGTCCCAGACCAAATGTGTCCAAGCGCCAGTTAAAAGCAGTGTTGACCAATGTATAGTCATCAATAGGCTCAAAACTATTCGCAAGATCACCTTCCTGGTAACGCTCTCCACGGTAATTAACTTCAAGATACCAGTTTGCAGCAGGATTCAGCTGGAAATCAAACCAGCCATTAGCTGAGTGTTTTGATACCCCAGGTACCGTATTATCGTTAATATCGTTACGGCTGATATCAGCGTCTACGTAGTGATAATTCAGCCCTATTTGCCATCTTTTATTTAACTCTAGCTGATAGTCTATCATGGCCCCTAAGCGTTTGGAGTTGCCACCGTTAACGTTAGCCCCGGGAAAAAATGCACCCGCAGGTGGCGTTGAACTTGGGTCAAAAAATATTTCACCTTCCAGCTTTAGCTCATAACCTGACAGGGACAGAATTCCGTACTCACTGGCTCCCTCCCAACCTAACTCTATGGATTGACCAGTTTGTGGTTCCAGTCCGGTTACACCTTCAGCGGTATAAGCTTGCTCGTCTACTTTAGCGAAGCGGAAATTCTTACTGTAGCGCAGGTATGACTTGCTTTTATTCGAGTATTGCCGAATCAGGCCGATATCATAAGCGTGTGCAGAGTTTGTTAGCTTAACCCCTTGAGGATACAGAGCGGCGTCCGTTAATCTATCCTCAACTTTGGCAAGGCGCCACGCCAACTGTAAATCCGTTCGATTAGAAAAGGGAAATAATAGCTGAGAATAAAAACTATGAACCTGCTGATCATTTGCCCGCCCGAGTAACGAGAAATCATAACTCGCATCATCTATATCTATACCATTGGTCCAGTCAATACTACCGCTGTCAGTAATAAACTGCCCTTTTAACCGTGGGTAAATACTCAACTGCTCACGTTGCGTTTTATTGACTGTATTTGTTGGAAAGTTTAGGAAACTGTTGACGCTATCAATATCGGAATCCACATAATTTATATCCAATGCATAGGTCCAGTTTTGATCAATAGTTTCCTGGCCAAAAACTCGTAATACATCTTGCTTACTGTCTACATAATCGTTCTCAAACTCAGGTCTTGAGAAAGTTGGAGAGGACAGTTCAGACTCAAGCAATGCACCTGGTGTATTAAGTTTTTCATCATTGGAGTTATACTCAAACAGCCAGTCTGACTTCTCGGTAAGATAGTTAAACTTCAACGCAAACTGTTGCTGCTCTTGCTCGTTATGTTGACGGTAGTTATCCGTTTCCAGATAGTTACCACTGAGTAATACCGACCAGTTTGGGTTTAACTCTCGGCTTAAATTAACGTTACCCTGAACGGTACCAAAATTTCCCACCAGCAGATTAGCTGTCGAATCTTTTGTCTGGCCTGAGCGGGTAATAATATTTATCACTCCGGCTACAGCCTGATCGCCATACAAAGCACTGGCTGCCCCTCGAATAATTTCCACACGCTCAATATCAGAGACTAAAATGGACTCCAGGTCTGGCGCTGCTATGTCCGTGTAATTGAGTCGACGGCCATCCACCTGGATTAAAACGTTATTAGTGGACTGCTCTGCTGAAATACCTCGCATACTGACGATAGTTTTTCCGCCCGTTGAGGACAGTTGAACTCCAGACACGTTACGTAGCAGTTGAGCCAACTGTATGGCGTTACTGCGCTCAATATCTTCTTTCGTAATCACGGTAATGCTGGTTGGCAAACGAGCGGACTGCTCTTTAAATCGTGATGCGGTAATGGTTACCGTTTCTTCTTTATTGCCGTTTTCCTGTTGCGCGAAAATAGGTAATTGGCCTAGTCCCAAAGCGCTACTGACTATTGTTGTAACCAAAGCTTTTTTATATAAAGACCCGGTTGCTGATGCTGGCTGTGTCATTACTGATTCTCTTCATCCCAGCGGGCATTAATTTCATAATTATTGTTAATTGAGCTGGAGCCCACCGATCTGCTCAATATCTGTCAGGGCCGGTCTCCGGACTTATAAGCAATGGTTAACTCTCCTTCCCAAGCAAAGCTCAGTGGACCATGAGAAAACCTTCTTAATTACCGTTGCGGGGGCAGTACCAGATTTACACTGATTTCCCGATTAATCTTTGCAGAACCCTGTCAGCCAATAATTACCATTCGTCTTAGGTTGCGGAAGTTTAATAATTTGCAGAGAAATAACCACATAATGGTTCACCCTTCCCCAAGCTGGTGGTATTATAGCCATAACAAACTTTGGACGTCTATACTTCTTTACTTTCTTTGTTATACTTTATGGGTATATCAAAGTTCAGATACTGAACCGTCCCATCAAAAAAATGTTGGCAATAGATAATAGTGACTAAAACAATCAGAGAACTGCTAAAAGAAAAAATTCTGGTATTGGATGGAGCCATGGGAACCATGATCCAGCAATATGAACTGGATGAAGCAGATTATCGTGGTGAACGATTTAAAGATTGGCACTCCGATGTAAAAGGCAATAATGATCTTTTGAGTCTGAGCCAACCCAAAATTATCAGTGATATTCACCAGGCATATCTTGAGGCTGGCTCTGACATCATTGAAACAAACACTTTTAATGCAACTCGTATTGCCATGGCTGACTATGATATGCAGGAGTTATCAGCCGAAATAAACTATGAATCAGCTCGTCTTGCTAAAGAAATCGCGGAACGATTTTCAACTCCTGAAAAGCCCCGGTTCGTAGCTGGAGTACTCGGCCCTACAAACCGCACCTGTAGCATCTCACCTGACGTCAATGACCCGGGTTTTAGGAACGTCAGTTTTGATCAGCTGGCAGACGCTTATTACGAGTCAACCGATGCTTTGGTCAAGGGCGGTGTCGATCTGCTACTGATCGAAACCATTTTCGATACCCTCAATGCCAAGGCGGCAATTTATGCTGTAAAAAAATACTTTGATGATCACAGCGTAGAACTGCCCATTATGATTTCGGGCACTATTACTGATGCCTCTGGCAGAACCCTGACTGGGCAAACGACAGAAGCTTTTTATAATTCCATAAGGCACGCCAACCCCATTTCTATTGGCCTTAACTGTGCACTCGGTCCAAAAGATTTACGTTCCTACATTAGCGAATTACATCGTATCAGCGACTTCCACATATCTGCCCATCCTAATGCCGGATTACCTAATGAATTTGGTGGCTATGATGAAACACCGGACGATATGGTTCGAGAAATGATGCAGTGGGTTGATGAAGGCATGATAAATATCATCGGTGGTTGTTGCGGAACAACACCAGAGCATATTGCCCACTTCGCGAAAATGGTAGAAGGCAAAAAGCCGCGTCAACAATTCAACCGGAAGAAAAAATGTCGGTTATCGGGACTCGAGCCCTTAACCATCGATGATGACAGCTTGTTTATCAATGTCGGTGAGCGAACTAATGTTACCGGCTCCGCCCGTTTTCTGCGCCTGATAAAAGAAGACGACTATGAAACCGCGATCGAAGTTGCTCTACAGCAGGTTGAAAATGGTGCTCAGATCATTGATATCAACATGGATGAGGCGATGCTGGATTCTACTGCAGCCATGCAGCGTTTTCTGAATCTCATAGCTTCGGAGCCAGACATCAGCCGGGTACCAGTAATGCTGGACTCCTCAAAGTGGGAAGTTATTGAGGCTGGCCTGAAATGCATTCAGGGCAAAGGAGTCGTCAACTCCATATCGCTTAAAGAAGGCGAAGATATATTTATAGAACAAGCCAGGTTAGTACAGCGCTACGGTGCGGCAGTCATCGTAATGGCTTTTGATGAGCAGGGCCAGGCTGATACTTTCCAGCGAAAAACTGAAATCTGTGCTCGGGCCTATAACATACTGACGGAACAAGTGGGCTTTGACCCGTGTGACATTATTTTCGATCCAAACATCTTCGCCATTGCTACGGGCATCGAAGAGCACAACAACTATGCTGTCGACTTTATTGAAGCGACAAGCTGGATAAAACAGAACCTGCCTCACGCCATGATTTCCGGTGGGGTGTCCAATGTCTCTTTCTCATTCCGTGGTAATAACAAGGTTCGCGAAGCGATTCACGCCGTATTTCTCTACCATGCCATTAATGCGGGTATGGATATGGGTATCGTTAATGCCGGTCAGCTTGAAGTTTACAGCGAAGTACCTCTCGAGCTGAGAGAAGCGGTAGAAGATGTTGTTCTTAATCGTAAAGAAGATGCTACCGATACCTTGCTGGAGCTGGCAGAAAACTATCGTCAGGATGGTGCACAGGAAAAGAGTAGACAGGATTTAGAGTGGCGCAGCTGGGAAGTTAACAAGCGATTACAGCATTCATTGGTTAAAGGTATTACTGAATTCATTGATGAAGATGTCGAGGAGTCTCGACAGGGGTTTGAACGACCGCTTCACGTGATTGAAGGACCCCTGATGGATGGCATGAATGTGGTCGGCGACTTGTTTGGCTCGGGTCAGATGTTCCTGCCCCAGGTGGTAAAGTCTGCTCGTGTTATGAAAAAAGCCGTCGCCTATTTATTCCCTTTTATGGAAGAAGAAAAGAAACGATTAAACCTAGCTGATAAGCCTAAAGGCAAGATTGTTATGGCTACGGTTAAAGGCGATGTTCATGATATTGGCAAAAATATTGTTGGCGTGGTTCTTCAGTGTAACGGCTACGAAGTGATCGATCTTGGGGTCATGGTTCCCTGTGACGATATTCTGGATACAGCAGTTAAGGAAAACTGTGACATTATAGGTTTATCGGGACTCATCACTCCTTCTCTCGAAGAAATGGTGCATATTGCCAAAGAAATGCAACGTCGCGGGATGGATTTACCGTTATTGATTGGCGGAGCTACAACCTCAAAAATTCATACGGCAGTAAAAATAGAACCACAATATGAGCATGCCACCCTTTACGTTGCGGATGCATCACGTGTGGTCGGTGTTGCCAGCAAACTATTAGGTGATGACAAAGATGTTTTTGTGAAAGAAAACAAAGACGAGTATGAGCAGCTACGAATCCAGCGCGAGCAGCGAATGAATAAGAAATCGCTCACATCAATAGAAGACGCTCGTGACTATAAAACTGATATTGAGTGGAACAAAGAAGATATCGTTAAGCCAAGCTTTTTAGGCACTAAAGTCTTTGATGATTATCCGTTAGAAGATTTGCTGGATAGGATCGACTGGACGCCCTTCTTCCGCTCCTGGCAATTAGCTGGCAAGTTTCCCAAGATTTTAAAGGATGAAGTAGTCGGTGAAACAGCGACCAAGTTATACGAAGACGCGCAGGCCATGCTTAAGACTATTATCGATGAAAAGTGGCTAACGGCGCGGGCAGTAATCGGCTTTTTCCCCGCAAATTCAACTGGCGACGATATTGAAGTTTATTCTGATGAAGACAGAGCTGAAGTAAGCTATAAGTTGCACCACCTGCGTCAACAAAAACAAACGCGCAAAGGTAAGTTTAATCACTGTCTATCGGACTTTATTGCACCGAAAGAAACACGGTTACAAGACTACATCGGTGGGTTTGCGGTCACCGCGGGTATTGGCATTGATGAACATGTTGAACGCTTTGAAAAAGCACACGATGATTACAACTCGATTTTATTGAAGTCACTTGCTGATCGCCTGGCCGAAGCTTTTGCCGAGAAAATGCATGAACTGGTTCGAAAAGAATACTGGGGTTATGCCAAGTCGGAGGATTTAGATAACGAGGCATTAATTTCAGAAAAATACCAAGGTATCCGCCCTGCCCCGGGCTATCCCGCCTGTCCTGATCATACGGAGAAAGGCACCCTTTGGGATATGCTCAAGCCCGATAAAACTATCGGACTTAATATCACAGAACACTTCGCCATGTACCCTACGGCTGCTGTTTCCGGCTGGTATTTTGCCCACCCGGAATCAAAATACTTTGGTACAGGTAAAATTGAAAAAGATCAGGTTGAAGATTACGCAAAGCGAAAAAAATGGACGCTTGAAAAAGCTGAGCAATGGCTGGCACCATCGCTTAACTATGATCCATAAAAGAAGGCTGCTTAGAGCAGCCTTTTTAGTTCTATACAAATTTTAATGGCGAGGTGTATAAACAATTTCTGGATCAAAGATATCTTTGGCTCCGGCACAGCTACAACAATAGCAGTAGCCCATAATGGCGCCATGAGGACCCACTTCGAACTCATAGTCTTTACCTGCAGGAATAAACATCCAGTCCCCGGCCGTTAACTCTTTGCCTTCGTAGATAATCGAGCCTTGAGTAATAAATCGCAAACCGTCACCTTCTTCGTGAGCATGACGTCCAACTTTGGCTCCTGGGTCAGCTTGAGTCATAAAAATTTGAGTTGGCTCCATCAAGAACGGTAATTGCCACTTTTTAAATCCCCGAGGTACATTTTTGATCTGCATGGCTTCTTTTAGCCTTTCAGAGAGCTTATCTCGGGACGTTAAGATTTGTTCGTGGATATCAACTTTAGCTTTTTTTAGAAACTGCTGAAGGTTTTCACTGCCTTGTTTAAAGCTAACCTGGTTGGGATTAAAATTATCCATTGTAAACACTCCTTGTATTTTCCATGATTTGAACTGTGCATTTTTTGCACAAACTTTAGTATACGCCCTTATCTTTTAATTTCAGTGCAATTAAGTCATTTTGCCGATGCAAATATGACTGGTTGGAGTTGCCAAAAATGAATTATACAAATAAAAAAGGCCCCATTTCTGGGGCCATAAACACTAGGGAGTTTGTGTGTGTTTTTACGAGGACTAACGAGGTTGTTTTGGGCCTTTACCTTTGTTGCTTGCTTGCGCTGCAACAACTGTAACTGCTTCCGAACAAACGTTGCTTCCAGCTTCACAGATTTGATAATCAAACTGAGTAGCAGAAGATTGGAAACGGTCAGTGTAAGAACCGTCGTTATTAGTAGTATCAACTAACACGCCGTCACGATATACGTCTACAGAGTTAGTAGAACCACCCACCCAGCTTAGGTCAGCTGTAACACGGCCGTTCTTGCTTTCAGCTGATGCAATCAGATCGATAGCTGCTGATACCGATACTGTTTTAGAAACAGAGTGGCTCGCGCCCTGGTCATCAGTTACCGTCAAGCTTACAGTGTAAGTACCAGCCGCGTTGTAAGTATGCGATGGGTTAGCAAGGCTTGAATTCATGCCGTCACCAAAATCCCAGTCCCATGCAACTACTGAACCATCTGTGTCACCACTAGCGTCAGAGAATACAACGTCAAGGTTGTTTACGTTGAAGCTAAAGTCAGCAACCGGAGCTTCGTTTACTGGCGCAGGATTAACTGTTACAGAAACCTGTGCAGTACCTGTAGCGCTCGCGCTATCTGTAGCCGTAGCTGTTACGACGTGAGTACCAACGCTTAGAGCTGAAGTGCTCACTGAGCTACCTGTACCAAGGTTACCTTGAATGTCAGAAGACCATACCAATGTGTTAGTTACATCACCGTCTTCCGCATCGTTTGCAGAACCAGCGAACGTTACCAGGTCACCTTCAGTGAAAGTAGAACCACCTGTTGGCGAGCTGATTGTTACGGCTGGAACTTCGTTACCTGGGTTAGTGCTACCACCATCGTGAACGAATGTTAGAACCCAGCGGTTAAGGTTACCTTCGTCACCTGCGAACTCATCTTGAATACGAAGTTCCCAAGTACCTGCGGCATTCTCACCATTAAACTCAATTGGGTAGAACGTTTTGTTCAGGTTACGGTAATCATCGCCACTTTCTCTGACGTCAAAGATTTCAACAGTAGTGCCGTTTGGCGATACCAGGTGAATTAGCATGTCATTGTTAAAGCCGTGTTGAGCTTCAATGTGAACATTCATTTCACCAATAGTTACACCTAAAGGTACTTCCATCTGCGCCACAGTTGTTTGGAAATCACGGATAGGATAAGTACTAGTATCTTCATACGAAACAGTAGTACCGTCAGTGATAACGTATAGGAAGAACTGTTTTGAACTTTGTGCACCGTTACTATCAGCTGCCTCAACGGTGATTTGATGCGTACCTTGACTCAAATCGCTGCGTGTAAAGCTAGCTCCAGTTCCAATCACACCATCAAGACTTGATGTCCAGGTCAGATTCTGGCTGATGTTACCTTCTTCCGAGTCAATAGCTTCTCCGTTAAAGACGATAGCTTCGCCAGGCAAGAATAAAGAGCCGTCAACAGGGTCTGATACAGAAACTGTAGGAGGAAGGTTAGTACCTGGATCAGCACCACCAGTAATCTCCATGCTCCAGTTGTTTAGCGTACCCGTATCTGCGCCGACATTATCGCTGACGTTCAATACCCAGTCGCCATAAGCTTCTGTAAGGTCATACTGATCAAGACTATAGGTCGCAACCAAGTCATCAGCAGAACCACCAGTCTTATCGTGCAAAGTGACGGTTTGTCCCAGTGGAGACGTTAAAGTCACTACAAGGTCACTGATATAAGTGTGTGAGATATCAACATTCACCGTTAAATCAGTGATCGTTAGAGCCATACCAACGTTGATGATACTGTTGATACCAGTAGGATCATTGTCTGGAATCGCAACAGGCGTAGTATTTTCAAACGTACCTGTAAACGTACCTACAGGATACACAAGTAGAGAAACATCAGTGCTTTCAGTAATCTCTCCATCAACTGCAGTCACAGTAATGGTGTATTCACCCAACGCTGTTTGATCGTTAGTTGCAACCGTCATTACAGTTGAACCATTAGCGTTAACAGAGCTGTTCGAGAAACTGATATCCGCGTTCAAGCCAGGAGCTGATGCAGAGAAAGTTGCCGTACCTGTGTAACCTCCAACAGCATTCATGTCGATAGTATAGTCTGTAGGAGAACCCTGGTTTACTGTTCTGCTTCCCGGAGTTGTTAGCAGGTAGTAACCTGGACCACCGGCACCTGCCATGTTCAAGGCGTTTTCAACGTTAAGACGCTTACCAGTAACCGTTAAACCTTCAAGAGAAGAGATAGGGTCACCAGAAGACATCAAGATGTTTTTAACGTCGGCAGTAGTTAGGTTTGGAGCAGAGGCCAATACCAACGCAGCAGCACCAGCAACGTGAGGTGTTGCCATTGAAGTACCGCTTAACACATTGTAATCATTGCCGGTGACTGTTGAATAAATGCTCGAACCTGGAGCACCCATATCAACCGTGGTAGCACCCCACTGTGAGAAGCTCGACATAGCATCAGTGCTGGTAGTCGAAGCGATAGACATCACGTTAGGTACATCATAGTTTGCTGGCCATGAGTCGAATTGATCGTTATCAACGGCGTCATTACCAGCCGCTGCAACAAACAGCATACCTGCGTTATCAGCAGCAATAATGGCATCTTTCAGCGATTGACTGAAAGCACCACCGCCCCATGAGTTATTCAATACACGAACATTTACGCCACGGTTAGTTAAATCAACCATGTAATCAATACATTGAATAGCGTCAGCAGTTGTACCACCAGAACTTCCAAGGAAGCTACAGCCAACCATGTTTGTATTCCAGTTAACACCAACAACACCAACACCATTGTTACCGGTAGCACCGATAGTACCGGCTACGTGTGTACCGTGGTAATGCGTGTCCTGTGGGTTACCGTTATCGTTGATAGCAGAAATACCGTGGATATCATCGATATAACCATTACCATCATCATCTACGCCGTTGTCAGGAACTTCATTTGGGTTAACCCAGATGTTTGCCTGCAAGTCAGGGTGCGTGTAATCAAAACCGGTATCAATAACACCAACTACGATGTCTTTTGAACCCATTTCCATTTCCCAACCTTGTTCAGCACTAATTTTTGGCATACCCCAAAGCTGAGAGTACTGAGGATCATTTGGAACTACAGATGGGTATAGCAAACCGTTTAATTCAGCGTACTCAACGTTTGGATTACGCTTTAAACGAGCAACAACATCTTTTGGGTCCTGACCCGAAGGAAGCTTAAACTCTACTAAACGGCCATTAGCAATATTGCGGAAACGGTCATCGACGCCGTCATCATTTTTATCTTTAAAGCTCGCGCCAAAAGATTTTGCAATACTAGCTCTATCTGCTTTTTTAGCAAATGGCTTGAATTTAACTAGAACTGAGTCTTTAGCATACTCAGCCTGCACAGGAGCTTTTTCTTTACCTGCTGCGACTAACTCCGTACTAGCACCTGCCATCAATGTTGTTGATAGTAGAGCAACCAGTACCTGATTAGGTTTACTTGGAAACTTCATCTTTATCTCCTCGCCTTTTGGCGATTTATTACCCCATACAAACTTATACAATTTGCACATTTTTTGTATAAATAAATATACAATGATTATTAATAAAACATATTTGTATAGTTTTGTAAAACAATTTTTATGATTGGAGATCAAAGACATTACTAATTCTTATGCAGGAGAAATCTGCATACAGCACGAGAAAGGTTTGAATATTTATATATTTATCAGATAGTTATTGATTCATTGATAAATAGAAAAGCCAATTTAAAGAAAGGAAAAATAATTGTATATTTTTTTATACTATTTAATATATTTATGTAAAGGCCAGTATATAACAAAGCGAGAACCACCCAAATCACTGGTAGTGATACGCACTTCGGCCCGATATAGTCGTGCTAAACGGCTCACAATGGCCAATCCTAAACCTGTGCCACCAGTGGAACGAGTACGACTCGGATCCAGCCTGACAAAGGGCTCGAATATTTTATCGCGGTCTTCCTTGGCAATACCCGGACCATCATCATCCACATAAATCTCTAAAGCGCTTGGGCTGGATCTGTACCCTAACTCCACTTGTTGTTCCGAGTAATTCATGGCATTGCTGATCAAGTTGCTTAGTATCCACTCGAAATGTTTCTTAGGTAACTGGAATTCCGCAGGACCTCTCGGAGGTTCGGCTCGGGTTATAGTTTTGTTTGGATGCAGTGGCTGATATGCTTCGATCTGCTCAGCAAGTAGATCACCAACAATAACTGGCTGGAACTCTTCAAGTTCTTGCCGGCTCTCCATTTTTAAGAGTGCCAGAATCTCTTTCAGTAATGAATCCAGCTCTCCCAGTCCGCGATTGATGTTCTGGAAGACTTTTTTATCGCCATCATCCAGCTCTTCAAGCATGTCTACACCTAGCTGGACTCTGGCTAATGGAGCTCTGAACTCATGCGCCACTGCTTGCATCAGGCCGGTTTGTGTTTCCAGCGCTCGGCTTAACGCTTGGTTTACTTTTCGTTGGCTATAACGGCCATAGAGCAGTAAAGCTATAAACAAGAGCAATGTCAGACTAAAAATCCAGACATTGCGCTCAAAACGTTGTTGCTGAATTTTTGCAGCCTGCAACTCCTTGTCGCGCTCCAACAGCTCAATTCTTTTAGTCCTCTTCTCTGCTTCATACAAACTTTGGAGCTGAGACAGCTTGTCGCTGTTGGTCTGACTGAAGATATCGTCATCCAACACCTTATGTTTACGGTAAGCCTCCAGTGCCTGCTGATACTCTCCCCTTTCCTCATAGATTCGGGATAACAGTTCGTAAGAGTCACTTTCCTGCGCTCTTTCTCTTGCTTCCGTAGCAAGTTCAATCGCTGTCTGAATATGCGTTAATGCCTCATCCAGCTGGTTTCGAATCAGAAAAATCTCGGCCTGGTGAAAATTCGTTTTTACTTCCAGGGGCTTCAGTCCAATCTCTTCGACTAGAGCCATGGCTTTATTAAGTGATTCCTGAGCATCCTCGGGCATATGACGGGCAATCTGCAGCTCCGTTTTAGAGATTAGAGCATTTGCTTCCATGACCTTATCATTGGTCTGTCTCGCGTAATATAGAGCCTTATCATAGTGAACCGCAGCGGCATCATACTGCTCTTGATTAAAGTATGCTAAGCCCATGGCATTCAGCGTTTGTGAAATTGCACGGGTATCACCCACCGGCTCGTAAAAATTCAACGCACGTTTTAAATATTCATGCGCCTTCTCGTACTCACCAATGTGGATATAGGTAATGCCGATATTTAATGAAATTTCTGCAGTGCCCGGTTCATCGTTAAGCTCTTCCCGGACCTTTAAGACTTCGAGCTGCACTTCAAGCGCCTGGCTATAACTGCTCTGTGACGAATAAATCCCAGCGATGTTGTTCATAGCGATAGTCATTTTGTGCTTGTCACCAAGCTTATCGCCTAAGTTTTTAGCCTGGGTAAAATAATCAAATGCTTTAGGGCTATCGCCGTTTTCAACATAAATCAATCCGATATTATTCAGTGTGGCAGACTCCCCGCTGGTATCTCCAAGCTCTCTCGCAATGTCCAGCGCCCGATGATACAAAGCCAGTGCCTCATCGTAACGGCCCTGTCTCCAGTAGGCTAAGCCCGCAATATTCAGCGGAACGATCAGTGACTTAATATCATCAATTCCTTCCGCAATCTCAAGCCCCCTTACCGACAGTTCTTCAGCTTCATCATATTGGCCTAAAAGCATATATGACCAGGCCATGTTACAGAGCACCAGCACCTCATCTTCATCATTTGGGTATTGTCGGATATGCTCTAGAGCCTTTTTACCGTAATCAATAGTAAGTTGAGGCTTTTCATTGCGGTTTTTGATGGCGAGCTCGAGGTAAATAGCGGTTTTTTTGTCACCGGCGGCCTGCTCCAGCTGCTGTTCTAATTCTTCGTTGGTGGGAGGCTCATCAGCAGCGATAACTTGACTGGCAATAACCAGATTCAAGACAAAAAATAAGCCCGCCACCAAAAAGGTGTGCAGGCTTTGCATTGTTCTGATTCGAGTTATATTCGCCATTAATGAAACGCTAACTGATAACCTTTGCCCCGTACCGTTTTAATTAATTTCGGTACCTTCGGATCATCTCCCATCTTGCGCCTTAAATGAGAAATACGCAAATCAATGGTTCTGGTCGAACTGTCGTAGCCCATTTCTTTAAAGCTCTCGGAGATAGCTTCTCGGGTAACAACATCTCCAGCGTTTTCAGCAAGTATCCATAATAATTCAAACTCGGAAGTGGTGAGATCCAACGTATTATCATAAAGAGTAGCGGAACGTGCGACCTTGTCGATGGTCAGCCCATTCACCTTTATACGGTACTGATCGCTCTCATCTTCCGGCACATCCTGATACTTAGCCAGTAAATCGTAACGTCTTAACAGGGCACGTACTCTCGCCAACAACACCCGTGAACGAACAGGTTTTGCCAAATAGTCATCCGCACCTATTTCCAGCCCAGTAACCTCATCCACATCATCTTCCAATGCTGTCAGCATGAGTATCGGTCCTTCGTAATTGTTCCGTGCTTCACGGCAAATAGATAACCCATCAAGATCTGGCAACATGACATCCAAAATCACTAATTTTGGCTGCCCTTCCACAATGGCCTTAACCGCTTTTGCTCCGTTGGCTTCGGTTTTAACTTGAAATCCATTCTTTTCAAGAAAGCCAGACAAAAGCTCGGTTAGCTCAGTATCATCATCAACAATGAGAATCCAATCGTTTAACTTCATATATCCATCAACAAGTTAGTAAATACACATTTGAATTGTATCATAATGTAAACTTTCGTGTTCAGGTTAATACAAATTTAACATTTATGTAAAAAACTCCCTAATACATTTTACAAAAAGCGATGTTCAACACGTAAATTTAACCAGGTCAGTATGTGAAAACCTCCATGCAATACCCTTTTTACGCCCCTCCTTGAGTCGCCTGGTATGTTAATTATTCCATTGAAAAACAAGGGGGTTAGCTGTATGATTTTTAATCAGAAAGCAGATTGTGTTCAGGGAAGAATCGGTCAAATTAATCAGAACCCTACCCCTGGCAACAATTATAATGAGCTAAAGGAACCCACCACCCTATTAGTTTATTAGCTTAATACCATACTAGCTGAAGCACTTATTGGGATATGTCATTTTATCCCTTACAAGGATCTTATTGTCGTGGGCTACGACTGGGCGAGCTATGAAACTAAACGGAAAGAATAGTTGGCAGATATTCATTAAGGAACTGAACCGCCGTAAAGTTGTTCAGTTAGTCCTCGCCTATATTGCTTTTAGTTGGCTAGTGGTACAAGTCACGGATGTATTAGTTGATGCATTCGAAGCTCCGGAATGGATTATCCGAACGGTATTTATCGTACTCATTATCGGTCTTCCCGTAGTGGCCATTCTATCCTGGGTGTTTGACGTAACTTCTCACGGCATCATTAAAACCCGTGAACTTCCCCATCCCAGCCAACTCGATATTAAAGCCATCCCCATCATTTTTCATGCCGCACTAAGTAAAGAACTATCCTATAAAGAGACACGGAAGCAGTTAAAAGATTATGTTATCTGGTCCGAAGACTATGACAGTCTCTCATCGGTTTTAAATGATCGGGACTGTATGATTTTGTTTCCCAATAGTGTCGATGCGCTTCGGTTTGCGATTCGAATCCAAAACCACTCTCAAAAAATCGACCTCCCCCTAACTATATCGATTATTGAAGCGCCAGATGATTATCAGTCCGATAATGCAGAGTTAAAAGAGCTCGCAAGAGGACGCGCATTGTCCATAGACTCACGTCCCGGAGCTATCGTAACAACAGAAACTGTTAAAGACACTATCCTCAACCGTGGCATCGAAGCAGTCGAATCGGCCTTTCATCCGATAAATAATGCTCACAGTGTGATTGAGCAGACAGAGTACATCATTGAGCCAGAAAATATATGCGACCTCAATAAAACATTAAAGTCGTATCGGGATACCGTACTTTATCAACAAACACCGGTGGGACTAAAAATTGCCGCCCTCCTGTTCCTAACGGTTGTAGCAGCCGTACTATGGAAATTTGTTCCCTCAATTCAGGCAGATAAATATCGAAACTTGGCTGTGTTGCCCTTAGTCAACTCCAGTACTGATAAAACCACAAGCCAAAACTTTGTCTCGGGATTTAGTGAGGATATTTTCAATCACATAGCTCATATCCCCGAGCTGAACCTAATCTCTCGACGTTCCTCACAGGCCATTTCTGAAAACCAACATAGCGTTCAGGAAATTGGTGATTTACTGAATGCCGATCTTATTCTAGAAGGAACAATTTCAAAGCATCGGGAAGAAGTTAAAGTAAACTTATGGCTTACAGATAGCTCGGATGGGATTGAAGTTTGGAATAAAGCCTTTATTGCTAGCGACAGTGACTTGCTGCTGATAAACCGACAGATCATTCAGGAACTATCAGCTTACCTCGATATCCAGACAGATGCTGTAAGTGTTGCCAACTTAACCGACAATCCAAGCAAAAAAGTGTACCCGGAATTTTTGGAAGCAAAAGGGCTTTTGAAACAGCCTCCCACACAGGAACGGTTATCAAAGGTTGAACAGAAACTGCAACTGGTACTGGATCAGCAACCTAACTTTGCACCCGCTGTCGCAGGCCTATGCGTGATGTATATTCGCTGGTACACCCTGACCCTGGACAACGCACATTTTGATCGGGCTGAACGAGAATGTAAGAAAGCTAACAAACTGGATAATGATAACATTGACGTTCTGCTCGCACTGGCTACCCTTTATACCAAAAAGAATGCCTACCAACTGGCACAGAACTATACCGATCGGGCCCAGGCCATCAATCCCAGTGACGTTGACGTGCTACACGCAAAAGCCGAGCTGATGGCAGCCAAGTCAGACTTTGGCAGTGCTGTTAAAATACTAAACCAGGCACTACAAATCGAACCCGGTTACTGGCGTCTGTATGTGAAACTAGGGCATATTCATATTCGGCAGGGAAACTGGCAACAGTCGATTGTTAATTTACAGAAAGCTTTACAAATTAACCCCAACGAAGCCTACCTCTATAACTGGTTAGGATCAGCGTTTGCCATGCAGGGTAATTTTATAAAAGCAGCTGAAACCTATGAGAACGGTCTTCATTTAGAAAAAACATCGGTCATTCTTGCCAACATCGGCAATATGTCCTACTACGCGGGAGATTTTAAAAAAGCCGTAAACTATTACCTACAGGCGATTCAAATTGATCCGACCGACTATCGATATTGGCTAAATCTGGCCGATGCAAAAGATCAGCTTGAGGCTGATGAGTTTGAAGTTCAGAACCATTACCAGCATGCGCTAGATCTTGCTTTAGAATTACTGACAGTATCTCCGGAGAATAGCGAAGCTCGTGTCATTGCTGCCTGGTCTTACGCACAGTTAGATGAAAGTAGCAAAGCACAAAAAGAAATGACCAATGCGCTGCAGCTGAGTCCAGAAGATCCAAACATACTGTTTATGGCAGCGCTCGTTTCAGCTCGAACAGGTCAGCAGGATAAAGGTAAAGCATTATTAGAGCAAAGTATTCAGTATGGCTTTCCAAAAGCCATTATTGATGCCTCACCTATCGTGAAGCAACTGGAGCTCATTTGAGCCCGATGTCAAAGTAAGTCAAAAGGAGTTAGTTATGACACAGTACAAAATTAAAGTTGAAAAGGACAAAAAGAAAGACGGAAAGAGTATTCCAAAGCTGGAGGACAAAAATCAGGAAACCATTGAGGTCATAAATGGCGACACGATTAAGTGGAAATATAAAAAAGGTAAGACCATTACCATCAGTTCCAATACGGACTTTAGTCCAGGCTCCGGTAACTCCTATTCAGGAGATGAAGAAGTCACGATTGAAGTGGGTGGCGCCACAGAAGGTAATAATATTAACCTGAAATACAATATAGCCACATCAGACACTGACGAAACGCTTGATCCCGTCATCATCATAAAAACGGCACAGTTCCGATAAGACTATCAAGCTATCATAAAAACCAACTGAGCCAATATAAATAATAGGGCTTGCGCGCCCTTATCAAATTTCCTTCTCCATAGGATAGCTCAGAGTGATGTCTCAACCATAAGTGGGTATGCTACAAAAGCTCATGAAAAGGCAGGTTGCCTTAAAACAATAAACTGATAAGGTAAAACCGTGTAGCAATTTTCTAGCATGGCCCTCTGGTGTAGTTAATGACAACAAATACCGATCCACGAAAACCAAAAGTAACGCCCCAAATACTACTCTTTATTTGCGTCATGCTAGTCGCAACCAATTTACGAGCGCCTTTTACAGCAATGGCGCCACTTCTGGATATGATCCAGAACGCACTCAATGTTGGTACATCAGAGGCCGGTATTGTTATGGCCATCCCCTTGTTTGCTTTTATGCTGTTTTCCCCATTCGTACCCATGATCACTCGTAAAACTGGCCTCGAAAACGGCTTGCTGTATACGGTCATTTTAATTGGTTTGGGAATCCTGTTGAGGTCTTTCGGAGGCTTATCGTTTCTTTACTTAGGAACGGCCATAATAGGCTTAGGGATTGCAGCAGGTAATGTCATATTGCCCAGCTACATAAAACTTAAATTCCCACACAAAATCCCCCTCGTAACTTCCAGTTACGTGCTAACTATGGGGCTAACAGCAGCAATTAGCTCTGCTATAGTGATTCCTCTAGCTCAGGTTCATGACCTCAACTGGCGCTTTGCAGCGGGAGCTTTTGTAATACTGCCCATCATCACCGTTATTTTATGGGCTCCTCAGGCTCGAAAAAGTACCAAAGAAAAAATGGGAGATATTACAAAGCAATACCTCTCGCCTATCTGGCGCTATGCTCTGGCCTGGCAGGTAACTTTCTTCTTCGCCTGCAACTCAATATTATTTTACGCCATGATCAGCTGGCTGCCGTCTATTTTTAATGAAATAGGACTCAGCCCAGAAAAAAGTGCGACATTACACGGAGCCCTGCAGCTAGCATCAGCCGTTCCCGGCCTCATCTTAGTACCACTCATTAACCGCACCAAAGACCAACGAGGGATTGCCACGTTAGTCGCCATATTTAACTTGTTGGGATTACTGGGGTTACTATTACTTCCAGCCTGGGCGACGTTTTGGACCATCATCATTGGCTTAGGAACTGGCGGTGGTTTTATACTGGCTCTATCCTTCATGGGGCTACGCACCTCAAACAGTGACCGAGCTGCCTCACTATCCAGTATGTCACAAACCATTGGTTACTTAGCCGCCGGAGCCGCTACGCTTGTCCTGGCTAAAGTCGCCGAAGCTAACGACAGCTGGCAACCCATCCTCATTATCTGCATGGCTCTCTGTGTTACTCAGGGGCTCATAGGACTGTTCGCAGGAAGGTCTATTCAAATTAGTTATGACTAAGCAGTGTTAGACTATCCCCCAATTAAGCTCTTCTACTTTTAGCTAGCTTAGGGGGCGTTATAACGCACTACTTTGTTAATTAATTTTAGGGACTTGGTTCGTCACGACGCAGGGGCTACCCCACGGGGTACCCTACGTTTATTTTTACTTGTACCTTCATTAAGTTATCTTTAGGTGATGATGGGGTCCTCGTCCCAAAACTCTTTCTCGAAACCAAACCCTTTTAAGCCAGCATCAATAACCCGCTGCTTAAATCGATCAGAAACATAGCATGTTGTTTTACTGTCAGGTAAAACAAAAAGATCTACACCCTCTAGCTTTGACTCATCGAAGACCCATGTGTGAATAGAAGAAAAATACTCGGGACGTATTTCGTAACCAGTGCGTTTTCCAGTACTTTTATCCCTGTCAAGGCAGTCGATTTCTGTTGTAACAACAACCATATAAAAATTTTCATTAGGCGCATCCTTTAGTTTTACAGGATATAACTTTGCATGCTTTTCAAAAATATCGGATAAAGCATTAGCAGCCTTTTCGCTAACCAAATGAACGACTCCTGATGAAGGCGAATCACCTATAATCCCAGGTTTCCTTTTCTTTTTTCCATCACCTAAGTACTGCTCCAGTAAAGGAGGCTTCCAGTCCTCCATAGAAGCCGGTAATGGTACGCCCATTAAAGGATCGTACCATTGCATTCTCTCATCGTCAGACTCACTGACAGCAAGATAACCCGCATAGGACAAACTTGGATTAAACCATTTATAAATCATGCTTTCACCACTACTTTAAAGCTCTTTTATCTAATAATGATAGAGTGTAAACTTTAGGTGAACTTTTTCACAAAACCACCTATTTCAAGTACAAGCTTCTCTGATAGAGAATCTACTGCTGTTACTGTCAGGCCTGACCAAGTATCCCATTCAATCAGTACAGTTTCTTGTTGTTTACAGTATTTATTGCTAACAGAGTCTAAGTCATCAAACAGCTTTTCTGACTTTGTTAGACTAAACTTCCTTACTATCCTCCATCTAATATATTTGGAAGTAAATCGTGAGCAACCATCTAAAGCGACGACTTGCCTGTTACTAGCATCTTTATACTCTTTATATTTCATATCACTTCCTAAAGAAAATTTTTATTAACTCTTGGAAAGATGAATTCGGCCTTGTAGAACTTTCAATTATTTCTTCCCAGCTTTTTCCACGATCTCTTAAATATTTTATCGTCGGTCCCCACTTATCACCATACTTATCCATATTCCTTCTAAATGCATTTTCCCTAGTCTTAGGATCCGTTAATCTCTTAAACAATCTCCCTATAGCTCTTCTTTTTCTATGTAATACTTTTGCTATTTCTTTTGATGATTTGCCTTGTCTCCTTAGCTGACCTTCAATTTTTTTCAAATCCTTAACGCGCTTCATATATTTAACACGAATCACTGCGGCTTTCCCAGCACGACCAAATTTCAAAAGGGTTCTAACAGTACCACTAAATACCCTTGTTACCGCTGTTGCTGCAAACCTTATTCCATTACTTATACCTGCACCAATAGAGCTTAAAAACTTTCCAGTAGGATCGATATTATTTACCGGATCAGCATGCGTATAAAGATACTTATGAAGTGATTGTGGCTCAAACCGAGAGCCTTGGTATATGTCCAGTGATAAGAAGCGTCCGTTGTTTTGGTTATAGTACCTTGCTCTCAGGTAATAGAAACCTAGGTTTGGATCGTATTGCTCACCTGTAAACAAGTAATTGTTTGGAGTTATGCCGTCTTTATGCTCAATGCCACCGAAGATACGAAAACTGTACTCCTATTATGGCCTCTTTGGACAATATGATGGGGACAATTTGGTACTAATAATCGGGCTTTCCTTGGCATAACTCCTCCTTTACAGGAGTTACTATAATCAACTGCCTTACTATTTAAATAAGACTTTCGCCCTGCCCAACATCAGAAAAAGCTGAATTATCTGATTAAAATAGATCTGTCCCCTTTTTCCTTTTTTCCTCCGGTCCCCTTTTTCCTCCTTTTTTCTTTTTAGTGCTCTTTTATTTAAAGGAGTAAAAGTACCGTTCAATAATCCATTTCTTACGCATATTAAACCTGACCTCAACCAATTATTCTTCACAGTAATTAGTTATAAAGCCAACTGTGAGTTATTAATATCATCAACATTACAAAGAACACTACCACTCCTGTAGCAACTCCATAATCGTAGGCTTTAAGTTTACTATGCCGACTTCTTTGTCTTGTATGTTTATTTAATACTGAATTTACCCCTCCCACTATAATCATCAACAAAAGAAGGGCTACAGCAGAAAGTCCATGAAACCAACTATAATAATAGACTAACTCGGAAACTTCTGTTAAAACTCCGCTATCTCCTAAATAAAACTTTCCGCCTGAGTGCTCTCCATTAAATGCCATTCCTCCAATAAATACAGAAATAAACAAAAAAGTTATCCCGTTAAAAAAAGTTAGAAGGAATATAAAATCACTAATAGCGTTTATAATTCTTTTCATCATAATGCCTCAACTCTACGGATAATGCTCTCTAGTGCTTGTGGTGAATTTGAGCCTCTCAAACTTTTCATCAACCGTTCAATTGTATTAACCAATGGAGCCCTGCTACCAGTAATTTTCCTCCCTTCAGCCAAGCCAAAGAAGTCTGAAGAAAAAGAACTACCTTTACCTATTCTAGCAAATGCAGGCCCCTCTCCAGAAAATCCAGAAAAGCCAAACTGTAAACTCCAGCTACGATGGTTTTTTGCGAATTTAGCAGTTTGCGTCATAACCCCCCAGAATCCTCCTCTGGTTGCTGTCGAAACCCTACCAGCTCTAGTTAATAAGTGTGCAGTTCCTATTGGCCAAGTGGCAGTAGAGCCCGCTCCATTAAATTGCTTTGGACTATTCATGTTCCATACAAGTCCAGCAGTAGCCGAAATATTGAACTTACCTTGTGGTCTAAACGCCGTTAAAGGTGCAATAGTAAACTCTCCTGCCGCAAATGCCCAAAGGTCACCAGTTTTGAAGTCATATACTAAGTCTCCTCCAAACGAACCACCAACACCTTTTGCAAGCCCCCCTCTAAAACTTACACTTACAGCATCAGGGAGGCCATCACTATCATTTGCTGCTCTTCCAAAAGAATAACTTGTTATTGCAGTATTCGCTAGTACTGCAACAATACCTGTACCTACAGCAAAGCCACCAAGTGAAAAATTGCCTGTAGGGTCAATATTGTTTATTGGATCCGCATGAGTGTAAAGATACTTGTGAAGGCTTTTAGGATCAGAGTTTCGCCCCTGATATGTATCCAGCGAGAAGAAGCGTCCGTTGTTTTGGTTGTAGTACCTTGCTCTGAGGTAATAGAAACCTAAGTTAGGATCGTATTGCTCACCAGTAAACAAGTAGTTGTTTTTCGTTGAACCGTCTTTATGTTCGACTTCACCAAAGGCATTGTAGATATAGCTATCGGTTTTCAAACCAGAACTATCGGTTAAGCTTCGTGTTGAACCCAATCCATCGTACATAAAGTAGTGTTCGCCACTGTTTTGAGTCTGACTAATGAGGTCGTCGCCATAAACATAGCTTGTATTAAGCTACCCTGCCCATTGCCCAGCGGTAGCTGTTCGAACACACTATTATCCGTGCTGCTTCCGACCAGACTGTTAGGAATTGTTATTGGATAAAGCTCGCAGAAATCTTTAGATTTTGCATTTGCTTGAAAAGCAAAAACGAATAGGACAGTAACGCCTAAAAGGCGAACTAATGCGCTCATTGTATTATCCCCTAGCTATATGGAAAAACGCAGGGAATATACCTTCTTAGACGAGTTATTCTTCCCTGATTTATTAGAATTAATCCGTAATTTATAAGTATTCTATAAACAAGTGTGACCCAGTACAATATTCGGCATTGTTAAAAATTAATTTCAGGTGCCAAAAAACAACCTAACCCACTGTTATAAATGATATTTTTTAAAATATGTCAGTTTGTATCAAACACAATAATGTTATTAACGCTTAATCCCCCGTCAGGTAGATAAATAAGGAACTAGACTAATGGATTAGAATTTTTTATGAGCCAAAAAAAAAGCCCTGCATCAGCAAGGCTTTAGGAATTCTTAATAATAAACGATAGTAAGAATGGTGCCCAGGGCCGGAATCGAACCGGCACGGTGTCGCCACCGAGGGATTTTAAGTCCCTTGCGTCTACCAATTTCGCCACCTGGGCAGATGACTTAATCAGAGAAAAAAATGGAGGCTGAGGCCGGAGTCGAACCGACGTCCACGGATTTGCAATCCGCTGTATAGCCACTCTACCACTCAGCCAAAACAACCTTTCTCTGAAAAAAAACCTCGGACTTAAAAGCACCGAGGTTTTCTAGAATTTGGAGCGGGAAACGAGATTCGAACTCGCGACCCCAACCTTGGCAAGGTTGTGCTCTACCAGCTGAGCTATTCCCGCGTCGTTTTGATGGCGTGCATTTTACTGTGAAATGATTTTCTGTCAATAAGAAAAACCAAATTTTTTGCACTTTTCTTACGATTGATTAAGGCTTAAACAAATTGCTGTTTTTTCAGCCAAAATCACGGTGCGTTCCGTAAGAGAGGGTTATTATCCTTCATTCTTTTGCGATGTCAAGTACGGCCAGGCGGCTTTTAAATAGACCACCATAGACCACAATGTCAGTAGCGCAGCGACCCACATAAAAACGTATCCGAACGTCTTAGACAGGCCAAAAATAGCCGGTGACGCAATCAATAATAGGAAGATTGCCAATAGCTGACACAGGGTTTTGATTTTACCTATCGTAGAGACACCCACGACTGCCCTGCTACCCAGCTCGGCCATCCATTCTCTTAATGCCGACACTGTAATTTCTCGCCCAATAATAATCATGCCGGGGATTGCTAGCCAGGCGTTCCCTTCTCGACCAATCAACAGAATCAATGTAATCGCGACCATGAGTTTATCCGCCACCGGATCCAGAAACGCCCCAAATGGTGACTCGATCTGCATTTTTCTGGCAAGGAAGCCATCCAGCCAGTCTGTTGCCGCAGCGGTACAGAATATCGCTAACGTTATCCAACGGGCAGCTACGCCATCGATGAAGAAAAATAACACGAATAGCGGTAGTAAAATTATCCTAAAAATGGTCAGAATATTGGGTAGATTCCACATACAGGTCTCTGTTAAGGCTGATTAGACGCTTTATTATGGAACTCATTGTACCCTATGAGTTCCGAAAAATACTGCTAACTATGTAAATAATCATAGATTTTTTGGGCGATTGCCAAACTGATTCCGGGAGCTTTGGCAATATCCTTGGGGCTGGCCTTTTCGATTTCCTGCCAGCCACCAAAATGGCGTAGCAGGGCCTGACGTCGCTTGGCGCCAACGCCCGGAATCTCTTCCAGCAGCGACTTGGTGCCGGATTTCTTACGCTGATGACGATGTTTGGTAATGGCAAAGCGGTGCGACTCATCGCGAATGTGCTGAATAAAGTGCAACGCCTTTGAGTCTTCGTCCAGTAACAATGGACGGTGCTGGCCCGGAAACCAGATCTGCTCCATGCCCACTTTTCTGTCTGAGCCCTTGGACACGCCAATCAGAGGAACACGGCTAATCTCCAGCGCTTCGAACACATCCTCAGCCTTGGCCAGCTGTCCCTTACCGCCATCCACGATAACCAGGTCAGGTAATGGCTTTTCTTCGGCTTTCAGGCGCTTATAGCGTCGTGTCAGCACCTGCTCCATGGCGGCATAATCATCGCCCGGCTCTATTCCTGAAATATTAAATATACGGTAGTCGGACTTTTTTGGGCCGTTATCATCAAATACCACGCAGGAGCCTACCGTCTGGTTGCCCTGGGTATGACTGATATCAAAACACTCCACGTGCTTCGGCAACGACTCCAGTTGCAGTGCTTTCTGCAACTCCATCAGCCGCTCAGTAAAGTTTGACTTGCTGTTCAGCTTGGAACGCAGAGAATGTTGCGCGTTTTTGTTAGCAAAGTCCTGCCATTCCTTGGTCTGACCGCGACTGGCGACTTTAAGCTCGACCTTTGAGCCACGATGCTGTGATAGGGCATCACTAATGGCATCCGAGTCTTCCGGTAATTTCCCCAAGAATATCTGCTTCGGCATTTCTGCACCTGACAAGTAATAGAACGTCAGGAAAGACGATATGATTTCATCCAGATCACTGTGCTTTGGTACTTTCGGGAAATAGGTTTTATTACCCACTATCATGCCGTTGCGTACAAATACCAGCAAAATACAGCAGGTTCCGGACGCATAAGCCACTCCAACCAGGTCCAGATCAGAAGCAGTGCCGCTGATAACCTGTTGCTGCATCACATGACGCATCTGCTTGATCTGATCGCGGTAGCGCGCAGCCAGTTCAAACTCAAGATTCTCACTGGCCTTGTCCATCTTCTTCTGTAGGCTGCTGATGACCTGCTCGCTCTTACCACGATAGAACAGACGCACGTTCTCAACATCCTTGGCGTAATCCTCTTTTGAAATATAGTTCACGCAGGGCGCGGTACAGCGTTTTATCTGATACTGCAGGCACGGCCGAGAGCGGTTAGCGAAATAGCTGTCTTCGCACTGACGGATCTGAAACACTTTTTGAATGAGAGACAGACTCTGACGAACCGCTGAAGTACTGGGAAACGGCCCAAAATAATCGCCCTTCTCTTTTTTAGCGCCTCGATGATATGCCAGTCGCGGATAGTCTCCAGCGGACAGAAAGACATAAGGGTAAGACTTATCGTCACGGAAAATAACATTAAATCGCGGCTTGTACTTTTTAATCAGGTTATTTTCAAGTAACAGCGCTTCGGTTTCGGTTTCAGTCACCGTAGTATGAATATCTTCGATGTAACTGACCAGCAACTCAGTCTTAGGCGACTGATACTGTTTGGTAAAATAGCTTTTAACGCGATTATTTAAATTTTTGGCTTTACCCACATACAAGGTTTCGCCCTCTTTACCCAGCATCTGATAGACGCCCGGTTTTTTACTGAGGTGCGCGAGAATTTGTTTTATGTGAGGTTTAATGGAACCGTTGTCAGAATCGTTAGCCGACATGCTCATGCATTTATTGAGACTCGATCACTTTATAGCGTAACGCCAGGTGAGTGAGTCCAACATCGTTTTCAACACCCAGCTTTTCGAATAGACGATAACGGTAGCTGTTCACCGTCTTTGGACTCAGGTGTAGCGAGTCAGAAATGTTCTGAACTTTCTCGCCGCGAGTGATCATCAGCATAATCTGCATTTCGCGCTCGGAAAGTTTTGAAAAAGGATTGTCGTCGTGTTTGGAAAACTGACTGATGGCCATCTGCTGTGCTACTTCGGCCGCCAGATATAATTTGCCGCGATTGACTGAATGAATGGCCTTGACCATTTCATCGATATCCGTGCCTTTAGTGAGGTAACCCAGAGCACCTGCGCTGATAAACTGGCTTGGGTATGGCTCGTCGCCATGTACCGTTAAGGCAATAACTTTAAGGTCGGGATCAAAACGTAACATGCGGCGCGTTGCTTCGAGGCCACCGATGCCCGGCATGTTGGCGTCCATAAGGACGACGTGTGGTTGGTGTTCTTTTTGATGGGCTAGTGCTTCTTCGCCAGATTTCGCTTCCCCGATCACCTCGATGCCGTCGGCATCAGATAGAAGTCGGCTTAGTCCTGTCCGTACCAAGTCGTGATCATCAACAAGCAAAACCTTTATCACACTACCCCCCTTCTGGAACTTCAATTAGCGGTTCAATTATTATGAAATTAGGTTAAGATAGCAAGCAAGATTAGAAGAAGTTTGGAAGATTGTATGATTATTAAACGCATTATGATACTTAGCGCACTATTCAGCATTAGCTTTAGCATAAACGCAGCATCAACCGCCGAAGACTGTGCTGCTATTACTGACGATACCAAACGTTTACAGTGCTACGATGCATTTTTGAAATCGCAAAAAGCAAAACAGGAAGAATCCAAGTCAGAAGTGACTCAGCCGGAACAAACCGCACCGATTAAACCAGCGCCTAAACCAATCGCGCCACCGAAACCGACAGCCCCTGCGGAACCTGAACCAACGGCGGAAGAAAAATTTGGTGCAGAAAAATTAGAAAAATCTTCTGAAGAAAGTAAGGAGCTTGATCGTATTGAGTCTCGCGCAAAAGGTAATTACAAGATGTGGGAAAGAGGCTTAGAAGTTAAATTAGAAAACGGTCAAGTTTGGGAAATCACAGAATCTCGAAGTTCTTATCACAAAGTGAAGAATCCAAAAGTCACTATCGAGAAAGGTATGTTCGGAAGCTACTTTTTACGAATAGAAGGTCTTAATAAAGGCTTCAGGGTAGAACGAATCAAATAAAAAAATAACCGTTTATTTAACGATATTAAAGGGAAGCAAATGCTTCCCTTTTTTATTTTTACTGAGTAATTTTTATAGCCGATAAGAGACAAAACCAGTCCAGTGATCCTGAAACGATGGTTCATTAAAACTACTCTGAAGGAATTAATATCAGCTCCTGCTGCGGCGGGATCAGGTACTCCGCACCGTCTTCGGTAATAACCGCCATTTCCTCGACAGAAATGGTCTTAGATGTTCCGTCAGGACGCTTCCAGGCATGAAAGCCATCGAAGGCAAACACCATCCCCGGCTTGAGGACCTTTTTCGCCGCAGGTCGAACCGTCGCGCCTCGTGAGCCACCCAGGTTTGGTCCTGTATCGTGCGCCACGTATCCCACCGGATGTCCCGTACTCCACATTACATGTTCCGAACCATTCTGCTTCATTAACACGCTTTGAGCCGCATCGACATCAATACCGCGAACTCCGGGTTTCATCGCCTTATAGGCTGCCACACCGCCGTCACGACCGCTCTCCCAATAAAACTGAATATCGTCGGGCGCTTCTGTTTCGCCCGGCTTGAGAACGTACGCAAAGCGCTGAATATCCGTCACCCAGCGATCATAGACTTTAATGCCGAAATCCGTCTGAATCACATCACCCGGCATAATAACCTTATTGGTGGCATGAGAGTGACCCCGATCCGGCCCTGAGTTCACGTTAGGGTTCTGATCCGGTGCCCAGGCATCCGATACGCCATACTCCGCCATCTTCGCTTTCAAAAAGCGTGCCACGTCAGCATCCGTCGTTTTACCGGGAACAATCTGCTGATATGCCTCAATCTGCCACTTAGCGGTTAACCGCGCCGCCTTGCGCATAATCTCTACTTCCTGAGGCAGCTTAATGGAAAGCCACTCATAGACGACCTCTTCCGACGACACCAAACGCTGTGCGAATTCTTCGCCCAACGCCGCTTCCAGCGACAGACGCTGGCTATAGCTTAAACCGTCAGCCTGGGCGTTATTCGAAGACGAATTCACCGCAATGCGCTCGAAGTCCTGATCTTTTATAAAGTCCGCAGCAAAATCCACAGCCGACTCCCCGCGTGGTACCGCAACCACCTTATCGTGAATCTTCAGCTCAGCCAGCGCCGTCGATTCGCTGGACGGAGAAAATACCAATGAATGAAACTCTGACGAACCACCCTCGGACTCAGACAAATAAAACAAATATGCCGCTGGCGCGCCAGCATTCTCGCAACCAATATGATCCGCCAAAGGATCATTATTGTTCTCACGACAAAGCGTAACCCACACATCCACGTTAGCCGCCTCAAGAGCGTTAGGCAGCAACTTCTTAATCCGTTCTTTACGAATCTCCGGCCAAGGACTCGGCCCCGAAAACATCTCTTTATCATCACCAGCGACAGCACTCTGACCAAGCACCAGCAAACCAGTAATGAAAGATAAGAATAAAGTCGTTAATTTATGAATCATGGCACTCACTTTTATGCTTGGGTACAAAATTCTATAACCTTATATTAGACTTTAATTTCTAAGGCGTAATAAAAGCCAATATCAAAGCCTAGACAAAACTTAATATGCTCGAGATTAGATCAATTCAAAATTAAGTACGTAAGCTAAATCTACAACTAGAAAAAGGTAAAATAGTTATTCAAACATTTTACCTATCAACAATTGATCATATCCTTGAAATCTAAAGAAAGCCAAAAAGTATTTTTGAGGCTTCCACTAAAAGTATGAATACTCAGTAAGGTCATTACTTGATGTAGGATAGGCTGTAAATACAGGCTAACTAACCTAGTGACTTTCAAACAAGCAAGCAATAATGACTAATTATAATCATAAAAGAAAAATCTTAATATCTTATAGAAATGCTTTAGCCAATAACTAATGATTATTATCTTGCGCAGCTTTTTAGCTTTATGAAATAGTGACAATACTCTACTTTATTATTTTTTAAATTGATAGGGTAATGACTTATCTGTTAATAAAAATGATTCAGATATATATTTTTCAAACTTTTTCTCTATGGTCTCTGAGCTTTCTAAATCAGAGGTATCATTAAGTATGTCTATAATAGCAGGAATGAATGACATTAAATTTTTATTTGGCGTTTTCAAAGAAATAAAAATTTCGGTTGAGTTGCCTAGCTTAGATAAAGAGACGAAGCTAAGAAATCTAGAGCCAGCGCTTAGTAATTTTATTAAGTTTTGATTAGAGTAACTTCTTTCATCTAAGTCAATAGTAAGTGTAAAGTGAGTCCCCTTAATAGAAGCCAACATATCAAACTCAATATCTTTCAAATTAACCGTTTGAAGGTTCAGTTCCTTCACAAAAGTCTTAAAGTCATCCTTGTACTTCGGGTTAATACAAAACTCCTCGAGAGTAAACTTAGTCTCATATTTTGATAGTCGACCATATTCCTCAGACCAGTCTTCCAGATATTCTAAGAAATAATGCACGTTTCTAAGGTCTTTCTTAGTAATATTTCTAAAGTGTGCTAACTTGTTCCTAACTGCGATAACCCTTTTAAAGTCAGCAGTAATACACTCTTTCGCACCCCACTTAGAAAAGCAATCATCCCACAGAGGTCCCAGTATTAAATCTCTTAGTTCGCTAAAACTACAGTACGACAATAAGCCATGGGTCTGATAGTCGATATAGCCCAGGGACTTTTCACTACCCTTCTTTTGTTCTATCTGCTCTAGAAGAGATGGGGATAATGCACTTTTCCATTGCATTCCCCAACGGCCTTTAAGTTCCCATATAACTATAAATCGTAGGTACACTTCTAGGTCAAATAATTTTTTATAATATTTAGACTCTACTTCTCTGCAAAACATTAATAATCCTTTCTATTTATGTGGATAATAGTTTTCTCAGAGCGTTGTATCTAGAGTTAATCTCTTTTTTAGTTTTATCTTCTATTTGCTCAGTTGTAAAGTTGTCATTTCTTGCAGCAACAAGTATTTCAAAACCTTTCTTTACTTTTTTATTTTCAAATAAACAGTTTACAATAATATCTGATGCTAATGTTTCATTGTTACGCAATTGTGCTAAAGTTGGGATACCTTCTTCTGCATCGCTTAGATAGTACATTGCAACCCATGCATTGAGCCAACTTTCTATTCTTGAAGAGCCAACTTTTGTATATTCAATTCGTTTTTCAGCATTTAGAGATATTCCAGACCAGAAAAGACCACTCACGCCAGATATAGATGAGTCGGTCATATGTAAGTCAGACTCTACTAATTTATTTATTGCTGATATCCATAACTCCGTATATTCATGAAAATCTTTATCCAAGGAGTCATTTTCAATACCAAAAGATAGTGATTGATCTTTCATGTTTATAAATGAATTAAATAGTGCTTTCTGAAATACTACTTTAAAAAACCAGTTATTTAGTTTGATATCATCATCTATATGTTGGATATGACGTTCAAATCCTTCCTTAATGTTCCAATTTGGATTTACTTGTTTAATTGAGTCTTTTATATCATTTGCACGCCTTATAGCTCTCTCGCCTTCGTTAATATGTCTTTCAATATATAAATTAACTAACTCTGGGGAGTGCAATTGATGTTCTTCGACATAAGAGGTTAGTTCTTTATAAGGACTTAATTCCGTGAACAATTTATGAATCCAAGGAGACCAAAGCTTCTCAAAACTATCTCTTAATTGAATAAGCTGCTCGGGCTTAAAGGTAAGGGGGATTTCTTGATTGTAGCAGTAACGCACCTGCTCCATAATATCTTCAGTAAGCTCTGCATCGGCCTTAAAAATATTCTTGACCCAGTTTTTTATTTTAGGGTCATACTCCATTTGCGGTTCTTTCAGGTTATTTATTTTTAAAATATTACTAACTATATCGCTCAATATTAATAATGTTGTAATGAATGGTCCAGTTTCAAATTTATTCTTTTCTGATACCCAGTCAACCAAACCTAAATGAACTTTATTATCTTCTTTAGAAGTAGTTAACTTAGAACCTATCAAAGACCTTGTACAAATACTTACTATATCACTGTCATTCAATAAAATATTTCTCGCTCTTGAAACAGGCTTGGCATTTTGATTTAGGTCAATAAATATTTTCCTTAATGAAGAAAATACTGATTCAGTATCTTTTACAGGACTAGTGTAGTTAAGATTTTTATGCGGAATGATTAATATCACAGGGACAAATGTTTTAGCAAGTTTGTCGGGGTGTATTTTTTTAACAAGCTGTTTAATCGCTGCAAGTCTATGTTGCCCATCTACCGCAATTGGTGCTATTTCTTTTTTGTCCCATAAAATCTTCCCTGCCAACCCATTAGAGCCCTCAAAAGCTTGAACTGAGCATCCTCCAACCTGAACTGGTTCCTCAAACTCGTTGCCAAGGGATGCTATATGCTCACTTTCGTCATATTTATCCGCTAGACCATGCCCCTTTTTAGGTAATAAAGCTACTGTAAGTGAATTAAAAAATTGCTGTATACTTTCATTTTGTAAATACTTTACGAGTCCTTCATCTACTCTTTCCCAGGCAATATCTCGTTGAAACAGCTCTTGCAAAGTCCACTCGATTCTCTCTGAATTTGGAATTTCATCTATAAGGGTAAACTGTTCGGCTATAAATGACATGGGTAATACAACCGAAAAATACGGTATAGTATACTTGTGTAAGGAATATTCGCCTTTTAAATAAGTAATCGGGTTGGTTAAGTCTCTTTGTATAGTTGGATTAAAAGGTTTCATGGTTTTGTTATCCTGGTCTTTTTACGAATGCTGCAGGTGATAATTTTGTTATAATTTCTTCAATCAATAATGTTTTTTCATCTAGCTGACTAATTGTTTTAGGGTCATTAGTATCTTTAATATACTTAAATTTAATAAAACAACTATCTAACTCAATTCCAGCTTTTTCCAGCCTGGATGTTAGGCTGCTTAACCCTTCGCAGTGGTCACCTATTCTCTTTCTTAAATTTACAGCTTTTCCTACATAGAGTGGGGACTGGAACTCGCTTGCCATATTAATTAGATTTACTATATCTCTTCTTTCTCGGCTACTTCCACATATATCTTTTAGTAAAGCTTTCTTTTTTGGTGACAAGGCAGCAGGTACTTCTTGAATTTGTAACTCATACAAGTACCCAAGCTTTCCATTAAATTGAGCAGAAAGTTTTGCATTTAGTAACTTGTTAATTTCATCATATAATTTATCTCCACTAGCTTCATGATAAAGCTCATCAAAACCTCTATACCATGCATATACAGCTGCTTCTTGCTTTAATGAAATGCTCCTTGCACCTGAGTCCTTAATTTGAGAGAACTTTAATATTTGAAAGTTTTTAGTATTCATTCTACAAACTACAAATTAAACATGACTGGTCTTCCGGGTCTTCATCCTCTTCATTATAACGAAGAGCATCTTGCCAGCGTTTGTATTGCTTAGATTTGAAAGTTTTGCCTTCTTTCTCGGCTTTTTCCGCTTTGGCAACTAACTCATCGAGAGAGCCTTGGGTACTCCAGGTATATTCTCCATCTCCTACAGCGATTAACCCTTCTCCATATTGCCACTTCTTTCTGGATCGACCTTCGAATGCTTTTGCTTTTTCGTATAATTCTGGATGATTCCTTTTTAAACCTAACCACTCATCTTGCCTTTGGAAGAAACAAAAATAACAACCAGAGCGGCTTCTCCATTTGTAATACTCGGGTATTCCAACGCTATCTTCTAGAATTTGAAAAACATCATCCCTGACGAGGCCATCGTCTATAAAAGGATAGACTGCATCAACATTCTCTATGGTGTAATAGTTTGGTTTTTTCCCAACGCCTGTATTAAGTCCTTCGCGAAATTCATCTGCTCGAATACCGATATAGGAAATTGCTGCTGTGCCTTTGACGAAATCCACAAAAGGCTTGATTTTCATAACTCTTGTACACCAACGCTGACGTACAGAAGGTAGGTAATCATTATGAACCTTTAGCCAGTGTTCAAAATCCTCCCCAGAGGCTAACCTGTTAATTTCTTTACCAAGGTAGGCTTCCATTTTATCCAAAAACTCATATACCTCTGGTAGCTCAGCTCCTGTATCTGAGAAAAAATATTCCATTTTTGAGTGTATTTCAGGGTAGTGGTTTTTTATATAGACTGCTAGCGCAGCACTATCCTTGCCGCCGGATAAACCCAAAACATGTCTAACATTTTCTTTTTTGGCGATATCAGCAAAGTGTTCAGACACCTTACGCCTCCTTTTTTTGTGAAGTCTTCGCTTCACTCTTTTCTAGTTGACTAGACTCTTTATACTCACTTAAAAAGTCATTTACAAGTTCTGATATTGCAGCCAACTGCATTTCTTTCCCTTCTAGCGCCCTCAACTCCTCAAATAATTTGCCCTTAGTTTGATTAATAACTCGCGAACAGTCTTTATTAATTGTTGCGACAGCGTCAAGCTCTCCCTGCCCTCTCTTTATACTTCTTAATAAAATCACTTCAAAGTCATCATTGCCTGACTTGTTGTTAATATTATGCTGTAACCAAAGCTTGTGTAAGTCGTTAATTTGCTGAGCATATTGAGCCAGACGATATTCAGCTTGGCTTTGATCCGAGTCCGACCACTTCTCTATAGGTTTGTGGCCTAAGAATACGAATAAACTTTCTAGCCATAGTTCATCCGAGTCAGAACGTTTCGCTAACCGCTTTAGGAATGCCTTAACGCCACTAACATCCACTGTGAAACCTTCTAGCCCAGCAACTTTTCCTGAGATATCTGCTCTCAAGTCTTTTAAAGTAGAGTACTTTGGAAATCCTAGAGCGTTGGCTAGTAGCTTCACTTCTCTTTCCTTAAGCTTTTCACTCGCATACTTTAGCTCTCTAAACACCTCCATGATTTCATTAGAAAATCCATCAAAACTTCCCTCTTCTCTATCAACCTCATACCCAAGCGCTTTAGGGAGCTCTTCGAATAATAGTTTCACAGGAGATTTTGATAGGTTAAACGCTGTTCTAACAGCTATTGCCTCTTTGGAAAGTTGTTTTGTTTTCTTTGTATATTCTGGAAGCTCCGCCATAAACTTAGCTAGAGGCTTCACAATATCTAATACAGTCCTCGTCTCCCCGGACTGTTTTCTTCCGTCTTCAGAGTTAAACAACCCAAGATTGAGTTCTGAGAAAATACTTTTCTTTACGCCTTCAATTTTGAAGTATTGTACTTCAAATTCATCCGGCCTTTTCACAAAGCGTTCTATCTGCTCATAGCTTAAAATTGGTATAAACCGTCGATTTTCATAAATAGCAATTTCATCCTTATAGACAAGGCAAGCAGAAACATAAAGGATAGGCAAAAGGCCAGCCTTAACGCCAAAGGGTGGAGCCACTAGAATTTTATCTAGTTCACCCAATGACTTTGATTGCTTTTCTGTATTTTCAATAAACTCTTTAATTACAGTCCAAACTTTATGAAACTGTGTCTGTTTATGCTTCCTTCCATCTAAAGAAGGCTCGGATAGTGCCCACTCACCATTTGAGTCTTTGGAATGCAGGCCGGTAGCCTTAATTAAAGAATTATATATAGACTTCTCAGGAGGGTTCTTTTCTATCCCAAGATCTCTTTTGTGACTATTAACAAGCATTGCTTGCAATAATTTACCCCTAGCTCCTACAGCCTGACTTGAAGGTTTATCTCTATTAATAAGTTCATTGTGAATTACAGGTGATGCATGATAAACATCCCCTAAAACTTTGGATAGTTGCTCCTGGAACTGCCTTTTATTGTTAACTTCAAGCTGCTTTGAACTCCAGTACCAGCTTGATAACTCAGGAGAGTCGCTAAGTTCCCGTAGCATCATTTGCTCTGTATACTCCGCAGCGTCAAGACGATCTTGATATTCTCTCATAGCAACAGGATCAGAGTTTAACTCTTGTCGAGTAACACGCACTTTATCTAATGCTTCAACCTCTGCAACAGCTTCTCTCAGAGATACCGCATTCTTACATAAAGCAATTACATCCAGATCACCGAAATGTTGACAAACCTTCTCTTCGAATAATTGTTCATCATCTTTTCCTAATGAAAGATAAAACAATGCCCTCGGCTTGGTATCATTACTAGGTAAGGTTTTATAGGACTGTGCATCTATAAATACGGGAGAGTAGTACCTTAAAGTACCACTTTCGATTGTATACCGCCTGGCGACAATAGGAAGCAAGTTTGCTCTTGAATTTAATATCTCAGAGAGTGAAAACTGGCCTAAGTTTGAAAGCTCCTCTTGAAGAGCTAGTTCAATATCAAAATCACTTCCTTGCCAAACTCTATACTCCGAACTAAATCGTCTAAACTGGACTACTGAGCGCTCCTCCAGCGTTTTTAATGAAGTAGATACTGACTTACTGTATAGAGATTTTAAAAGGTTTTTAGAAGCCTTAAGTCCACCGTGGGCGCCTATAATATTCAAAAGTCCTATCGTTTTTAGGAGTGACATTTCTTCGAATGTTACGTCCCCCACTCTCTCTATAGCTGTGATAACTTCTACCCAACGTCTATGAGTTAAGTGATCTCCGATCGAGGCAGGCTGGTTCAGAATAAAGTAGTCAAATATATGATGTGGCATAACCAGCTCTTCAACTGAGCTAAAGTCTTCCAAAATTCTTTTTAAGCCACTAGGTTCATCGCTTCCTAAAAAGCTAAATAGTGTTCTTTCATTTTGTGCTATTTTCTGACATAACACGGGTAGTAGTAGACCTGTCACAGGGTGCAATGGATAGCACGATGTGAATAAATCAATGGCACTATCTTTATCTAGTACACCCGGTAGTGCAGACTCCTTTTCTAGTGTACCAACAACTTTTGCAACCCTGCTTTTTACAAGGTCCTTTTCTTTAGGAGTAAAGTCATGAGAAAAAGCTTTACTAGCTACGCGCAGTGTTTGCTCTGGTCCCTCTAGGAAAGGAATATCTTCAAAGCGCCCCTGAATTTTTGCCCACTCTTTTTTAAGAGCCTCACCTAGACCTTTTGCATATTGCTCAAAAGACTGATGAAGCATAGCAAATACGTAGAGATTTACTTGGTTTTCACTACAAGCGTGTTCAGCAAGTATCTGAAGAAGGAAAATGTCATTCACACCATAGTGCCTTGCTTCATACTCCAAAAACTTACCCAACTCATCAATAACTAATAAAATCCCTTTAGATTTTCCTTCAAGAGCATCCTGTAGTTCAGTGATGTAATTCAATATTTGATTTGGAGCTATTTCGTCTTGCTTTGAAGCTTTCTTTAACTTGCCAATAACTTTCGGCTTTGTTCCAGGAAGCGCACTCCAGTAGTCAACTGCTGAAGAATATAGGGTTTGAACCAACCTTCTTGAAAGAGGCTCTGGAGCACCACTCAGTAAAACTTTAAAGTAACCTTTTGAACCTTTGTTTTCTTTTTTGAAACGAGAAGACAAACTACCTTCACCTGCCAAAACCTTATAAGCTTCTTGAGTGGCACTAGCTCCAGGATTGCCGACTAGGTGATTTAAGAAAATAGAAAATGATGACTTACCTGAGCCATATGGACCTATAAGCGACCAGGCCCTTGGAGCTTGCTTTTCTCCAAATGAATTAGCAACTCTTTCCAAAGTTCTAACAGCTCTTGAAGTAGGTATATAAGAACGTACTACTGCTTCTGAGGAAGCATCTCTCTCAATATTAACTGATCGAGTGTAGTGAGTATTTAGTTTAACCTTATTATTAATACTCACGCGGCTACTCCTTTGATTGAATCTTTATAGTGTTTAGACAGGTAATTCACAGGCTTAATTTTATCATCCAAAATATATAGCTGGTGTATTCCTGCAGTCTCACGGATTGTTAGCTTGCCGGGTAAGTAGTTAACTAACTGCTCAAGCTTAGTCACTAATGCGTTTTCAGTTAATCTAAATATAGCCCCTGGTGCAGCAAAGTCATCTTTAGCATACATTAGGTCCTCTATTGGTAATGATGAAACACCTTTATCTTTCATAAGCTTAGTTACAGCAAAACCTAGCACACCCAAAGGTAGATGCTCACGTTCTTCAGGTTTAGATAAGTAATGTTTTGAACTAGAACCTGTGCCAATAAGCCTAAGTAAACTTAGAGGAGAGTCTAAAGCTTCCTCCACTGGAGTTTTCGCGTTAGCTTTCGATGGGGTATACATTCTCAAAACTAACTGAGCATCATTTTTTAAAGTAGTCGCGCTTACTTTCGTCTCAACCTGATCTTTTACAAAATCTTTTAATGCAGTCTGAACCTCTAGTCCAGTAAATCCGGCTTTATGGAACTTGTTAAAGAACCAAAAAATTGCAGTTGAGTTTTCTGCATTTGATGCTAGTAGCCAATGTATAAGCCATATCGTTGCTTCGTCTTCTAGATAGGGGTCATATCCTTTTTCTTTATCAAAAATTAGCTTTCCTAAAGTAGTGGGCTCCTGTTTGTTATCATTAATTAGCTGAGACGCTGTTAGCCAATACTTTATGGCATTAACCATATTTTTTCCTACTCCAAGAACAGTTGTAGCGTCCTCACTTTTAAAAAAGTTTGGCTCGAATACTAAAGCATTATAGCCCTTCGTTAACCAGCCGTATCTAAGGGCAAAAGACTCATGTCGCCCAAATGCAACTCTATTTTTATTAAACTTCATTGCTTTTCCCTTTCTTTTGGTAGGTCTAACTCAAATGATAACTGTTCCTTGTTGAGGAGTTCGTTGGCCTGCTCTAAAAACCACTCTTTCATATTCAAGCCATCAACTTTAAGTGCTTGATATAATTGCTTTTTTAGTAGTGGGTCAATTTCAAGAACTATTCGACCGCTATTTCCGATACTCATGCTAATTTTCCAGTCTATGTTACATAACATAAACAATGTAACATAGAATCAAGGGTCGTGCATGAAATGAATTTCTATATTATAGAAAGGGCACCAAATTAACGATGCATAAATATAGTAAGATTTTCAGACATAAAAAAACCGCCAATTAAGGCGGTTTCTTTAATATGGCGGAGAGGGTGGGATTTGAACCCACGAAGGGCTACAAACCCTTGCCGGTTTTCAAGACCGGTGCATTCAGCCGCTCTGCCACCTCTCCGAATTGCGCGAAATAATACCGTAACCACTGGTTAGATGGAAGCCCTTTTTTGAAAAAAACGTAACTTTTTTGGGCTTTTACTTAAGTTTTAAACAATTCGTATATTCTTTGTACAAAACTGAAGTCAGTATTAGTTCTAATTGTCTTTTAATTGGTCGGAGCGAGAGGATTTGAACCTCCGACCCCTTGCACCCCATGCAAGTGCGCTACCAAGCTGCGCCACGCTCCGACGTGATCTCATGATCAGAAAAACGATACGAATAGTACCGTTTTTCTCATGAAATGCAATGTAAAAATTGAAGTATTGGTCAGAAAGATTAAATCGTTAGGAATCGTTTAATTTTTTCTAGTTCTTCAATGATGTCATCAATTTGGGCTGATTCAGCCGCATTGCCGTTCTCACCGCCCTCTTCAAGGCACTGACGCGCTCCACCAATGGTGTAGCCATGCTCGTATAATAGAGAACGGATCTGACGGACGATAAGGACATCTTCGCGCTGGTAGTAACGACGGTTACCACGACGCACAGGATCAAGCTGGTCGAACTCTTGTTCCCAGTAACGAAGGACGTGCGGCTTTACCGCACATAAATCACTTACTTCCCCAATAGTAAAATAGCGCTTACCTGGAATTGCTGGTAATTCGTTATTATTGCTCGGTTCCAACATAATCGGCTACTTTCCCTCTAAGTTTCTGGCCGGGTTTAAACGTGACAACGCGTCTCGCGCTGATTGGAACTTCTTCCCCTGTTTTCGGGTTGCGTCCGGGGCGTTGCGCCTTGTCACGTAACTCAAAATTACCGAAGCCTGAGAGCTTGACATTATACCCTTGCTCTAAGGAATCGCGGATCTGCTCGAAAAAAGCTTCTACGATTTCTTTCGACTCACGTTTATTGAGCCCCAGCTCTTCGTATAAACGTTCCGCCATATCAGCTTTTGTTAATGCCATAATCAATCTCCGCTGTAAAATAGTGTCGAGAACACCAATATCCTTTTAATTCCTAAGTACCGCCTGATACTCATCGGCTAATCCAGACACGACTTTTTCGACGACTGCGTTAATCTCAGCATCTTCTAGTGTCTTCTCTGGATGACGCAGGGTCATGCCTAGCGCGATACTTTTCTTTCCACTTTCCAGATGTTCACCCTTGTATATATCAAAAATAAACGCATCTGTCAGTAAATTCCCGCCTATTTTTACAATAAAATCAATTAATTCCCCACCTTTTACGTTTTCATCAACGATTACCGCGAGGTCACGGCGAATCGATGGGAACTTGGATAAAGGCTTGAATTCAGGCAGTTTGCGCTCAGACAGTGCATCTAAATCGAGTTCAAACACGTAACTGTCCAGATCTAAATCCACTTTTTGCTGAATTTCAGGGTGGAATTTACCGATATAACCGACTTTCTTGTCGCCCAACATGATGTTCGCTGACTGACCCGGGTGCAGGATACCCTTGTCCGACGGAACGAAGTCGAAACGCAGCTTTGTCACGTTCAACAAGGCTTCCAGATCGCCTTTAACGTCATAGAAGTCTACTTTACGCGCATCACCATCCCACGACTCGATATAACGACGTCCGGCGACCAGACCGGCCAGGGTTGGGATCTGCTGTAGTTCATCACCTGACGTATCGAAGCGCAGACCCATCTCGAAGAAACGGATACGGCTCTGCTGACGGTTGATGTTGAACTGGGCCGACTGCACCAGTCCCGGAAGCAAGTTAGTGCGCATCACGCCCATCTCGCTGGAAATTGGGTTCATCAATGCCAGTGGCTTCTGCGCAGGCTCCAGAATCGCCTGTAGTTTCGGTTCGACGAAACTGTAGGTAATCACTTCCTGATAGCCACGATCGACCAGCAGATCACGCAGCGTGTCTTTGAACACGCGGTTCTCGTTCTGCATGAACATCGCCATCTCGCCCAGCGGTTTACGGATCGGCAGATTGTTATAGCCATAAACGCGAACCAGCTCTTCGATCAGGCTTTCTTCGTTATCGATATCGAAGCGGAAGCTCGGAACGCTGACGTCCCAGCCGTTATCCGTCGCTTTCAGGCCAAGACCCAGGCGAGTCAGGATATCTTCTACCTGCTCGTCAGAGAAGCTCACGCCCACAACGCGCTCGATGCGCTGGCGACGTAATGTCAGGTGACGCTTCTCAGGCATCGCAGCCTTGTCGACCGCTTCAATGATCGGGCCCGGCTTACCGCCGACGATCTCTAACAACAGCTCAGAAGCACGCTCCATCGCTGTTCTCTGTAATTCATAATCCACGCCACGCTCGTAACGGTGTGAAGCATCGGTATGCAGACCATACTGACGTGCTTTACCGGCGATAGCGATCGGATCGAAATAGGCACTTTCAAGGAAGATATCGTGAGTCTCTGTAGTCACGCCAGAGTGCTCACCACCCATGACGCCCGCAATCGCCAGTGGCTTTGAGTTATCGGCAATCATCAAGGTATCTTCTGTCAGCTCGACTTCCTGACCGTCAAGCAGCGTAAGCTTTTCGTCTTTCTTCGCCATACGAACGTCGATGTGACCGTCGATTTTCTCTAAATCGAAGGCGTGCATCGGGTGGCCCATTTCAAGCAATACGTAGTTGGTGACGTCTACCACCGGGTCGATGGCACGAACACCAGAGCGCTCGATACGCTGTACCATCCACTGTGGCGTGGTTGCTTCTGGATTAATGCCTTTGATAACACGGCCCAGATAACGCGGACACGCCTGTGGCGCGCTGAGCTTCACATCTAGCTCGTCGCTGATTTCTGCCGATACTGCTTCTGGAGCAACTTCCGTTACGTCCTGCTGCGTTAGAACACCCACTTCACGGGCAATACCGCGAATACCAAGGCAATCGCCACGGTTTGGCGTCAGATCAACGTCAATCACGTGATCGTCCATTTTCAGGAACGATTTCAGATCCTGCCCCAAGGGCGCGTCCTGTGGTAATTCCATAATGCCGTCGCTGTCTTCGCCGATTTTCAGCTCGGTTTCAGAACACAGCATACCGAAAGAATGGACGCCACGAAGTTTCGCTTTCTTAATTTTAAAATCGCCCGGCAATACCGCACCGATCATGGCGACGGCTACCTTAATGCCTTGACGGGCATTAGGAGCACCACAGATGATTTGTAGCGACTCATCGCTGGCATCACCCACGTTCACGGTACAAACCTGTAGCTTGTCCGCGTCCGGGTGCTGCTCGGCAGCGCTGATTTCACCGACAACAACGCCATCGAAGTTATCGCCCAGATATTCAAAACCATCGACCTCTAGGCCAGCCATGGTCAGCTTATCGACTAATGCCTGAGTGGAAATTTCAGGGTTGACCCACTCACGTAACCACTGTTCACTAAATTTCATTCTTATCCACCCATTAATTGAATTGCTTCAGGAAGTTCAGGTCGTTCTCGAAGAACAGACGTAAATCGTTGACGCCATAGCGCAACATAGTCAGACGCTCGACGCCCATACCAAAAGCAAAACCGGTATATTTTTCACTGTCGACACCGACAGATTCCAGTACTTTCGGGTGTACCATGCCGCAGCCCAGGATTTCTAACCAACCCGTGTGGCTACAGACACGACAGCCTTTACCGCTACACATCACACACTCGATATCCACTTCCGCCGAAGGCTCTGTGAACGGGAAGTAGGACGGACGGAAACGCACGCCTAAGTCCTTCTCGAAGAAGTGGGTAACGAACTCATACAGAACGCCTTTCAGATCAACAAACGTCGTGCTTTCATCGATCAGTAGGCCTTCAACCTGATGGAACATGGGTGTATGCGTTAAATCAGAGTCACAGCGATAAACACGGCCCGGTGCAATAATGCGGTACGGCGGTTCACCGTTTTCCATCACTCGCACCTGAACCGGCGACGTATGCGTTCTCAGTAGACGGCCGGCGTCAAAGTAGAAGGTATCGTGCATGGCGCGCGCTGGGTGATGCTCAGGAATGTTCAACGCTGTAAAGTTGTGGAAGTCATCTTCAACTTCAGGACCTTCTGCCACGGAAAAGCCCATCTGACTAAAGTATGACTCAATGCGTCTCAAGGTACGGTTTACCGGGTGTACACCGCCCACCTCTGATTGTCTTCCGCTCAGAGTGACATCAATTGTTTCGCTGGCAAGCTTAGCATTGATCTCAGCCGTTTTAATCGCGTTCTGTTTCGCCTCGATAATACCGAAGACTTCTTTTTTCGCTTCGTTAACTTTGGCGCCAAACTTTGGCTTTTCTTCTGGCGGTAGTGTCGCCATCTGCTTCATCTGAGCAGTAATAAGCCCTTTCTTACCAACGAAGCGGGCTTTGACCTGCTCCAGCTCTGGCAATGATTCTACGGCGCTGATTTCTTGTTCAGCCTGTTCGATAATCTCTTGTAAATCGGCCATGATAATTACTCATAGTTTTTGTTGTGTAGCAAAATAGTGTGGCATAAAAAAAGGAAGAGCATTTCTGCCCTTCCTTTAAGACTTTAATCGTGCCATCGTGGTTGTTTACAACCAGCCCCGATGGCAAATGCTATTCTTTTTAAACCAGGTTTGAAAAGAACAGATGCTTAGATTAAGCGTCCAGGGCAGATTTAGCTTGCTCTGCAAAAGCAGCAAAAGCTACTTTATCAAAAACTGCCAATTCTGCTAGCATCTTACGATCAATTTCAATGTTTGATTTTTTCAAACCATTGATAAAACGGCTATAAGACAAACCGTGATTACGTGATTCAGCGTTGATACGTGCAATCCATAGAGAACGGAATTGACGCTTACGTTGACGACGGTCACGATATGCATATTGACCCGCTTTAATTACAGCTTGTTTAGCTACACGATATACACGACTACGTGCACCGTAGTAACCTTTAGCCTGCTTTAAAACTTTCTTGTGACGTGCGTGAGCTGTCACACCGCGTTTTACTCTTGCCATCTCTTAAATCCTCACCAATTACCCGTTAGGAAGCATACGATCGATTTGCTTTGTATCCGCGGCATCAACTAGCTTGCCGTGGCGCAAATGACGCTTACGCTTAGTGGATTTCTTGGTCAAGATGTGACGCAAGTGTGATTGTTTGTGCTTATAACGACCCGAAGCAGTTTTTTTGAAACGCTTCGAAGCACCGCGGTCAGTTTTCATCTTTGGCATAGTAATATACTCGCATTTGATTACTGTCATGGCCATTGCTTGTCTTAACAAAAGACCCAATCGTTTGGAGCCATGATAAGTTATAAAAACGGATAATCCAGCTAAAAGCCGGTCTATCCAACCTTGTGAAGTTTATTAAGCGCCTTGCGGTCTTTTGTTCGGCCCAAACCCTGAGGCAAGAACCGAACGCTCAATTACTTCTTCTTGTTGGGGGCAACCACCATCGTCATCTGACGACCTTCCATTGATGGACGTTGCTCAACTGAACCGTACTCTTCCAGGTCTTTTTCGACACGCTTCAATAACTCCATTCCGAGTTCTTGGTGCGCCATCTCACGACCACGGAAGCGGACAGTGATCTTCGTCTTGTCCCCATCTTCCAGAAAACGTATAAGGTTGCGTAGTTTTACCTTATAGTCCCCTATGTCCGTCCCTGGGCGAAACTTGATTTCTTTGACTTGGGTAACTTTCTGCTTTTTCTTAGCAGCAGCTTTCGCTTTCTTCTGCTCGAAAAGGTACTTACCAAAGTCCATAATTTTACAGACTGGAGGATTCGCATCTGGTGATACCTCTACCAAATCCAGCTCGGCTTCTACTGCCTGAGCCAGGGCATCTTTTGTATCTACCACGCCAACATTTTCGCCGTCGGCTTGAATCAAGCGAACTTCCTTCGCACGAATATTCTCATTTATGCGCTGTCTATCGTCGCGCTTTTGACCTTTTTTAATGTGTCTAATCCTCTAATTGGTTAAAAGTAAGTCAAATTCATCAGCCTATGCTTCTGTCTTTCTTGCTCGCTTAGCGACTTCCGCTTCAAGCAACTCAGCAAAGGCATCAACGCTCATGCTACCTAAGTCTTCACCCTCTCGAGTTCTCACGGCAACATGACCATTTTCAACTTCACGGTCTCCGACTACAAGTAAGAACGGAACACGTGCTAATGTCTGCTCGCGAATTTTAAATCCGATCTTCTCATTTCTCAAGTCCGAATTTACCCTAAATCCCTTATTTTTCAAGGAATCTGCTGTTTTTTTGCAAAAATCAGCATGTTTATCGGTAATATTCATGATAACAGCTTGTGTTGGGGCTAACCAAGCTGGGAATTTTCCGGCGTATTCTTCGATTAAAATACCGATAAAACGCTCCAAAGATCCCAGAATCGCGCGGTGTAACATCACCGGTACTTCACGCTCACCACTCTCGGCAACGAACTCAGCTCCAAGACGACCCGGCATCGAGAAATCGACCTGGATCGTGCCGCACTGCCAATGACGCTCAAGACAGTCTTTCAACGTGAACTCAAGTTTCGGACCATAGAAGGCACCTTCGCCCGGCTGATACTCAAATTCGATGTCATTGGCTTTCAATGCATCGGCCAAAGCTGCTTCTGCCTTGTCCCAGACTTCATCCGAACCGACGCGCTGCTCCGGACGAGTTGATAATTTAACGATCACGTCGGTAAAGCCGAAGTCACGGTAGACGTCATACAACATCTCAATAAACTTCGATACTTCACTCTGGATCTGATCTTCAGTACAGAAGATGTGAGCATCATCCTGTACGAAGTTACGCAGACGCATAATACCGTGCAATGCGCCCGATGGTTCGTTACGGTGGCAAGAGCCAAACTCGGCCATACGCAACGGCAGGTCACGGTAGCTCTTGAGGCCAGCGTTATAAATCTGTACGTGACATGGGCAGTTCATAGGCTTAATCGCATAGTCACGCTGATCCGATTCCAGCGTAAACATGTCGTCGCCAAACTTGTCCCAGTGTCCTGACTTTTCCCACAGGCTGCGATCCACAATCTGTGGCGTCTTCACTTCCTGATAATCATGCTCTTTCAGGCGATCACGGATGTACTGCTCAAGCGTCTTGTAGATAGTCCAGCCTTTGTCGTGCCAGAAAATCATGCCCGGAGCTTCTTCCTGTAGGTGGAACAGATCCAGTGCCTTAGCAATCTTACGGTGATCACGCTTCTCGGCTTCTTCCAGACGTTTCAGGTAGCCCTTAAGTTCTTTCTTGTTAGTCCAGGCCGTACCGTAGATACGCTGTAGCATCTCGTTGTTCGAGTCACCACGCCAATAGGCACCGGCAACCTTCATCAATTTAAAGGCTTTCAGCTTCGATGTGCTCGGTACGTGAGGACCACGACATAGGTCGATAAAGTCGCCCTGCTTGTACAGCGACAACTCTTCGTTAGTCGGAATCGACTCAATAATTTCTGCCTTGTACTCTTCGCCCATGTTACGGAAGAAGGTTACGGCTTCGTCACGCTCCATCACGGTGCGCTCAACCTCAAGGTTTTCCTTGACGATTTTCTCCATCTCTTTCTCGATGGCGCGTAAGTCATCTTCGGTAAACGGCTTTTCGGTCGCAAAGTCATAGTAGAAACCATTGTCGATCACAGGACCGATGGTGACCTGAACATTGTCGAAAAGGCGTTGCACCGCTTGCGCCAGCAAGTGAGCTGTTGAGTGACGAATAATCTCTAAACCGTCTTCATCACGTTCCGTAATGATCGCCAGCTCAGAGTCAGAATCCATAACATAACTGGTATCAACAAGTTTACCGTCGACTTTTCCGGCTAACGCAGCTTTGGCTAAACCAGGGCCAATATCGCTGGCAACATCGTGTACAGAAACGGCTTTATCAAATTCTCGTTGGCTACCATCAGGTAAAGTAATTACAGGCATTGCAAATCTCTTTGTTCGAATATAAGCCCTACGAATGGCTTATTATTCTGTGATTGATTAATTTAATTCGTATTTTAGCGTCATACAGGCCTTAAAACACCCTCAACACAGTGGGGAATCAGGTCTTTTCACTAAAATTCGGGATAAGAGAGTGATTATGGGTATATTGCTAGAATATGCAAGGGTTAGAAGGAAATATTCTCGAATTTCTGAGCCAGGAAAAAGCCGAGGCAGGCCTCGGCCAAAATTTACTGACGCCCCTTTTGCATAATAAATATAAAACCAACTACGGCAAAGACGCCCGCAACCCCATAAAATGGAACCTGACCGGCCATCCAGCCTGCGACAGCAAAGGCGATACTGCTCAAAATAAATAGCACGCCGACAATGGTATTTTTATTCATAACGTTTCCCTTTTTCTATGTTGTCCAGAACCCATTTCAATGGTCTGTCGTTTTGATTTATGTAGTCACCGATGGTTAAAGCAATGTCTTTTGAAGGATACAGCGCGTTTTTGCCTTCCTCCTTGAAATGGTAAAGCCGTTTCGAGTAAGTGATCAACAGGTTTGAATTGGGCAAGGTAAATTGTCCCATGTCCTGATAACCTGACGGCTTAGCCCCCGTCGGCTCGCCAACCAGAGTGGCATTCAAAATCTGTGTGTATTGAGCAGCATTACTCATGGCCGCCGAAAAGGTTTCATTGTCGATAAGAACGTAGACGCCAGACTTCCAGTCGATGCTATCGGCCAACACCAGATACTGGGCCAGTTTTAACCCGATGAAGAAATCACCACCATAGTTTTCACGTAAATCGATGATCAGATGTCGAGACTGATTCTCGTTAATGTATTCCAACAAATCCTCTGCCAGCGACTCCATTTCTGACATGGATGGATAACGTCGGTATTTAAAGTAGACGGTATCTCCCTCATGAGTAGAGCCAAACCAGACATTATCATTAACCTTTTCCACTGGCATGATTCCATTGGTATTTCGGAAGCTAATGGTGTGCGCCAACTGATAGGAGTCGCTGGACTTCAAGTCTGTGCTGAACTTCCTACCATCTTTACTGAATGTAAACTCAGCGTTACTTGGCGTGGCTATTAACCCCAGGCCAGCTAACACTTCTGCCCGATTAAGGTAATAGCCCGCATTGGCTTTCTTTGAGTAAGGGTTTTCAGAGAACGGGACAATGGCAGCTAATTCGTTCAGCACTTTGTCAGCAGAGTAATTCTCCACAGAAGCAATTTCAGCACCTAATAGATCGAGATGCTCTTCGGTAGCACCAATAACGTAAGGCTTATCGTTGATAACTTTAAAGCTCAATGGAAACTTGTTGAGGGTCTGATTCCACAGCGGGACTGAGGTATGGCCGTCATTAATGGCCCGCGTGATTTCCATCAGTTCAACTAAGACCTGCTCTCTTGTCTTTGAATCCAGGGAACCTTTTAAGGCATCAAGTCTTTGTTGAAACTCTGACTCTGAAATGGAATGGAAAGCGTCGATATGTCGCTCAGCTAATATTTTAGCGTAATGGTCGATGTCACTTTTCCATTGCTCCACCGCATCTTTATCCAGCGCGTACACAGAGAAGCTCACCACCATGAGCAATAAAGTGAATAATAATTTCACGGACTGCTATCCTTGCTTTTATTGGTTTTTGTCTACAATTTTGAGATCGACTTCTGGAACTTCCATATTATCAGGAAGGTAAGGTAAGAAAGCTTGGATCATATATTTCATGTTCTTATATCCCGCTCCGTCCAAGTAATACCATCTATTGGCTTCCTGATACTTAACAGCAATTAAGTAGCTTTTTGATATAAGCATTTGAGTATCAGTACTCATCTTTAAATCAAAAGGAATAATAACGATGGTTCTATTTTTTACCTCATATCGGCTAAAAGGCTCACCCAGTCCATAAGAAACAACCGTCGCATTGGCTTCCTTTAAACCGGCCATTCGCTCTTTAGCAGATTCCATTAGAGACTCTGGACCACCGAACCCTTCTATAAACTCAGGAGGCATTTGAGAAATATAGTCCTCTGGTCCTCCAAACTCGAGATTATGAATCATCACATCAACATCTTGCTCAATGGTTGCCAGCTCTTGAATTGTCAGCAATTTTGAAGCTCCAGCACTGAAGCTCAGTAATAACAAAAGGAAGGAAAATATAAGTTTCATCAGGTGCTTCTTTTTGGGTTAGTCCATTAATCAAGCGCCAATGCTACACCGATATGTCTTATGGATTCAATATGCCAATGTCACGAATATTAAGATAGCGGCCAGAATAGGGTCAGTGTCATTTCGAAGATAGTAGCCCATGAATAGGCCAAAAAGAGACCTTCACCTCCCCGCAGAAAGGCGATTTCTCTGTTCGTCGCTGGTTTTATCTCAATGAGCTCATCCAGCGAATGGTGTTAGTTTACTCTGCCGATACGGGATCGATAACCGAGCGGACCTGGGCAACTGAATTTACCGGGAACCCACCCATTTCGCCATGCTTTCTAATGGCGTCCTCATCGGGGGCAATATAAATACAATAGACCTTATCATCAGTTACATAGCTATTGACCCATTGCACTTCAGGTCCAAGCTGGTTCAGGACGTCACATGACTTCTCTGAAATGTCGTGTAATTCACCCTGCGATAGTTTACCGGCATCTGGGATTTCACGTTCTATGACATACTTTGGCATCGCAATACTCCTTATTACTGATTTAACCATTGCATGATCTGGGACACCGGTATTTCTCTCAAACACCAGTAATAGCAATACCGGACCAAATCATTCTTAATTTAGCACAAGGTAGAAATTGATAATATCGATTCTTGCTCGAACACAGCCTTATACTGCATAAGGCCTGGATTAAAAATCGGCGTGAACGGTCAAGCTGACATCTTCACCATTTACCACAACGTCAAACTCAATAGGGCGACAGCAGATCTGACAGTCTTCGATATATTGTTGTTGTTCGATGGAAGGATCGATCAAAACGGTCTGTGGTTCACCACAGTAAGGACAGTTAATTTGAGATTCAATTTGTTCAAGCATTCAATGACTAAAGTTGGTTTAAGAGGCCGGTTTGAAAGCACCATTCTCGACATTATTAACCACTTTCACCTGATTTTTACCGCTTCGCTTGGCTTCATACATGGCGGAATCAGCAAGATCAACAAAGTCTGAGGGCCGTGAATTTTTTCTGGGAACCCCATAAAACACACCAATACTGACGGTGATATAAGGACTCACTTCAGAATATTTATTCTCAATTTTCAGATCGAGAATTGATTGTCTTAGCTCATCTAAGGCTTCTATGAAATTATCAGGGTCCGAATCCAGAGTCGTAACAATAACAAACTCCTCACCACCAAATCTAGCCACCAGATCACCGCTTCTAACGAAACGTTCCGAAACTTTTTTAGCAACAGCTTTTAGCGCTTTATCACCTTCAAGATGACCATAGTTATCGTTATATTTTTTGAATTCATCAATATCAATAAATGCGAAGGCAATAGTTGCCTGTAACCTCTGGTGAACCCCCCAAAGCTGACTGATTTCTTCGTTGTAATATCGACGATTGGGTAGCTTTGTCAGATGGTCTTTGGTCGCCATCTCTTCAATCTTTTTCCTTTGATTAACGCGCTCGGTTGCATCCTTTTGAACACCAATGTAGTGAGTCAGCTCGCCTTCGTCAGAAAACACCGGGGAGAGACTAAGCTCATTCCAAAAGGCATCGCCATTTTTTCTATGGTTTAACAAAGTCACATGACAGGGCTGCTGCTCTCTCAATGCTTTTCTAATCGTAGCAATAGCGTCTTGATCTCGCGCATTTTGATTGAGCATTCGGCAGTCTTTACCGAGAACTTCTTCTTGTGAATAGCCGGTAATTTTTTCAAAGGCAGGGTTGGTATAAATAATTAGAAAATCACTACCCGATTTTTCAGCGATAACAACCCCGTCAACGGCGGCGGCCAAAGCTGCGGACAATAACTTCGAAGGAATCTTTACACTTTTTTTTGCCATATTGTTAACCATCATGGTTGATGCAATTAGCTTAGCTGGCTGAATACTCGTCCACTAATTTTGTAGGCCTTCTCCATCCAGGTAAAGCCTTATAATAAGCCAAGTGCTATAAGTAACCACCAGAACACCAGGCTTCTTAGAACTTAAATTGACCAAAAAACCATCAAATGTCAATAACTTATTGTTTTATTAATATATTGGCGGCCGACTCCAGAGAGGCTTTTAGAAAAGATGTAGGGCTCACAGAGTGGTCTTATCTAGCCGCTACGGTTAGACAGGTTGAAACCGATTTAAGTAACAGCGTTATCCTTCAGGTTCCCAAAAAAAACCTGATGCCGTAGCCGATTGAGGCTAGCGTCAGAACGCCTGCCAGCCAGAGACCAACAAACCAGAGGGCTTTCTGCCACCCGGGTTTGTCGTTTGGATCTTTCTCTTGAGACATTAGTGATAGGCCTCGCCTTCTTTAACCTTGCCGCGGAAAACCCAGTAGGCATAGGTTGTATAGGCCAAGATAATTGGAATTAGGAATGCGGCGCCAACCAGTAAAAACTTCAGGCTGTTATCAGGCGCCGCTGCTTCCCAGACGCTGACCGATGGCGGTACCAGATTTGGAAAGAAGCTAATCACCAGTCCAATATAGCTCAACAGGAAGAGTGAAATAGACAGGATAAACGGGCTAACGTCACGCTCTCTTTTCAAGGCAAAAAATAGACTGATGCCAACGGTTAAAACCAGCACGGGCACAACAAACAGGTAATAGATATTTGGCGCATCAAACCAGCGGTGCAGGTACTGCTGTTCGATAAACACCATCCACAGGCTGATCAGCCCGATAAAGCCCAGAGTAGCAGTGCCGGATACTTTGGCAATATTTCTAGCCAGCCGTTGCAAGTGGCCGGTTGTTTTCATATTGAGCCAGGTAGAGCCTAGCAGAACATACCCCACTACCAGGGCAACACCTGTGGTGATACTGAACGGGGTCAGCCAGTCCCACCAGCCCCCGGCATAAGCTCGGCCTTCGACCGTGATACCCTGAACCAGGGCGCCGAGAGCAATACCCTGACATAAAGCGGCGACCAAAGAGCCGATAGCAAAACCTTTATCCCACAGGTGCTGTGACTTACGCGCACGCCAGTGAAATTCAAACGCTACGCCGCGGAAGATTAAACCCAGAAGCATCAGAATAATCGGCATATATAACGCTGGCAGGATAATCGAATAAGCCAGCGGAAAGACCGCATATAGGCCACCACCACCTAAAACCAGCCAGGTTTCATTACCGTCCCAGATGGGCGCGATAGTATTCATCGCCGTTTCTTTATCTTCCTTGCTTTTGATAAAGGGGAACATGATGCCGATGCCTAAATCGAAGCCATCCAGAATGATGTAAGCCAGTACCGCAAAAGCAATCAGGCCTGCCCAAATTAGTGCGAAGTCAATCATTCGGCTTCCTCCTCTGAGCTTTTAGTCGAGTTCTGAGGCAAGCGACTGGAAATGGTTACCGGAGCACTAACCTTTGTTTCTTCGTCCGCAACATCACCTTTCTCTCCGGGACGGACCCGCATCAGACGCAAGGTGTACACAATACCGGTGCCAAAGACCAGCAGATAAACCACCACAAAGATGGCCAGCGAGGCAGCCACTGCCGGAGCATCCAGTGGCGAGTGAGAATCATAAGTTCGGAGCAAACCGTAAACCGTGTAAGGCTGACGCCCTACCTCCGTAACGATCCAGCCAGCGATGGTGGCGACAATCCCAGAAGGCGCGAACCAGACGGCAACTTTTTGGATAAAGCGATTATCATAAAGCTTACCTCGCCAGCGTAGATATAAACTCAGTAAGCCAATAGCAATCATGCCCATGCCAATCGCCACCATAACGCGGAAACTGTAGAACACCCACTTGATGTTGGGTCGGTCTTCTTTTGCAAATTGATCCAACCCAACCAGCTCACCATCAAAGTCATGAGTTAATATAAAGCTCGCCATTTTGGGAATACCGATAGCATAATCCACGCGCTCTTCTTCATCATTAGGAATACCGAAAAGCAGTAGTGGCGCGCCTTTTTGCGTCTGATAATTACCTTCCATTGCCGCAACCTTTGCCGGCTGATGCTCCAGCGTATTTAGACCATGCATGTCACCAATGAACAGCTGGATCGGGGCAACGATAGCTGCCATCCACATCGCCATCGAGAACATGAGTCTGGCCGCTTCATTTTTGACTTTTTCCTTACGTTCTTTCAGCAAATGCCAGGCAGCGACACCACCGACTAAAAAAGCCGTACTCAAGAAAGCCGCTGTCACCATGTGGGCAAAGCGGTACGGGAACGATGGATTGAAGACTACTTCAAACCAGTCTTCAGCGATGAACTGCCCTACATCGTTATAAGCATAACCAGCGGGGGTCTGCATCCAGCTATTCACGCTGAGAATCCAGAAGGCAGACATCAAGGTACCGACTGAGACCATCAGGGTGGAGAAGAAATGGAGTTTTTTTCCTACCTTGTTCATACCAAACAGCATGACACCAAGGAAACCTGCCTCCAGGAAAAAGGCCGACAAAACCTCATAACCCATTAATGGGCCTAATACCGGACCCGTTTTATCGGAAAACACACTCCAGTTGGTACCAATCTGATAACTCATGACCACGCCAGAGACGACGCCCATACCAAAAATTATGGAGAATATCTTAAGCCAGTATTTGAAAGCGGTAAGGTAAATCTTATTATTGGTTTTCAGCCAGAGGGCTTCTAGAACAGTTAAATAGGCAGCTAGGCCAATGGAAAGGCCGGGAAAGACAATATGAAACGCGATAGTGAACGCGAACTGGATCCGAGCTAATAGCACGGGATCGAGGAACTCCATCAGTAACCTCCGTTCATCATAGGTCGTACTACCCAACACAGCGCTAAGTAGTTTGTGACTAAACTATGACAGCTGGTTTGTCTTTATCTTAGCGTGGTCTTGACCTATATCAAGAAAGATTCGCAGGATATTTTGTATGGAAAAAGAGGTTTTTGATTAGATTTAATAATGAGTATTTTTCATAGGATGGGTTACAGCTTACGCCCGGGCTTTCCCATTGGTTGAACCCATCCTATAAGTAATGCTACTGATTTTTATCAGCTTCCTGCAGCATGCGCATAAGCTCTGTCTGTTTTTCCTTAACCAGTTGCTGTCCGAGCTGCATACCCTGCGCCATCAAATCAGGTGTTTTCTTTGCGACCTTCTGACCCAGTTCAGTCTGATAAAAGTCGGTAAGTTTTTCGATTTCTGCCTGAGTAAAGTTACTAGCATAGAGAATGGCAAAGCGGCCTTTAACATCTTTCCAGTTAACGTGCTGATCATAGAAATCTAAAAAGGCTTGACGATAGTGAGCTATCGAAGGATTTGCTTCGATCTGTGCATCAATTCCAACAACCAGAGCATCAGAAAACTGGTTCCCCATGTCCATCACTTTAAGTAACTCAAGTGCTGCTTTTTTATGGCTTTCTGAAATAGTCTGCTCAGCTGAGGCAACACCAACAGCACCAATCAACATCAATCCTAACAGTATTTTTTTCATCATATTTCCTTGTAAGTAAAAGTTATTGTCCAAACCAGTTTTTAAAACTATCGCTGTTGAGATAGCCTCTCAAACCAATCAAATAGATCACGACAACGAGTGAACCAAAGAATGCCAAGGCTCCCCATAATGACAGGAAGTCTTTGGTTAACACCATGGTGGTTAATGCCTGTAACAGTGCTATCACCCAAATCAAAGCCCTGAGCATTCCCCAGGCTTTACGCATTTTTGTCAGCAGAATAATGTCGGCCAGCAGCAAGGTTCCGAACAGCGACCAGCTGGCAAAAGCAATTAATATCTCAGCACCTGTCTCGGTATACATATTAAATAAAGACCAGCCTACGATGGCAATAATAATTAAATTAATGACCAATACGTTCTTAACGCCTTTAGGCATTGGTACTTTCGAATCTGGAGTTGTTTCAGGCATCAAACTTCATGTCCTTTATTTGTTGTGGCGGTCTTCAAGCAGTTCAATTTTATAGCCATCGGGATCTTCGACGAAAGCTAAAACAGTCGTGCCGTGTTTCATTGGGCCCGGCTCACGCACGATAACACCACCCGCATCGCGAATTTTTTCGCAGGCCTTGTAAACGTCATCAACAGCAATAGCAATGTGACCGAAACCTTCGCCCTTATCATAAGAATCCGTATCCCAGTTATGAGTTAGCTCCAATACGGTATTATCTTTTTCGGGGCCATAACCAAGAAACGCCAACGTAAAACGGCCAGACTCGTAGTCATGTTTACGAATCAGTTCCATCCCCATGATATCTGAATAAAACTTAATCGACTTTTCCAGATCGCCGACGCGTAGCATGGTATGTAGTAATCTCACGATTCCTCCTAATCACCTATGTAACTGCTTCTTACAGTTCGAGGGTTTAGTTACTGTATGGACTTGCGTATAATAGCGCGCCACTGTATTAAGTAAATAGTCAATCAGCAAAAGAGTCCGTCAGGTAAAGCATCAATTACCGGCATATTGACATAACACCGAGATAACGTATGCAAACATTAACCATTACTCGTCCCGATGACTGGCACATCCATCTTCGCTCTGGAGCCGCTTTGCAGCACACGGTCAAAGATGCCGCCAAGCAATTCGCTCGCGCTATTGTGATGCCGAACCTTGTTCCGCCTGTTACCAATGTCAAAGAAGCCGATGTTTACAAGGAAGCCATTCTTCGTCACACCACGGAGAGTATGGATTTTGAACCCTTAATGACGCTTTACTTAACGGATAACACGTCGCCAGAAGATATCGAAGAGGCCATCGCAAGTGGTTTCGTCAAAGCCTGCAAGCTTTATCCCGCAGGTGCCACAACTAACTCAGACTCAGGCCTTACGGATATCGAAAATGCCTATCCTGTATTTGAAAAGATGGCAGAAGTCGGTATGCCTCTCTTGGTTCATGGTGAAGTGACAGATGCTGAGATTGATATTTTTGATAGAGAGAAAGTCTTTATCGATACCAAGCTGCGTCCTGTGGTTGAAAAGTTTCCTAACTTAAAAGTAGTACTGGAACATATCACAACCAAAGATGCCGTTGAGTTCGTTAACGAGCAAGGGCCCAATGTTGCAGCTACAATTACTGCCCATCATCTGCTGGCTAACCGAAACGATATGTTGGTTGGCGGCATTCGCCCACACTTATACTGCCTGCCGATTCTGAAACGTCAGGAACATCAGGCGGCACTACTGGTGGCAGCAACGTCTGGCTCACCAAAATATTTCCTTGGTACGGACAGCGCTCCTCATACCAAAAACAAAAAAGAAGCGGCCTGTGGCTGTGCTGGCGTATACACCGCTTACGCCGCCATCGAGTTATATGCCGAAGCTTTTGAGATGATGGACAAGTTAGACAGACTGGAAGGATTCGCCAGTTTCCACGGCCCAGACTTTTATGGCCTACCGCGTAATGAGAAGAAAATTACGCTGGTCAAAGATGAATGGAAAATACCAAAATCTTTATGCCTGGGTAATGATCACCTGGTTCCATTCCGAGCAGAAGAAACCCTGCAGTGGAAACTTCGCAAGGAAAACTCATAAGCGTTAGGATTTAAGATGATCAATCTGGATATGAAAAACCGGTTTCGTGGCTTTTACCCAGTCGTGGTAGACGTAGAAACCGGCGGTTTCAATGCTGAAACGGATGCCTTGCTCGAAATAGCGGCAGTTACGACACGTTATAATGATGAGGGACAGCTAGAGCTGTATAAAAGCTATCACTTTAACATTGAGCCATTTGAAGGGGCGAACATAGAGCAGCGCGCTCTGGAGTTCACCGGCATCAATCCAGATAACCCACTGCGTAACGCCGTGGACGAAAAAGAAGCACTTAAAGATATTTTCAAAGGCCTCAGAACCGAACAAAAGGAAGCCGGCTGTAACCGTTGTGTCCTGGTCGGTCACAATGCCTGGTTTGATCAAAGCTTCCTCAACGCCGCTGTTGAACGCGCCAATATCAAACGAAGCCCGTTTCACCCTTTTACCAGTTTTGATACGGCTTCGCTTTCCGCATTGATGCTGGGCCACACGGTGCTGGCTCAGGCCTGTAAGCGTGCAGATATCGCCTTCAGTCAGAAAGAGGCCCACTCGGCGCTTTATGACGCGACTAAAACAGCGGAACTATTCTGCCATCTGGTCAATCGGGCCAATCATGCTCAGGCCAGCGCTCCGTTTGTAGAAGAACTGGCGCGGGACATCGATCGCAATAAAGACTGATCAACGCTCATAGAGACACCGGCCGCACAACTCCTCACAGGTCAGTTCCAGAATCAAAGCCTTGACCAGCTGCTTACTGTCAGTACGATCGTTAGAAGCCAGTTCTTCATAACTGATCAGTCCCGAGTTAAAGAGCTGCTGAAGCCCTCTTCCCTGCCAACGCCCAATAATATTCCCAGAGTTCTTTTCTATCAGCTCCAATTTAGGTTGACGCCTATCCAGCCAGGCATTAATCATGTAATGAATCACTTTCTTCTCCCAGATATAGAAAACACACAAATGAGAATAATTCTCAACTGCATTTAAATCAAGTGCCTTTTGTGTTTATTTTTAATAGCGTCGCAGATCAGAGTTAACAATCTATAAGGCATGTGATAGAACATTAAATCCAACGAACAGTTTTGGCAGCTATGACAATGAAACTATTACTAAAAACCCTGACATTGACGCTTCTTCTTGGAACCGCCCTGAGCGCACTGGCTCAAAAGCCTGACAGACCCTACGGCCTGGTCATCCATGGCGGAGCCGGCACTATTTTGAAGAAGAACATGACGCCAGAGACTGAGAAAGCCTATCGCGAAAAACTGGATGAGGCGCTTAAAGCGGGTTATGCAGTCCTGGAACAGGGCGGTAGCAGTGTGGAAGCAGTTCAGGCTGCCATTATTATCATGGAAGACTCGCCTCTATTTAACGCGGGCAAAGGTGCCGTCTTTACCCACGAAGGCGTTAACGAACTCGATGCTTCGATTATGTATAGCAAAGACTTATCGGCCGGAGCCATTACTGGCGTGAGTCATATTAAAAACCCGATTCTGCTGGCGGATAAAGTTCGCACCGATTCGGTTCATGTCATGATGGCACGCGAAGGCGCTGAAGAGTTTGCCAAAGAACAGGGATTCGAGCTGGTCGACACCAAATACTTCTTTACGCAAAGACGCTGGGATCAATTACAGAAAGTACTCAAACATACGCCCGAAAAGCCAAAACTTTCCGAAGACGAAGCCAAGAACTCTAAATTCGGCACAGTCGGCGCGGTAGCGCTGGATAAAGACGGCAATATTGCAGCCGCAACTTCAACCGGCGGTATGACCAATAAACGCTATGGCCGAATCGGTGACTCCCCTATTATTGGCGCGGGGACCTATGCCGACAAAAACTGTGGTGTCTCGGCTACTGGCCACGGCGAATTCTTTATTCGCGCTGCGGTAACCTACGACATCTGTGCTCGAGTAAAATACAAAGAGCAAGGTATCCAGCAGTCAGCCGACGAAGTGATCCACGATAAATTAGTCGAGATGGGCGGTGACGGTGGCGTCATTGGTCTCGACGCGGGCGCCAACATCATGGCCAGCTTCAATACCGAAGGTATGTACCACGGCTGGAAAACCAGCAATGGCCAGTCAGCAATTAAAATCTACAAGGATGAATAATCATGAACAACCTACTATTCAAAATTATAGCGATCATTGCTGCAACCTTATTCCTTCTCGGTTGTTCTGACGATCCTAAAAAACCACAGCAGGCAGAAACAACGGAAACGACCAGCGAACAGTCTCAAGCTGATACGGTTACTGAGCAGGAACAAGTGATGCTACAAGAAATGATTCCGATGGAGCCCAACGAGCAAAATATCATTAAAGGTCTGTATTCTTACCATAACGGCAAAACAACCTTTATCGACTGCTCGACTAATACGCAATACACCGTATCACAGGAAGGCCTGGCCTCAGAATTACGTAATACCTACATCGCCTTACGAGAAGCTCCTCAGCAAAAAGTGCTGGTTGAAGTCAAAGGAGAATACGACGAACGCACCTCGCCGGAGACCGACGACGATATCGAAATGCTTATCGCCAGCGAACTGGTCAGTGTCGTTAACAAGGGTAGTTGCCAGTGAAGTTATTCCTACTCAGTATTCTGTCGCTTTTTATTATTGAAGCACAAGCAACCCACGATCAAACAAAATGGATAGATGCTGACTTAGTTAAAGTTAATATTAGTGAGCTTACACCAGGTGAAATCAAGACAGTTAATTGGAGCGAATACCCAATATCTATCCTAATACCAACTCAAGCACAGCTCAGAGAATATCAGGCCATTAAAGATGAACAGCTTGGTGCCCCACTTGAAATATATGATCTTGCCAAGCAAGTATCAGACTTACCCTATAACTCTTTTGAGAGACTGCTTATTGCAGATAAAATGCTAGGGAAGCGTTTCCACGAAAATATTTCAGTTTTTATTAACGTATCACCTTATATAGGTTGCTATGTGAGCTTTGAAGCTCACAAAAAATCAAAGTTCCAATTGAACAACTATCTCTATGATCCATGCCAAGATGTTTATTTCGATATTAGCGGGAGAGTTTTACGAGGTCATAAACAGAATATACAAGAAAACTTAGAGCTTCCTCCTTACACAATTAAGGATGACACCATCATTATAGGAAATACTTTTGGTATCGATGATTCTGATATAAAGAAGTTACTTCCCAAAGACTCTAAGAGGCCTATAAAAACTGAAAGCGATTTCTTCGATGCCATTGCCTATAGCCAGACAACACAAATCAAAAATCATCTCGAAAAAAATGATGTAGATTTATCAAAGAAAATCCAAGGTTCACGTTTAAAATTGACGCCTTTCGCTCAAGCTATTTTCTTAGAACACTTCAATATAGCTAAATTGTTCATGGACAGTCCGGGCTTCGAATCAAGGTTGCCTAGCGGGGAGTTATTAGGTTGTAGTATGCAGTATCACTGGGGGGACGATCTGGATGCTTTATTCGATCTTGGTTTAGATCCAAATAAAGCCTACTGTAATTACGAGTATAACGGTTGTCCCACACCGCTAGTTTTTCATAGCCCTACCGCTTATGCCGATAAGGATGCAGAACTCAGCAGATTACTTCAGCATGTAGAACATGGTTACGATCTCAAAAATCGCTACTGTGGAAAAACACTTGAAGAGAAGCTTTCTGAAGATGGTTACAGTGAATGGTACTCAGAGTTACTACAAAAAATAGAGAACACCACTAGCCACTAAATTCAGTATTGCATTTAAACCCTATTTTTTCTGTATAAAAACACAATAAAAATGCATCCTTGCATTAGACTAATCCGAACAGTCATAAATGTTCTATGGTTTTATGATTCTGTTGCTATACTCAAGGAAGCTAGTTTTCTGAAGGGATGCAGAAAACAATAATATTCCCTTCGAAGCTATCACCTTGGTAACAATAATGTTAAGACCATATAGCACAGAAGGAATATTGTATGACGTTCAACTACACCAAGTTTTATAAAGGAATCGATCCAGAGCCTCAGGGCGAAACTCAAGGCTATCCCGTTCCCGGCGCACAAGGTGCCACCGCCGATCAAATCGCTGGCAATGCTTTTTTTGCCTCCGAGTGCGACTGGAAACAGATCGTTAATGAAAAATACGACCATATCGTAATCGGCACAGGTCCAACTGGCGTAGCCTTTGTTGATCAAATCTATAAAGACGATCCCCATGCAAAAATCCTGATGCTGGAACGCGGCGGATTCTGGCTGCCAGTTCACTACCAGATGCTGCCGAATGCTTTTGCAGCGACTTCAGGTTCGCCGCCGACCACCTACCCCTGGTCTCGTACCAAAGAAATGTTTACCACCGCACCTGAGTTCTTTCAGGCTGGCTACATACCGGCGGTAGGCGGACGCTCGACTTACTGGAGCGCCTGGAGTCCATCGCCAACGCCAGATCTGATGCGCGACTGGCCACAGGAAATGATCGACGTCACGCTACAGGATGACTTCTGGACCCGAGCGAAAGAGTTCTTACACGTCACATCTATGGACAAAATTAACGACGGCGTTTATGGCAACCTACAGGCACAGCTCGACAGCAACATCGCCAACAATTTCAGAAAGTTCGTGCCATCCGCCGAAAACGCCTACCCCGCGCCGATCGCCGTCGATAACTCCGAGTGGAAAACCGTTAAATTTTATAAGTACTCAACCGTTGGAACGCTCCTCAATATCCAGCAACGTCAGCAGCAACTGGCGAAAACAGGAAAAGGTACAGAACTGACTATCGTCGACCAATGTGTGGTCGAAGAGCTACTGCATGACGACAAGGGCACCGTTGTCGCCATCGAAACCCGTCGCGGCACCATCAGCGTGGCAGACGCCAACATCATTCTCGCCATGGGCGCGATTCCTCCAGCAACCTTATTGATGAACTCCTTTGGTGAGCAGCTACCCAACGCAGGTAGCCGCTATACCGGCCACTTTATGTCCCACGTTACCGCCCGTGTGCCCCGCTCTGCCTATAGTGATTTATCCGACCTCGAAATCGGCGCCGTGTATCTCGACGGCAAAGACAGCGCAGGCTACCAATATCACGTCCAGGCCAGCGTCTTCGCCGAATCCAAACCGGAAGAAGATAAAGTCACCACCGCTCGCGAATGCCCCGACGCTGCAGCCGCTCCCAGCATGCAACAGCTCGTCGGCTCGGAAGACTGTGTGGTATTCGTGTGCGCCACACTAGGCGAAATCAGCGAAAAGAACAGCGACAACTGGATAAAGCTCAATAAGGGGAAAGACCCAACCACAAACATCTCGCTACAGCTCATATTAGGTAACGAAGAAAAGCAGTTATGGGATCAGCTCGACGAAGCTACCTACCAAACAATCGAAGCCCTGGCCACGTCTGGCGAAACCACACCGGACATTGAGTATTGGATTGATAACGGCGATGGAACCGGACAATGGTCAAAAGATAAGCCATCCATCAAACAGATTCGCCTCAACATCATCGTGCATGAAGCATCCCAGATCTGGGTTGGCGACGATCCCGAAGACTCAGTGGTTGGCTTAGACTACCGCCCACACGGCGTTAAAAACGTTTACGTCACCGGCGCAGGCCTCTTCCCAACCTCAGGCTCCTGGAACCCAACCCTCACCATGTGTGGCTTTGCTCAGGACCTGGCAGTGAAACTTTCCAATAAGTAAGTCAGAAAATTCATTAGATACAAAAAAAGCCCCATGTTTTAGCTTGGGGCTATTTTAACTATAGGGTTATCTAACTTTTTTCAAATGTCTTAGCAGTCTTTAATAACTTAGTAGAACTTTCTATTATTTCATCAATACAAGCATCACCAGCAGGAAATACGGAAAATAAGAAAGATACATTTTGAGTATGTAATAGATAATATAGTTGAGTTTCCTGCTTATCATTGATGAACCAAATATCAGTCCAATACTCAACGGTTAGAGAAGTATCGGTCTCAAAAACTCCATACTCACCATTATTTATTACTAAGCTGGTAAGGTTATACTGCTTTCGTAACTCCTCCGCCATTAACCGCCTAACTTCTTCAGAGTTTACTACAGCCTTAGCTTTATAAACTTCCATGAGGTAATTAGTCTCTTCACCACTCCAACCAACAACTACCTCTGAGCCTTTTCCAAAGCCATCCACTAGCTGATATGTAACATCTAAATTTTCCGAGGGTGTAACACTTAAGCCTTCACTTATAGTCCAAGTTTCTGAGGAAGCCGGGAAGTTTATGAGCAAGGTCAATAAAATAATTAAAAATAGATTTGTTATTTTCACTTCTGCTTACCTAATTTACAGATAAATACTTATTAAAGGCATCCTTTGATAGCAATATTAAAAAGGCCTGCCCAGTGACCGCTAATTTATGGAACTATAACAAAACTAGTTTAACGCATGTGTTTATTAGCCTTATCTACAGCTTTCAGCAATGGCCTTAACAGATTTAGCTTTCTTTATCCAAGACAATCTATCCCATTCGATACTGTTGAGTGTCATGGAACCAAGCATATTTGGAGGAAAAATTTTTACCTTATAAAAAGTTGGGCTCATTACCATTGTTGTACGATACATTTCAGGCCCGTCATCCACCATTTTAGCCGCAGAGTTTTTTATTTCACTTTTTAAAGCCTCCAGTGCTACCCGTAGGCCATCACAATTATTAATGTCCACTTCAAATGTTGTAACACTGTAATCATAGTCTTTAATTTTATAAGGTGACCAGACCCCAAGTTTATCGCCATACCAATGTAACGAGTATGGAGGCTTATAAATAAGAGGTGAATATTCCCAATAAGCAAGTCCGTCGAAAATCTGTTTATCTGAAAGCATCCCATACTTTTTAATAAAGTTGGTATCGTCATGATCATCGGTCATAAGAACCCACTCCCCTAGCTCGCCATTAGTCTGAGATGACATACAACAAACAAGAGAAGCTGTTAATGCTATTACTAGCAAAATCCGATAGAGCATGAATGATTCCTTTTATAATAAACCTGATGGGGGAGCGATATAACAAACCTTGTTGTTAATTTCACTCCACCATTACCCAGCTACCTTTTTCTTTTTTAATAGAACCGAATTTTTGCCGAGTTAAATATATTCCTAAATTTTCCTCACCGGTATTAGCGTTGAATAATATTTCATGTGATTTGCTTGAGTCTTGAAGTCTCTGATTTAAAGCCTTGCTTCCATTATCCGCAAGCGAAACTCCGTCCATATTTTCCAACACCCAACCAGTTTTAAGTCCCGAATGATATGAATTGGAATATTTAGAAATCAATAAGACCTCTAAGCCCACCCCTGGTTGCTCTTTAAATATAATTCCTAAGCTATAACGAGCATCCAGCCATTCCTTTGATAACGGCTCTGGTTCTTTAACTTGACTCGTTCCACATCCGACAATAGTAAAAGTAAGTAATAACGTGATAACTGTTTTCATAATTATTATCTCTTGGTGAAGTCGACGCCGGCGTTTATGCAAATTAAAATGTACTCTGACACCATTTATTGGGGTAGCTTCACGAGATATCCTACGCTCATTTTTTTCTCATTTCTTCTAACATAAGCTTCGAATAATTAGCGCTATCAATAACTGCTCTTAATGTCTGACCGGAAATCACTAAAATCAAACCACCAATTAGAACACCAAAGCCAGAAGCTAATGATAGAAGTCCCATGCTATCAAAGGTAGACAATACAACAACAACTGCAAAAACACAGGTCAGCCACCCAATTGCTGATACGACCTTTCCGATAATAATACTCGTCATATAATCTATATTTTGTTCTGTAGTGGTTGCCATTGAAGTATTTTGCTTAGACAAAGTTACAGGCTCTTTTGGGTCCGAAACAGAGCCATCACTATACTTTCTCTCTATAAATTCTTTAGCTGCTGATGTACCAATGCACTTTTTGCAATGCATGATATCCGATTCAAAACGAGCCGACCACTGGGTTACTTTTGCACCACATATTTCACAGGCCATTTCTGCCATAGTCATCCTCCATAGTAGTAATAAATAGATCTGTCACCTATATTACATTCTTAGCGAGTCCAGCACCAAAGGTGCGATGCTGACTTGCCTTGTTATGTGTGCTCATTGCTACACAACTTGTTGTAAAGCATGGGAACAAAAAAAGCGAAAATTGATGCAATGAAACCAACACCCATACCCCATGAACCAATAGGATGAAAAGCACCAAATGAAAGTAATGCAACCCAAGACAAAAGCAAAATAACTAGCAAAACACCTACTGCAATAACTCGATGTGTTTTATGCCCTGCACCATTGCGCAACCAAACAACAAGAATGATTGTGGATAGAACGCTCAATATCAGTAGAGGTATGCCTGCGCTCATAATGTCCTACTTAGCTTCATGACACATAACGCCGCGTTCACCGGCTTGTCCGGTGCAACGCCTTGCTATGCTTACCAAAGTGCAGGTCTCGGTGACAATTTGGGCACAGTGCAACTGCATTTTCCACAGTATCTTCCCCACCGTCAGCAAGTCTAGTTTTATGATGAACCTCCAAATATGGTCTATCGTCTTTTTTTCTTATAAAAGGAGCAGCACCATTGCATCTTTCACAGACACCATTTGCCCGTATAAGTACCTCTGCCACCACATAAGGATTGCGCTCATATACTTGGACGAGGACTGATTTGGTTTTAGGCACTGCACTCGATTCAGCGATTCGCTTTTGGCGCTCGTCTTTAGATGTACTTAATGCCTTCTTGACTTCAGCATCAAAAGATTCGTTTAAACTATCTAGGCAGGAAGAGCCTTTCTCAATTGCTGAGTAGGATGAATTCAAATCACGAAGCGACTTAAGCGTGACGTTATTCTTTGCTTCGTAGTACGTTATGTGCCTCCACAATGCTTCGACAGGTTTTGTCAAAGCGTTACTGCCACCCTCGCTCATGATTCGAGCTAAGTAATAACTCATGTCAGGTGCGCTTAAAGCACGCTTGAATTCTAACCCTTTAACCATCTTTGCGTACACGGTTATCATAATTTTTGCGGAATTAAGATTTATTCCATGCCCTGCGTTTAACTGGCGAGCACCTTCAGTTTGCGAAAGCTCTCCATTAAATACTTTTTTCGCTGTGGTAAAAGCCGCTTCGGTAGTATCCATCTAATTAGGGTCTCAATTGAGCATAACGCCCGCAGCACGTGCGACTTTGTAGTGAAGGCGAAGCCGCAGCGAAAAAGCCGTCGCTGTGCCTGCGATTGTTATGCATTGATATGTCCAAAGCCTGATTTTATGCCTCTACATACCAAATCAAAGACTTCGTCGTAGAACATCACCTGGTAGTGCTTGCACTCCGAAAGGTGCGCTTGATTTAGCGAGGCCAGCCACTTGGAATCCACAACCTCAAATATCGCTGCTCGACTTTCTCCAGTGGCTAGGATGCTACCATGCACCTCTTCCGAGGCCATGCTATACGCCTCAACTCCTTCTAATACCAAGTGCCTCAAATTGTCCGGGACATATTTATCGTCAGGATTGAAATACTCGAAGCCGACGAGGACAGTTCCCCTTAGTTTCCACACAACTCTTTGAAGCTCTGGACCCCTTCCGTCATGGTAGAAATCACTCTCGAGAATAGGCTTAGTGTTCATACTCGTCCTGATGCATAACGTCGCCGTGACTGGCATGGTTATGTGGGTTGCTGGGCATTGAATGACAGAGCCAAAACTGGTGGCTCGCCAACCTCGATTAGCCGCCAATTCACGAAAGCCGTACACTCGACGAGCGCCTCATAAAGGTCTCGGTGATTGGCTTTTAGCTCAGCTGCATATTCAACCTGAAGCATGACCATTTGCCCCTTAGCGCAGGTAACCGTAGTCATCCCATCCTCTGGATCAGATAGCGACGACATGCAATCTATCCAGGCATTCATATTTCTGCCATAGAACTCGGGAAAGCCGAAAACCCTGGCGAACTCCCGATGAAAAGAGTTCCAATCTTTCAGCTTCCTGCCATCTATGATCACCAAATTATGGCTCATGATTCCTTACACATAACATAAGAATACGGCGCAGCAACCGTATCCCATTGAATTTATTGGTTTTATTTTTTGAAGTTCCATTTACTTAGAAATACCCCTATAAACCGAACCTACGTGATTGACGTATCCTCGTGCGATTTCTTTTGTAATTTATTAGTTATGATGCCCTATAAGGCTTATAGTACATCACTATAAGATGAGTTCAACTTTTGTTTTGCACTTCATTTTTCTGAGGAAAGAGAACCTGATAAACAAAACTACCTATATACAAAAGCATCTGAAAAACCTGAAAGGACTAACCAAGGGCATTCCTACTAGTCGCCTAGAATCACGCGGGAATGACGGCAATATTACTTATCCAGCACAAAAAAGCCCCAAGGCTTTTCCCTAAAGGGATTTACCATAGGCACTCCTTTTAGTCGCCCAGCATCACGCGGGAATGACGAAAATACTTTTTGAACACAAAAAAGCCCCGAGGCGTTAACCCCAGGGCTTCGAATTACGCAGGAAAATTGTTCAAATTCGAGGCGGTTGATGATTTTTCAGCGGAGGCGACCTAAAAGGTCGTTGAGCATGAAAAATTATTAACCAACAAAGAAGTTGGACAATTTAACCAGTAATTATAGTTTATCAGCTTCTTCTGATAGGTATTTTGCTACACCTTCCGGAGATGCATCCATACCTTTATCACCTTGGTTCCAGCCAGCTGGGCAAACTTCGCCGTGCTCTTCGTGGAACTGAAGCGCGTCAACCATACGGATCATTTCGTCTACGTTACGACCTAGTGGAAGATCGTTGATTACCTGGTGACGTACAACGCCGTCTTTGTCGATTAGGAAGGAACCACGGAATGCAACGCCTGCTTCTGGATGCTCAACGTCGAACGCCTGGCAGATTTCGTGCTTAACATCAGCAACTAGCGTGTAGCCTACCTGGCCGATACCGCCGTCTTTGATGTCAGTGTTACGCCATGCGTTGTGTGTGAAGTGTGAGTCGATTGAAACACCAACAACTTCTACGCCACGCTTTTTGAACTCGTCTAGACGGTGGTCAAAAGCGATAAGCTCTGATGGGCATACAAATGTGAAGTCTAGCGGGTAGAAAAATACAACCGTTGGCTTCCCTTTTGTAGCTTCAGCGAAATTGTAGTCTTCAACGATCTCGCCGTTCCCTAGAACAGCTGCTGCAGTAAAATCTGGTGCCTTACGGCCTACTAATACTCCCATTATATCCTCCAAGAGTTTTGAATGTTTAATTATGTGGTGCGTATTATACGCTTTTGTGGCGTTAATTCTTAAGTCTTTTCACAAAAGATTAATTTTCCCTATAATTTTATAGAGAAAAGCTAAACCGCTTAATAATTAGGCAGTTATTGCTCGTTTATTAACGCTTCCTTCTACTCAAAATAGGGCCTGAATTCCTGATTTCAAGGCCGCCCTATCTCGAGTTACACACAATCAACAATTAGCTAGTCTGGAGTCTTTCTTAGCCAACGAACGTTGTTCAGTATATCCTGGAAAAATGCGCTTAAGGTTTCACCGCTCATGCTATAAGGATCGAAATTAGCGGTTGAAGAGTATTTTAAAAAGAGCTGTCTATTTTCATCGGAACGAGTGATTAAGCCCATAGACCATTCACTGAAGGAACGGGCGGTTACTTCTCGATAATCCAGAATGGCGGGATCTTTGTGGCGAGCATCGTTCAGAATTCTGTGATACACCCGATTAACAACCGTGCGATCGCCTTCTAGAATTTGCAGGAAGATCCCATCAGATAAACACAGAGCACCTGTGACGCCGTCAGCTTTATTATTTTCCTGAGAGCTTCTTAGAATATCTTTTATGTCGGTCGAGCCTAGCGTTCTACTAACGCGGCTAGCGTAGGTCAATTGCACAAGCATTGTCATCTCCTCTTTGTTTAACTCGTTGCTTTAAGTGATTTTTTACACGAGTACAAAGACTTTAAAGAATCAAAGATGAAGACGGTGTGAAGACTTTAGACTCAGTTATGAGGTTATCAGCTCTTTCGTGCGACGGACACTTTCTCTCATCAGCCTTCTAAACCAGCGATGAAGGGCTGTCTGATGCTGACGTTCGTGCCAGTAAAGGTAGATATCCAGCAGAGGCAACTCAAGCGGTAACTCTTTAATGACCAGGCCATAACGTTCGGCATCTTTTTCGGCGACGAGTCTTGGCATGGCGAAAATTAGATCGGTGCGGCTACAGATATCCAGCGCCAGATGGAAGGTGGGGACAAACAAATCAATATTACGGGTAAGTCCTTCTTTTACCAGTAGCTTATCGATGATGCCCTGTCCTTTACCGGTCACCGTGACCAGCCCATGTCGTTGTTTGGTGTAGGTATTGAGGCTGATATTTTTAGAGGAAGCCAGCGGATGGCTCTGTGCCATGACCATAACGAAGTCATGGCGTACCAGATGAAAATTGTGATATTTTGTGCTTTCCAGCGACTTGTTTTCATCACTGATCAAAAAGTCGATCTCCCCTTCTTCCAGCAAACTGACGGCGTCAGGACGGTAGCCGATCGAGCGCATGGCAACCGATGGCGCGGCTTTCTGTAAGTCCTGCCATAAGTTAGGTAAAAAGAGGCCTACCTCTGAATCCATCGACATGATGGTAATTTCGCCTTTGGCCTGCTCGGGGATAAACTCTTCGGGCTGCATGATCGACATAAAGTCTGCCAGCCAGCGTCTTAGTTTGGGCTGAATATCCTGGGCTCGCTCGGTCAGCTGGTAACCGCTGCCGACCCGGATAAGCAGAGAATCCTTGAACATATCACGCAAACGCTGCAGGGCGCGACTGACTGCAGGCTGACTCATATTCAGTCTTACCGCCGCATTGGAGATGTGCTTCTCTTCCAGAATAACTTCCAATATCAACAGTAAATTCAGATCCGCGTTTCTAAAATTCTCTACTTGCATAATGACTATACGATCAATTCATTTCATGCATAACTATAAACGGATTAAATTATCAACATCAAGATATTTCGGAGAAACAATATGAGTAACAACACAATCGCCGTGGTTTATCACAGTGGTTTTGGCCACACTAAAGTTCTTGCAGAGGAAGTGGCCAATGGTGCTAAAGAAGCTTCTGAAGATGTTCGTCTGATTTCAGTCGATGACGTCGACGATCACTGGGACGACCTGGCAGAAGCTAAAGCCATCATTTTCGGCAGCCCAACTTATATGGGTAGCGTCAGTGCTGACTTTAAAGGCTTTATGGATAAATCATCCAAGGTCTGGTCCGAACACGGCTGGAAAGACAAACTAGCTGCCGGTTTTACTAACTCTGCCTCCTACAGTGGTGACAAGCTGAATACCCTGGTTCAGATGTCAATCTTCGCTGCTCAGCACGGTATGGCCTGGGTTGGTCTTGGTCTGATGCCGGGCAACAATACCAGCGAGGGCTCGCCTGAGGATTTAAACCGTATTGGTAGTTATCTTGGTGCGATGGCGCAGAGTAACGCCGATCAGAGTTCGGATATCGTTCCTCCGCAGTCGGATAAAGATACGGCGAAAGTATTGGGCAAACGCGTTGCCGAATTTGCCGCCAGAATTAACTAATACCTCTTATGTAGTTTTTATATACCTCTTCAACAAAACTCTCTCCCCCACTTTCAGGCCGCTTCTAGCGGCCTTTTTTTGCGCAAAATCAATAGAATACAATCATTCCCAAATAACAATACAAATATTATTGACAATCATTCTCATTTGTAGGAAAATTTCAACCATTGAAGATGCTGCTACCAGTGAGTATTTAAATTATGTACGTTTGTTTGTGTAAAGCCGTTACCGATAAAGAGATTAAGCAAGCCGCTTGTGAAGGCGCCTGTTCAATGCGCTGCCTTAATAAGATGGGCGTGGCGACTCAATGTGGTAAATGTGCCAGAGATGCAAAACAGATTCTTCGCTCAACACGTGCAGAAATTGATATGCAGCTTAACGCTGATTCGGGCCGCATTGCTATTCAAGCCGCTTAACTCATACTCTCTCCTGCTAATAAGCGGCTTTTTAGCGCTCTTTCCTATTAAACACTTCCCTATTCCTCAGCAATAAGAATTCTATTCCCGTCTGGTTTACCCGTATCAGAATATCTCTCAAATAAGAATTGATAACAATTGATAACGTTTCTAATTTTCATTGCATTTCAATAACTTAACGCCTATTTAGCTTGATCGAGTAGCCTCCTGTGCCTACAATGATCTAATAACTAACACATAATTGGAGTTTGGCATGAAAGGCGACGCAAAAGTTATTGAGATATTGAATAAAGTACTGGGCAATGAGCTGGTGGCTATCAACCAATATTTCCTGCATGCCAGAATGTATAAAGATTGGGGGCTGAAAGAGCTGGCCGACCACGAATACGAAGAATCCATCGATGAGATGAAACACGCCGACTGGCTGATTGAACGCATTCTTTTCCTGGAAGGTTTGCCTAACCTTCAGGATCTAGGTCGCTTACGTATCGGCGAAGATACGAAGGAAATGCTAGAGTGTGACCTGGCGTTGGAAATGGACGCGATTCCTGATCTTCGTGATGGCATCAAGTACTGTGAAGATGTCAGAGACTACGTCAGTCGCGATCTTCTACAGGACATTCTTGAAAGCGAAGAAGAGCATGTCGACTGGCTTGAGACTGAACTGGGTCTGATTGAGAAAATCGGCATCCAGAACTATCTGGCTGAAAAAATGAAGGAAGATGGAAATTAGAATTAATAGTTTTACTTCCTGATTGGATACTATAAAGGCGCTTAATCGGCGCCTTTTTTTATTCCGTGCAATATTTTTTTACCCTGTCCGGGTAGTCCGTAAAGACTCCATCCACACCCCACTCCCTGGCTTGTCTGATTTTATCCAAATCATTGACCGTGTGAACATAGACTTTCATTCCCATAGAATGCGCTTCCTCGACCAAGTCCCGACTGAGCAAAGAGAAGCTCGGATGAAAACTATAGGCATTAATTTCATCGGCAAAGTCTAAAGCTACAACGGGCTGATCATCGGCTATTACGCCAAGCTGAATCTCAGTATCCAGCTGCTGCACCAGGTACAGCTCTGAAAAGTGATAAGACGAAATAATGAACTGCTCTTTCTTGAATCTGTCCTTGTCCAGTAATTCCACCAGATCCATCACCAGACTGGCGGTGTCTAATCCTTTAAGCTCTATATTAATAAAGGCCTGATTGCCGATCAGCTCCACCACTTCGCTCAAGAAAGGAATTTTTTCGCCCTTTCCCGCATCCAGACGGCGCAGCTCCTCAACGGAGTGCTCGATCAGTTTGCCTTTACCGTTGGTGGTACGGTCTAAGGTATCATCGTGAAAGATAAACAGTCGGCCATCAATATTCTGTACATCAAACTCAACGCCATCGACTCCAATTTCCAGAGCCCGCTGTATCGATCGCAGAGTATTTTCAGGCTCTAAGCCCAGAGCCCCGCGATGGCCAATTACTTTAAACTCAGCCGTCATTACCCTTTTTATCCTTCACTAAAATTTGGTTGCCGGACTTTTTAGTTTGGAATAAATCAATAACTTTAATTAAGTCGCTGAGTTTTTTATAGCCGTAGTTTCTGATATCAATCGATGACTTATTGGTAATAAACGAGCCAATCGGGCCGAGTGAAGCCCAACCATTGTCATCGGAGTTGAGATCGATAGCATCTCTTATCAGCGAGATAAGCTTGGTATCCTGCTTTAACTGACCTGGCGAAGCTTTTTGGATTTCTTCCTTGTTCAACTTTGAATCCAACACCAGAAATCGACTACATGAATTCTTGAAAACATCTTTGGTTTTACTTTCCCCGTAGCCAAACACCAGCTTACCTTCGTTAATCAGTCGCATCGACAACGGAGTAAAATCAGAGTCGGATGTTACCAGGCAAAAGGTATCGACTTCTTTAGTATATAAGACATCCATGACGTCGATGGCCATCGCCATATCGGTAGCATTTTTGCCTTTGGTCAAATCAAACTGCTGGATAGGCTGGATAGCATGCTCGGGTAGAATATCGACCCATCCTTTCAACCCATCTTTGGTCCAGTTGCCGTAGGCTTTCCGGATAACCACTCGGCCATGGCTGGCCAGATCGGATAATATCAGGTCGATATATTTACTGGATACATTATCGGTATCAATAAACAGTGCAATATGTTTTTCTTGTTCCATGACTGATGACTCCGTTGGGGTATATCAAGACAATACTGAGCTTTCTTCTTCATTTCAATTAAAGCTATATCATCCTTCCGTCTTTTTCTTCTCTCAAGACAGAAAATGGCATAAAAAAAGCCGCAGTACGCGGCTTCTTTTGATTCGGGTAACGGTGTTACTCAGGCTTCTTACCATAAGACTCGTCAAGAACCTGCTGTAGCTCGCCCTGCTGGAACATTTCCAGAATGATGTCACAACCACCGATTAACTCGCCATCAACCCATAACTGTGGGAAAGTTGGCCAGTTGGCATACTTTGGTAGCTCTGCACGGATGTCCGGGTTTTGCAAAATATCAACGTATGCAAACTCGTGACCACACTCCATCAAAGCCTGAACTGCCTGGGCAGAAAAACCGCACATTGGAAGTTTTGGTGAGCCCTTCATATACATGACAACTTTGTTGTCGGCGATTTGCTGTTTAATCTGCTCAATCGTTTCGCTCATGAGATCCTCAACTAATATATATTAACGCTGTCTTTTAAGTGGCGGCGATTATAACGCTTTTCAAGTCCTTTTATCACCCTTTGTCCGAATAATTAGGAGAAATCTTGATCTAAATGCTGGGCATATGTCTCAATGATGGTTACAATGCGATGCTAAATGAGAATGACTACCAATTCAGTTTTAGCGCATGAATGATAATCACCCCCTATTACATCTCAACCAGGTCGAGTGTCGATATGGTGATCAGGTTATCGTTAAAGATATTAATTTCTCGCTAAAACAAGGCGATAGCGCCTGCCTTCTGGGCGCAAGCGGTTGCGGAAAGACAACTCTACTTAGAGCCATCGCCGGTTTAGAGCCAGTTTACGACGGTTCAATCAGTATCCATGGTCAAATCTGCTCAACTTCTACTCAAATGACTCCGCCCGAACAGCGTAATTTAGGTCTCGTTTTTCAGGATCATGCTCTATTCCCGCACCTGAGTATCTATGACAATATCGCTTTCGGATTACGCAAACTCAGACGCAAAGCGAAAAAAGCTCGCGTTGAGGAGTGTCTGGAGCTGGTGGGGCTTGAAGGTATGGGCGATCGCTACCCGCACCAGCTATCGGGTGGACAGCAGCAGCGAGTGGCGCTGGCACGGACCATCGCGCCGAAGCCAAAGCTTATTTTATTGGATGAACCCTTCTCCAGCCTGGATACTCACCTGCGCCGCTCTCTGGCGAGAGAGCTAAAGGAAGTACTGGCTAACCAGAATATTGCGCATCTGCTAGTGACTCACGATCAGCAGGAAGCGTTTGCCATGGCTGATTATATTGGCGTAATGCACGAAGGTCAGTTACTGCAATGGGACAGTCCATATAATCTGTATCACAAACCACAGGACGCTCAGATAGCGGCGTTCATCGGAGAAGGCTATTTTATCGCCGGCAAGATCTGCCGCCAGAACGATAAGGTCTCTACCACGCTGGGCGACTTTAAGATTGCCAACGGTTATCACTTCGAGCCGGAGCAGGATGTTTTGGTCCTGATGCGGCCCGATGATCTGAAGCCAAATCCGGATTCTGAGCTACGAGGAAAGGTCAGTCACAAGGTGTTTAAAGGTGCAATTATCGAATACGAGCTGATTTTACCCAACAATGAGCGCCTCAAGGCCATTTTCCCCAGTCACCATGACTATCCAATATCACAAGATATAGGGTTCGATCTCGACATTCAGCACCTTATCGTCTACCCTAATGCGGTTCCATTGTAAAACTTTTCGACAAAAAAAAATAATTTAAAACACTTGATCTAGCGCTACACCAGACACTGCAAGGGCTGTAAAGTTACCCCCCTTTTTCACACAAGTTATCCACAAGAAATTACACGAGATATACCCTTGCTTCTAATGCAAAAACGGACTATCTTGTGTGCATAGGCTTTTGAACACCTATATATAGTGAATTAACTAGTTGTCCTAACTTGTTGATTTACTGCAAAAGCGCATTGATATTGTATAAAAAGCAATCAAAAAATAATGGTATTAATCTAACCGCTCAATCGACTGGATGGAGAGTGGTTAAAAAGCATCAAGAGGTCTGTGGAGGCAAGATGGAAACCGAAGTCAGCAAATCACAAAAAGCAGCTGCACCAACCCCTACTCAACATTCGGACGCAAGCCCTGAAATCCAAGCCAATAAACCCGGTGAATTACGTGTAATTCGTCGTAATGGCAAGGTGACTCCTTATGATGACAGCAAAATCGAAGTGGCAATGACAAAAGCTTTTCTTGCTGTTGAAGGTGGCAACGCGGCAGCGTCTTCAAGGGTACATGAGACGGTACGTCAGCTGACTAAGCAAATCACGGAAGCATTTGAACGTCGTATGCCAGGCGGTGGCACAATCCATATTGAAGATATTCAAGACCAGGTTGAACTGGCCTTGATGCGCAACAGTGAACAGAAAGTTGCTCGCTCATACGTTCTATATCGCGAAGAGCGTGCACGAGAGCGTGCTGAGCGTGACAGCGATAAGCTTGATGCTATCGTAGGCGATAATGCTGTAACGGTCACTGGCGCTGACGGCAAAGAAAAGCCTCTTGATGTCCAGCGTTTACATACTGTTGTGGTAGAAGCGTGTAAGAATTTAAGCGATGTCGATGCCGAGCAGATCATCAAAGAAACCATGCGTAACTTATACGATGGCGTTGCTCTGAGCGACGTATATCAGGCGCTGGTCATGACCGCTCGCACCATGATTGAAGTAGAGCCAAACTACTCTTATGTGACGGCACGTGTCTTGCTAGACAATATTCGTACCGAAGCATTGCGTGAACTGGGCGTAGCCAGACGTGCGACGCACGGTGAAATGTCAGCTATTTACCCACAGGCATTCAAAGCTTACCTTGAAGTGGGCGTTGAGCATGAATTATTAAGCCCTGAGCTTCTATCATTCGACCTTGAAAAGCTGGGTAATGCTTTACAGCCGGATCGTGACTTACTGTTTACCTACTTAGGTATTCAGACACTTTACGATCGCTACTTCATCCACAAAGACGAAGTTCGCATTGAACTGCCACAGGTATTCTGGATGCGTGTCTCAATGGGCCTCGCGGTTAACGAAGAGAACCGTGAAGAGCGTGCGATTGAGTTCTACAACATTCTATCAACGTTCCACTACATGAGTTCGACGCCTACCCTGTTTAACTCTGGTACGCTTCGTCCTCAGCTATCAAGCTGTTACCTGACTAACGTTCCAGATGACCTTGATGGTATCTATGGCGCGATTAAAGATAACGCCCTACTGTCAAAGTTCGCTGGTGGTTTAGGCAACGACTGGACGCCGGTACGTGGTCTTGGTGCATACATCAAGGGTACCAACGGTAAATCACAGGGTGTTGTACCATTCCTGAAAGTGGCCAACGACACTGCAGTCGCTGTAAACCAGGGTGGTAAGCGTAAAGGTGCGGTATGTGCATACCTGGAAACATGGCACATCGATATCGAAGAGTTCCTTGAGCTGCGTAAGAACACTGGTGATGACCGTCGTCGTACTCACGACATGAACTCGGCTAACTGGGTTCCTGACTTGTTCTTAAAGCGTGTCAGCACCGATGGCGAGTGGACTCTATTCAGCCCTAACGAAGTACCGGATCTGCACGATCTATACGGCAAAGAATTTGAAGATCGCTATGAGTACTACGAAGAAATGGCGAAATACGGCAAGATGAAAACTGCCAAGACCATTCAGGCGAAAGACTTATGGCGTAAGATGCTGTCCATGCTGTTCGAAACAGGCCACCCATGGATCACCTTTAAAGATCCTTGTAACCTGCGTTCACCACAGCAGCATGCTGGCGTAGTACACAGCTCAAACCTATGTACTGAGATTACGCTAAACACCAAAGCTGGTGAAGAAATCGCAGTATGTAACCTGGGTTCAGTCAACTTGCCTAAACATATGGTTGACGGTGAGCTGGATAAAGAACAGCTGGAAAAGACAGTAACTACAGCGGTTCGTATGCTGGACAATGTTATTGATATCAACTTCTACCCTGTTGAGACAGCGCGTCAATCGAACATGCGTCACCGCCCTGTCGGTCTGGGCATGATGGGCTTCCAGGATGCTCTATACATCCAGAATATCCCATACACCTCAGAAGGTGCGGTTGAGTTTGCTGATAATGCGATGGAAGCAATTTCATACTATGCCATTAAAGCATCGACTGACCTTGCTGAAGAGCGCGGCTCTTACGAGACCTTCGCTGGTTCATTATGGTCGCAGGGTATCTTACCGATTGACTCGATTCAGAAGCTTATTGACGAGCGTGGTGAAGAGTTTATCGAAGTTGATACCAGCAGCACGATGGATTGGGACACACTACGTGAGCGCGTACAGAAAGTCGGTATGCGTAACTCAAACGTAATGGCGATTGCTCCTACGGCAACCATTTCAAATATTACAGGTGTCTCACAGTCAATCGAACCGACGTATCAAAACCTATACGTGAAGTCGAACCTGTCAGGCGAATTCACCGTTGTTAACCCTTACATGGTACGCGAACTTAAAAAGCGTGGCCTTTGGGATAACGTTATGGTTAATGACCTCAAATACTACGAAGGCAGCCTGAAGCCAATCGAACGTATTCCTGGAGAGCTGAAAGAGTTATTTGCGAATGCATTTGAAGTTGAGCCAAAGTGGTTAGTTGAGTCTGCCAGCCGTCGCCAGAAATGGATTGACCAGGCACAGTCTCTTAACCTTTACATGAGTGAGCCATCCGGTAAGAAGCTGGACATGGTATATCGCATGGCCTGGTTCCGCGGTCTGAAAACCACTTACTACTTACGCTCAATGGGCGCGACAAGTACTGAGAAATCAACCATCAGTGATGGCAAGCTAAACGCCGTGTCTGCATCCCCTGTCGGGTCTGCTGCACCACAGGCATGCTCAATCGACGATCCTGATTGTGAGGCTTGTCAGTAAATACCAATGGGAGCTTAACCGCTCCCATTTTTGCAGAACAAAACTGCAAACAAAGAGAGTGACACAAATAAGCAACACAGCAAAAGCATTAACGAGGTAAATTATGTTCAACTGGGATGACTACGACAAAGAAGAGAAAGTGGAGCAGAAAAAAGCTCCGAAAACTCCACCAAAGCAGCCTGAGGTAGCAGCGGAAGCTCCACAGCCAAAACAACCTGAAGCTGCAGTTGAGCCAAAGCCAACGACAGAAGAGTATGTCGAGCCAGAAGCACTAGATAATGTTGCTAAGGCACAGGCTTCTCTGGAAAATCTAGATGTTGCACCAGGACTGGAAGAGCTGGAAATGGGTGCGGCTCGTATCGAAGTTGATGACAAGAAAATGATCAACTGTCGTGCAGACTTGAACCAGTTAGTTCCTTTCAAGTACGACTGGGCTTGGCAAAAATATCTTGATGGCTGTTCAAACCACTGGATGCCACAAGAAATTAACATGACTAAAGATGTCGCCACCTGGAAAGATCCTAACGGCCTAACTGACGACGAGCGTAAAATCGTCATGCGTTCTTTAGGCTACTTCTCAACGGCTGACTCGCTGGTTGCAAACAACCTGGTACTAGCAATCTACAGGTTGATCACTAACCCAGAGTGTCGTCAGTACATCCTGCGTCAGGCCTTCGAAGAAGCGATTCACACGCATGCTTATCAGTACTGCGTTGAATCTCTTGGTATGGATGAAGCCGAAGTATTTAACATGTATCGCGAAGTTCCAAGCATCGCTAAAAAAGCCGCCTGGAGTATTAAGCATACTCAGGGTATTTCAAACCCTGCTTTCACAACAGGTACTCCAGAGTCGGATCAGGAATTACTGCGTAACCTGATCGGCTTCTACTGCGTGACGGAAGGTATCTTCTTCTACTGTGGCTTTACTCAGATTCTATCCATGGGTCGTCGCAACAAGATGACGGGTGTTGCTGAGCAGTTCCAGTACATCCTTCGTGATGAATCGATGCACCTGAACTTCGGTGTAGATATCATCAACCAGATCAAAATGGAAAACCCTCACCTGTGGACAGAAGAGTTCCAGCAGGAAGTTATCCAAATGATTCTGGAAGGTACACAGCTTGAAATCGAATACGCACGTGACACTATGCCACGCGGCGTACTGGGCATGAACGCCAACATGATGGAAGAATACTTACAGTTCATCTGTAACCGTCGTCTGGCTCAGCTTGGCCTACCAGCACAGTTCAAGAACGTATCGAATCCATTCCCATGGATGAGTGAAATCATGGACTTGAAGAAAGAGAAAAACTTCTTCGAAACTCGCGTGATTGAGTATCAAACAGGTGGCGCCCTATCCTGGGACTAACCATCTGCTGTTTTGGGGGAACGGAGAGGTAGTTACATTAGCCTCTCGTCCAAAAGCCTGGCAAGAAATTGTCAGGCTTTTTTTGTTACGAAAAAGTAGAAGGTTTTACTGATGTAAATTAGCTTTATACTTCTACTCTTTCTTGAAGCTATAAAAGCGACTTTGGATCCTAGGTTTAAAACGACTATGACAGTCTAAACAACCCTGCATTACTTCAGAATAAACCTTAATCACCGCATCTGAATTTCCTTTTTTTGCCTGCTCTGAAAGCTCAACAGATTTGTCGTGAACAATTTGGTCAAAGGATTTAAACTGCGCCATATCATCACCCAGGTACTGTAGAATTTTCCTCTTTTCAATGAGTGGTGCCTGTTCATGGTTGGCGATACTGTCCGCATGCTGCTGTACCCTTTCCCAGTCTTCCAGCACAATAGCGTTAGCAATAGCTGACATATCTTTAGAGAGCTTCAGCATAATCTGCTTAAGCACTAATCCATTCTTCTTATTATTCTCTGCTGCTGTCGCCGACAAGCCAAAACTTAAGCACAATACCAATAAAGTTGTTTTTATCATCGTCTATCTCTCCAGAATTAATTTGACGCTTCCATTACGTTTTTATTTTTCCACTCAAATAATAATGTATATAAAGGTGGTATCACTAAAATCACCAATACGGTAGAAGTAAGCAGGCCAAACACTACCGAAATTACAAGTGGCTTAATGGCGATAGCCTGGGTGCTGGTCTCCGCTAACAGAGGTAGAAGGCCCATAATGGTGGTTACACTAAGTCAACCGAATGAAGTTGAATGGCTTCTTCGACTACCTGACACTTTATTTCTTATTTTTTCGACGATACCAGGTGATAAAGCCGCTAATAACTAACCAGATAATGATTAGAGCAGTTAAGTCGTTGGTGATTTTCCCGCTTAAGCCAATGACCGCGCCACTGTGGAGATCCTGTACAAACCGTAAGTGGGTAATTTGTCTGTGACGATACCCATTGCTCAGGGTGTCCTTTAAAGCAGGGGTGGGTTCTGTTGCTGCTTGGCGTTTTAATGTCGGAGCAGAATTGGTTTGCTCCCAACTGAAGAAATCTGAATTAAACTGATATCCCTTGCCGCTGGTTGTTTCAACCGTGAGCTGATCATTTATAAAACCGGCAGATGAAATGGTGTTCCCTAATTCCTCAGCAAAAGATATATCTTCTATTAATGCTAAGTCTTTAGTTAACCAAAACGCATGGGATGATGTTATGAGTAAACTTTCCTGCTCCAGCGTCTTAAACAGTAGGATCGGATCAGCCTGCTCTTTCCAGAAAGTCTCATTTAAATAAATTTGATCGCCTATCTGGCAAACCCGTTTTTGTTTCGACTGGAGACAATTTACGGATTCGGGAGACTCTATACCGTACCAATCCATCAACCAATCTGAAGTAATATAGGACTGATGAAGCTTTAATGCTTCATAATGATTCAGAAGGAGCCCGGTAACCGCAAGGTTTAGTAAAAATATAGATGCAGCAACTCCAAAACGACGATGCCACTTTCGGTAGTGACCCTTTCGGTTATTGTTTGAAGAATGCTTTTTTTTCTTCATTGAACTAATTCATCCAGCATTAATGCAACGCGTGCAATTTTTTTCATTGCATCAACCGACATGGTCGCTCCAGTGATACCATCGATATGTTTATCGAGTTTATATTCATCCGTGAGCTTAATCTGTTCAAACTGGTCGGTAAAAGCCTGCATGTGAATTTCACCGCCCCTGCTCTCCCTAAACTCCAGAACTTTAATCAAATTGATACGTTGTGATTTGACACTAACGCCAAAACTAATAGGACGTTCTTTCCCTATTTCGTCCAGAAACCACACGGTTTGATCATCATACTTCCAATATCGTAAACGAAGTTTTGGATACGAGTGCTCTAAAATTTTTGTGATCTTTGCCTGCACTTTATCATCGAGCCAAAGCGTCTTCATCGTCGGCTCATTCCCATTTTCAATGGAGGCAAAAGCCTGTTGAATAAACTGCTCTTTTGTCAGATATTTTTTAGCAATAGCCGGTATTGTTATTACTCCTAATAACAATAAGAAAGCTAATTGTATTTTTATCTTACTCATCAAGTATCACTTCTTTAAACGAACAAAGGCAGGCTTAAAATAAAGCCTGCCCCTATTTACAGCTTAAAAAGCAGGCTTTTAAAACTGGTAACCAACGCCTAGGTTAAATCCATCTCCGTCCTGAGCACCATCACGGCGTTCAAGATCAAATTTGAATACAACGTCCTGGTGTGGCCAGTAGTTGAAACCAACGTTTGTCTGTTCCATTGTTGTATCAACTGAGTTTCCTGCTACGTTATCCCACTCGCTGTAACGAGCGAAAACGCCGAACTCATCGTTGAAACGGTAGCTTGGCTCTACAAAGAAGCCGTCTTGCTTATCTTGGCCAGTCAATTCTGCTTCTTCGCTATCGATATCCCAACCTGCGTAAAGTGCGCGGATACCGAAACCATCAACGTTATAAATCGCATGCGCAGTGTATAAGTTTGCATCTGCGTTTAGAGCGCCTTGCGTCAAATCAGTCTGGTGTTGAACCGATGCTGCAAGCTCTAGACCAGGAATTGCAGTGTACTTGATGCGCGCAGTGTACGCAAAGCTGTCTGCGTTTGCTTTAGCCACTTTTTGGCGACCGCTACGGATACTAAAGTCAGCTGTACCAGTGTCTTCATCCCAAACATTCAAGCCCGAATGAATGGCAAAATCAGCCGTGATGCCCGGAGCCAGTTCAGATGTTACGCCAGCACCACCTTCCCACCAAGTTGTTGGGATGATGTTCTTTTCTACTGGGTTTCTTTCTACACCATAGAATGTTGGTGGTTCGTGAGTTTCGTTGAGAATACCTACTGGCACAAGGAACAAACCAGATTTAACCGACGTTGCATCAGTTACGTCAATTTCAACGTATGCCTGCTCAAGCTCAACTTCACCTGGAGCGCCATCACCAGCCAATGAATGCTCAAGTTCTAATTCAGAGAAGAAACGGACATCATCATTGAACTCATAACCCATAAAAGTCACGAAACGGTGGAAGTCAATCGACTCACTGTCTTCAATATTATTGTAGTGTAGTTCACCGTAACCACCGAAAGATAACTTTGAACTATTAGCATTGCTCATCGACTTTTCTGCGGCTTCGATAGAAGCTTCAGCTTTATTGTCAGTTTCTTCTACTGACTTCTTTAAGTTTTCTATTTCTTTTTGCTGAGACTCAATCAAATCCAATAATTCTTGGTTTGTTGGTTCAGCGGCAAAAGTAGTACCACAAGCCATTAGTGCCGCAGACACAAGTGCTAATTTGAATTTCATAATATTCCCCTAGAAATGCTTTAGTAAAAATGCTGGCGCACTATAACAAATCTACATACAAATGCAAATCATTCTTATTTATATTAAGAAATTAATTAGAACTCCGTTTAACTCAATAGATTTTTTTATACTAAGCCCAATTTAGATATTACTTTTTGGACAAAAAGTCTTTAGATGAGGCCTTATCGGCCGGGAGGAATAACTCTATTCGCTGTTACTTTTACGTGCGTGACGTATTTTAAAATGGACAAGTGTTAAAGCTCTATATGGGGATTTCCCTTTTGCAATAAACAAATCCAGTAGCTTTACAGCCTGCCCCTTCATAGGGGGAAGGTATGCTAAACATTCATCTCTTGTAAGATTTGCTGGGGATAGTACCCTGTCGAATTCGCGAGATTGAAAGTTATAGAGACGAGCACTTTGCTGTTCTTGAGGAAGGGTTATAGTTACGTTGACATCCAGGCTTTGTGACTGGACAGTAAAACTAAAGCTTAGGAATAGGATAATAGTGACAACCACTTTCAATAGCATATTACCCCCCTAGTTCTTAGTGATAAATCAGGGAATAGCTTTTTAATAATATCTGGGGGTACTAGCGACTGGCGTAATAAGAACTTGAAAGGAATTATGAAAGCGTAAGAACAAAAAGAATTTCTGCCTTGAGTGTTTGGCACCTTCAAAGCAATAAACCCGTTTAGTTTCCGCGTCAATTCCATTGACTGAGTAATTATATTTATCATAGTTTGTATATGCATTTTGTATGCATAAATACAGACTACGCCTTTACTGGATCTACCTCAAGACTAAAATGCTACAAAATGTTACAGAGCATCCCAGTAAGGGGGATCACCAAAATAATTACCAAGAAAGTCGATAAAGCTTCTAACCTTGTGGGATAAATAGCGGCGATGAGCATATAACGCATATAGACCTAAGGGCTCAGGTTCATTGTCAGATAAGATTACCGATAACTTCCCCGCAGCTATGGCCGGACCAACAATAAAGGTGGGTTGTACTATAATTCCAGCTCCAGCAATGGCGGCGTTGGCCAGTACTTCACCGTTGTTCGCGGATATATAATGATTTCCTTTTAAGTAAGGAAAGGCTCTGGTTGAGCCACTAACTAAAGGTTCCGATGAATCCCGATAGCTGTAGTGCAGATAATGATGCCTGGATAAGTCTGACGGAGTTTCAGGTGTACCATATTTTTTTAAATAATCGGGAGAAGCACAGGTTACTAACCTGATGGGAGCAATCTTCCTGGCGATAAAGGATGAGCTAGAAAGCCTCCCGATTCTAAGAGCCAGATCGAATCCTTCCTCAATGATATCAACTTTTCTGTCACTTAACTGGATGTCAATTAGGACATCTGGAAACTGTTTTTGAAAAGATGCCAGCGCCTCTCCCAAATGGAGCGTAGAAAAAGACATTGGTGCGCTAATACGCAAAACTCCTCTCGGTTTACTACTCTCGTCCTGAACCGATTGCTCTAGCTCTTCGAGCTCAAGTAATATTTGTCGCGCTCTGTCACAGTAGGCTCTTCCCACCTCAGTAACAGATACTCGCCTTGTGGTTCTTTGCAATAACTGCAGGCTCAGCTCCCTCTCTAAAGCAGAGACGTATTTACTAATGAGCTGTGGGGACAAGTCCAGCTTGTCCGCGGCAGCAGTAAAAGAACCCTGCTCTACCACCGAAATAAACGCTTTCATGCAGTCAAGCTTATTCATAATCAACAAATTATTGATAATAATTCAACATAAGCAATATTTATCAACAAATCATTTACCAGTAAAGTACTAATCATCGAAATGATGATTTAAATTTACTTTTGGAGATCCTGTTATGAACAATATTATGAACAAGCTGATGCCAGCTTCAGACAGTTGGGCGCCTTTATTTATTCGTTTACCGCTTGGAATTATTTTTATGGCACACGGTGCTCAAAAATTATTTGGCTGGTTTGGTGGTTATGGACTTGAAGGTACTGGACAGTGGATGGCCAGCATAGGTTTTGAACCTGGATATATCATGGCCTTATTAGCCGGAAGCGCTGAATTTTTTGGTGGATTGGCACTGTTTATAGGCCTGTTAACTCGTCCGGCTGCAATATTAACTGCATTTACTATGCTAGTGGCAATGACCGTACATATTGGTAATGGTTTATTTGTTAGCAACAATGGTTATGAGTTTGCCTTAATCTTACTGGCTGCATCAGTTTCACTGGCTGTATCAGGGGCTGGTCGACTATCAATAGACAAGGTGTTAGGCCGCAAACTGAATAATTAGTCCAATACCAATTGTCCGCTGATACATGTGTCAGCGGATAAACCTTCAACAGTCAGAGGTGATAGCTTATGTCCAAATACAGCACCATGCCTACTTTGTTTCTATCTCATGGCTCCCCCATGCTGGCAGTGCAGGATAATGATACAACACAATTTTTCACTTCACTCGGCCAGTTATTGCCACGACCGAAGGCCATTGTTATCTTTTCTGCTCACTATGATGAATCCGACTCAATACATATTACCAGTGGCTCAAAATTTGAAACGATCCATGACTTTAATGGCTTCCCAAAACAGCTCTATGAAATTCAATATCCTGCCTCTGGAGACTTCGAGATCGCAAGGGCGATTGCCGAAAATTTGTCCGGTGCGGGTTACCATGTCACTCTGGACGGGCACAGAGGTTTGGATCATGGGGCCTGGGTTCCTCTAAAATGGATCTATCCTGAAGCTGATATACCCATTGTACAAGTGTCGATTAACAGTCGCCTTGATACACAGTACCACTACCAGTTGGGACAAGAGCTAAAAGGACTACGGCAGGAGGGGATACTTTTTATTGGCTCTGGGGGGATAACACATAATCTTCGCGCTTACTTCAAAGCCGCGTCGGAGCCAAATCTTGGCGAGAAGGCAGAAGCGTTTAATGGATGGGTTCATGAGACGCTCACACAAGGGCGACATAGTGAGTTATTAGATTATCAATCGAAAGCACCATTTGCAGCATTTAATCACCCCTACCCTGAGCATTTTTATCCGTTACTTTGCATGGTGGGACTGACTCATCCTGACGAACCGATTAGCCGCCTCCATCACTCAATGGAGAATCATGTTCTGAGCCTTGATGCCTATCAATCAGGCAGCCCCTTGGTTTAACCGTTGGGGCTTCGACCGTTAGATTTAATCTGGTATTTGATGGCTATCCTTAATTCTGCTCAGAGGGCGAGCGTTCCAAATACTCTCGAATGGGTAACTCATTAACATAAAGTTCTTTTAGAGTCGCTTCACCATCAAGGACATTAACTTCGGCATAGACGTTACTAACTTCCTGCCTTCGTCCACTCCAGACCGCTTTTTCTATACTTGGAGCTGTTTTCTCAGAGGCATAGTAACGATTAAAAGGCAGTGAGATATGGTAACCACGCTCTTTAGTTCCCCAGCGGATGGTCGTTTTAATATAGTCACCACTTTTTGGTGGCTGCAATAACAATTGATTAATTTCGGCAAATCCATCTTTATTATTAGAGACTACCGCATATACTGTTTCACCCTCTCGCAGCGGCTCAGGATAAGCAATTGGCTGCTGGTTGGCTTCATATCTCAAAGTAACGTATTGTCCGCGGAAGGGGTCCCTGGGATCGATGGGTCGTGTTTTAAATTTATAAACCGTTCCCTCAGAAAGTATGACATGCTGGTTATAAATCATATATGCAGGCACTCCCAGCTGGATAGCAAACATAACGAGGATAACAAGTTTTAACGGTTTCATTATTCACCCTCCTCGATTTTGCTTTGTTGTTTTTTCTTAAACCAGATATTGGCCACAATAAATGCTGCACCCACTCCGATGAAAATAATACCCTTTGCCATAAAAGGTATGTCACTATCAAAGAATCGGAATAATACTAAAAAGCTAAACCATATCAGGCCACCGTTAAGAATCATCAGTCGAGTTTGCTGTATCCCGAGATACATTAATATAACTGAGCCCACTAGGATATAAAGATTGGAGAGTACAACAAAGATGTGCTCACCAATATCAAAGTAAAAATCGATAATGCCAAGGATAACGAAAACAAAGCTGGTTAGAGCCACCCAATGTGATACTGACAAACGCTTGGCGTAACGGCTGATAAAAAGTATGACGCCGATAAAGCATGCTACAAATAAACCCAGTATGGTGTACTCATTAGCCGTCATCGGTCTCTCCAGCTGCCACAGATCGACAGGCAAGGTTCGGCCGTACCAGGTAAACATCAAACTGACAAAACCAATAACCATTAAACCAAGACTTACCGGTGGATTGCCCCAAAACTTTTTGTTCTCAAAGCCGAACGTCCAGTACCCCAGTGCGTATAAAGCGCAGCCCAGCGCCAAAGAAATATAGATACTCCAATGATCCAGCGGCGAGGCATAATAAGCGCTACCGTATACAACCGAAGATAGAAGACCAATAATGGCAAACCAGCAGGCCCAGGCCAGAAGATTACGGCTGTTACTGCGATAAAGCTTGTATAAATAAGGGACCAGAGCGCCATAAAAGAGCCAGTAAGGTTCACGCTCCATAAAGCATAACCAAAGGATGAGACCTGAGAGCAGCATCAAGGTTGTCGCTGAGCGAATGGTGTAAACGATAGGCAAACCTAATAATAGCCACACCAAGAGGAAGCGCTCTAAATCACCATAGATATGGTAGGTTTGACTGATCAGTGAGATGCTTGCGCCAACAGCAAAGAAAAGCAGAACACCCGCAGTTTCCAGAACCGCCTGCGACTTAGGCTTATATTGTATTCCGTACCAACAGTAAGACTGGGCAAGAACCAGTGGTAAGAACGACAGAATCGTTCGAGTCATTTTGCCAAAGGATTCCCAGTTATGAGCGAGCAGGAGAATAACCCCACCACCGATTAGTAACGCTCCTAAGGATACCAGCAGGATGTTACTCCAACTATGTTGCTGAACGTGGGTTCCGGAAGCTGACTGGTATTGCTGTAGAATTTGTCGTTGAGTATCAGGGTCAATTAACCCTGTATTTTTCCAGCTTTCGGACTCTTGTTGAAGCCAGCTATGACGCTCCCTAGATATGCTCTTTTTATTATGCTCTGTAGCCATGGCACCTCCTTTGGTTTGAAATCACTATACACTATTCCCTTCATCAGTACATATGTCTCTGATTTCCCGGTATTTGTTACATCAGGCAATAGATTTAAATTCCTCTGCACAATGAGAACAGTTTCGCTACAATGAAATCAAAATATCAATAATGGATGTTGTATGTGGTTTATATTATTTGCTTCTCTGCTAATCATCTCACTTTGCGTGATGATCCATTATGAAATGCTCTACAGGCTGTCAAGGTTAAACATTTTACTGAACATTCCCGGCCGTTATCGGGTGACTGCCAGCGTTCTGGTGGCACTTGTGGCGCATACCGTTGAGACCTGGTTATTTGGTATAGGCTACTACCTGATCACTGAACACAGTAGCGTCAATCATCTAGTGAATGAGTCAGGAGAAATCATTACAGGTTTTTTTAATTGTCTGTACTTCTCTTTCGCTACATACACCAGTTTAGGCTATGGTGATATTGTTCCCCTGGGTCCAATTCAATTTATGGCTGGTACAGAAGCTTTGGTTGGACTGGTTTTTATCGCCTGGAGCGCATCTTTCCTCTATATAGAAATGCAAAAGCACTGGAAAAACATTAAATAAAAAAAAGCCCAGCAAGTGCTGGGCTTTTTATATCATCTAGTGCAGGACAGCTATTAACCGAAGTTTTTCGCAGCAAAGTCCCAGTTCACTAGTTCCCAGAAGTTTTTCAAATATTCTGGGCGAGCGTTACGATAGTCAACGTAGTAAGCGTGTTCCCAAACGTCGACTGTCAACAACGGAGTAACACCTGCGTTAGTAATCGGCGTATCCGCGTTGCTAGTATTTACGATCTCAAGTGAACCAGCTGAGTTTTTCACCAACCAAGTCCAGCCTGAACCGAAGTTGCCAGCTGCGCTTGCAGTGAATTTCTCTTTAAAGTCCGCAAAAGAGCCGAATGCAGAATTAATCGCATCAGCAAGTGGACCTGAAGGCTCGCCACCGCCGTTAGGGCTCAAGCTGTTCCAATAGAAAGTGTGGTTCCAAACTTGTGCAGCATTGTTGAACACACCACCTTCCGATGTACGAATAATATCTTCAAGGTCTTTACCTTCGAAGTCCGTACCTTCGATCATTTTGTTTAAGTTAGTCACGTAGGCATTGTGGTGTTTGCCATAGTGATAGTTGATCGTTTCTTCCGAGATATGAGGTGCTAACGCATCACGCTCATAAGGTAATGCAGGTAGTTCAATTGCCATGTTAATCTCCTGATTATTCACGCTATAAATATAAAGTGTGTATTCTACCACGTTCATATTAACGACCCAATAGAATATAAGTATCGGACTATAAAGCCATTATATATTTGTCGAATTGCGCAAATTTTGACATTTAGATTGTTTCCCTTATTATCAAGTGAACCAAAATATCTATAAGACCGTTTATGAATACTCTTGTTTTGCTCTGCGCCTTTATCATGGGTTTTTCCATTATGACCGTGGAGCTCCTTGGTGGAAAAATACTTTCACCTTACTTTGGCGGTAGTGTCTATGTATGGGGCAGTATCATTACCGTATTCATGCTTGCACTTTCTATTGGTTACCTGGTTGGCGGAAGACTCTCCCTAAGAGAGCCCAATACCAGAAAGTACGGCACAATTTTCATCATAGCTTCACTGACAACATTGCCATTGGTTATATGGCATGCCGAACTGTCAGACTGGGTGTTTATGCACATAGAGGATCCCAGGTATGGCTCTCTGGTCAGTTCTGTCATTCTATTCCTGATTCCAACCACCATTATGGGCATGGTAGCGCCCTACTCTGTCAGACTGCTGGTAGCTAATACCGAAAGCAGCGGACAGACGGCAGGCTTCCTATACTTCGTGTCGACGTTGGGCAGTGCCCTGGGTACCATCATGACTTCTTTTTATCTGGTACTGTGGTTTGAGCTTGATAATATTCTGTATGGGGTTGCAGCAGTATTATTTGTAGTAGGGATTGTTGCTATATTATTCCCCAAACCTTTACCTAAAGCAGAGAAAGCGGAGCTATATAATGAATAAGTTATTACACCTATTCCTGGCAAGTACATGTGTTTTTATTACTGCTTTAATTGCCGCTCCTGCTGAAGCTAAAATTCTGGAAGAAGAGCGCTCCCTGTATCAAAACGTCTACATGGTTCAGGAACACGGCTATATTTGTATGCGCTTCAGAAAGAAGAGTCATAACGATCTAAGCCAGTCCTGCATTTTTGAGGATGGCTCGAAACAGCTGGTTTTCGATTACTACAAGCTGGCAATGGGCGCGACATTTTTCTTAGACGAGCCTAAAGATATTCTAGTTATTGGTCTTGGAGGTGGTGTTCTGGTCAATCACTACAAGGAAATTTACCCGGAAGCTAACATTACATCGGTAGAAATTGATGAGGTTGTGGCTGACATGGCCAGAAAGTACTTCAGTTATACTGATGAGGGTGAGCAATACAAAACGCATATTCGCGATGGTCGAGTTTTTGTAAAACGCGCTCAACGCAAGGATCAGCGTTACGACTTTATTTTATTGGATGCATTTAACAGTGACTACATTCCAGAGCATATGATGACCAAAGAGTATCTGGAAGAAGTGAAAAGTATCCTCAAGCCAGGTGGCATCATCATGGCAAATACTTTTAGTTCCAGTGCCCTTTTTCACCATGAATCTGAAACCTACCATGAAGTGTTTGGCGAACTTTACCAGATTCGCTTTGAAGACGAAAAAACAAACCGAGTCATTGTAGTCAGCAATGAAAAACTTCCAGAAAAGCGTTCTCTGCTGAAAAAAGTTAATCAGCTAAAAGGGATAATGATGCAGTATGGCGTGGACAGCCTAAGAGTATTTGACGCAATTAATACGGAAGTGAACTGGGACACCAGTGCGAAAATATTGACGGATCAATACTCTCCTGCAAACCTTCTTAAGTAAATATGCAACTATTCGGCACTGACTGGTTATATAACAAACAATTTTACCCATAAACGGTCAGTGTCACCCCACTGGCGGGCGTATGTCGTCACCGTCAACTGGTATTTTAGAGATAATTTCCATCGAAACAGACAACGGAGACTTTGATGGTTATAAAAAAATTACGTGAACAAAAACAATGGTCACAGGAACAACTCTCTATTCTTAGTGGCATCAGTATTCGCACCATTCAACGAATAGAAAGTGGTAACCGGGCCAGTTTAGAGTCACTCAAAGCTCTGGCATCTGTTTTCGAAACAAATATCGAAACTTTGCAAAAGGAGATTATCGTGATTGATAAAACAACTGAAGACTGGAAAAGTAAACCCTGGTGGTATCGCATAAACATGCTGGGAATCAAAGACAGAAAAAGCTTAATTCACCTCGAAAGATTTTGCCTTTTCCTAGGATTATCATTTTGGGTTGCTGGCTTTTTCAGTAAAGGCTTCCTGATAGGTGCCAGTCCACTTTTCTTATCCGCTTATGTTGCTGCCTTGACGGTGCGAAAAGGTGATAAAGATAAAATATGGTAAGGTTCAGCTGTTAATAAAAAAGGCGCCAATCGGCGCCTTTTCATTATCGAGCTTTTGTTAAAATTTCAAAGCCTGATCGAGATCTTCGAGAATATCATCAATATCCTCGACACCCACAGATAGGCGAACCAGGTTATCCAAAATACCGATTTCCTGACGCACTTCATATGGTACAGATGCGTGAGTCATAATGGCAGGATGGTTTGATAGACTTTCAATGCCACCCAGGCTTTCCGCCAAGGTAAAGATTTTTAGCTTTTTCATAAACTCATGCGAGTTTTTAGCCGCCTGCTCAGGTGTCTCACCTTTAACCAGTACAGACACCATGCCACTGAACCCTTTCATCTGGCTTTTCGCCAATTCATGCTGTGGGTGTGACTCAAGCCCCGGATAGTACACCTTATCAATTTGGGGATGGTTACTCAGGAACTCAGCTACTTTCTGTCCATTCTCATTATGCTGACGCATACGCAAAGCAAGAGTCTTCAAACCACGAAGGGCTAAATAACTATCAAACGGTCCCTGTATCGCTCCCGCTGAATTATGCAGGAACGCCATCTGTTCACGCAGTTCGTCGTTATCACCAACGACTGCAACACCACCGACTATGTCAGAGTGGCCATTCAGGTACTTCGTTGCCGAGTGCATTACGATATCAAAACCAAAACTCAGAGGCTGCTGGTTGAATGGTGTCGCAAATGTATTATCTGCAATCGCAATCAGGTTATGCTTCTTAGCAAAATCAGCAATCGCCTTCATGTCGACCATTTTCAACATTGGATTGGTTGGACTTTCCACCCAGATCATTTTAGTGTTTGGCTTTAACGACTTTTCCAGATTATCCAGGTTTGATAAATCGACAAAGCTGAAATCAAGATTGGCTGTACGTTTACGAACTTTATCAAACAAGCGGAAAGTACCACCGTACAGATCATCCATGGCAATGATATGCGAGCCAGCATCCAGTAGTTCAAGAATAGTACTGGTTGCAGCCATACCGGAAGCAAATGCATAACCTTGTTTACCACCTTCTAAGTCAGCGATACAACGCTCGTAAGCCATACGCGTTGGATTCTGACTACGTGAATACTCATACCCTGTATGCTCACCCGGAGCAGGCTGCGCATAAGTTGAAGTAGTAAATATAGGGGGCATTACGGCGCCAGTGATTGGCTCTGGTTTCTGGCCAGCATGGATAACACGGCTAGCAAACTTTAATTTCTTGTCTGACATAAAATACCTGTTGGTTATATCAATTTAAGCTGTAATGAACAGATTAGTATAACATCGAGTCATTACAGCTAATTTCAAGGGGTGACGCTTAAAAATCAGGACGATCTTTCTTGGCGAGCTCTTTCTGGTATTGCTTTACTTTCCGGAATAATGCAAAGACCTGTTTATGGAAAGGGAGCATACAAAGAACACCAACACCCATAATAACCCACGGATAATGCGGCCAGCTAAAGTACTCAGCCAACATACCCGCGTTCTTTTCATTAATCAGATAGATTTCATAACCCGCCAATACGACTAAGGCCATGCCGATAATATCCAGCAATAGCCACCACAAGGATATATTGGCTGTCGGCGGTGTCGGCGTTTGTTTATCAGTCATCTAGAAAGCCCTGCTCTTTCATCCACTCATCGTTATACATTTTCGACAAGTAGCGGTTACCCGTATCGCAAACAAACGTAACAACATTCTTTGGTTCCGTTTGATCCTGACAATATTTCAGCGCAGCGGCTACTAGCGTACCGGTTGAAGAGCCGCCCATCACAGATTCTTTCAACATCAACTCGCGGGCAGTATTCAATGATTCTTTATCAGTCACTGTATAAGCCTTGGTGAATAGGCTCATATCACAAATATCAGGAATAAAGTCTTCACCGATACCTTCAATTACCCAGCTGCCAGCTTCAGACATTTCACCGGTCTCATGATAATGCGTAAGGATTGAACCGTCCGGATCCGCCAGGACAATATCGATATCCGGATTCTTCTCTTTCAGGAAGCGCCCTATACCTGTAACCGTTCCGCCTGAACCAACGCCTAAAACAACAGCATCAACCTTGCCATCCAGCTGTTCCCAGATTTCTGGGCCAGTGGTCATGTAGTGAGCCGCAATATTCGCTGGATTGGAGAACTGATTAATGAAGTACCAGCCATTTTCTTCGGATAGACGCTTAGCGACATCCTGATAATATTCAGGATGGCCTTTACCCACGTCTGAACGGGTACGCATCACTTCTGCACCGAAAGCGCGAAGGTTATATTCTTTTTCCATGCTCATTTTGTCTGGCATGACAATTTTCAATTTGTAACCTTTCTGCGAAGCTACCATGGCCAGACCGAGTCCGGTATTACCAGCTGTCGCTTCGATCAAAGTATCACCAGGCTTGATATGCCCTTCTTTCTCAGCCGTTTCGATCATGCTGATGGCAATACGGTCTTTAATTGAGGCTCCTGGATTCTGTGATTCCAGCTTGCCAAATAATTGGCATTTGCCTGTATTCATCTTGTGGAATTTGAGCATCGGCGTGTTGCCGACCATCTCAAGAACATTGTCATAAACCTTCATATAGCTTCAATATAACCTAACCTTATATCGTGAAGGCGCTACTTTAACACATTAGAGCCCAAAACCTAATGTCAAACTTAGGTCTGCAGATGATCTGCTCCAACCAGTGGCTTGTGAAGTGACATCCTTATATCCATAAAGCATACTAATCGCCAACTTAAAATCACATAAAATTATTACAATGCTCGACCGTGCCAGTGTCATCGACCAAAATTTTTTGATCGCCTTAAAAACAGCAAAATTCCCTAACAAAGTCAGTAACATACAAGCCGGTGTCACTCAGCTTTCTCCACAGGAATTTGTGCAGTTGTTTGAGTCCCAGATAATCAGCCGGCACCTCGATCTACGAGCACGAATTCTTAAGGACCAGGGAATAGGGTTTTATACCATTGGCAGTAGTGGCCATGAAGGAAACGCTACACTGGGAAAGGTCTTTCGTCATACGGATATGGCCTTTCTACACTATCGCTCAGGAGCCTTGATGGCCGAGCGTTCACGTAAAGTCCATAACGTTGATCCGATCCGGGATCAGATATTGTCTCTGGTTGCGGCAAAAGATGATCCCATCTCACAGGGACGCCACAAAGTATTTGGCTCGACCAAGTTATTCGTACCACCACAAACCAGCACCATCGCATCTCACCTGCCAAAAGCGATGGGAGCGGCCTGGTCTCTAGGCAAAGCACAACGCACAGGATTCGAAGCAGACATCCCGTCAGACAGCGTGATTTTGTGTAACTTTGGTGATGCCAGCTTTAACCATGCGACTTCGCAGTCGGCCTTTAATGCTGCTCAATATATCGCCTATAAGGGTGAGCCACTGCCGTTGGTCTATATTTGTGAAGATAACGGTATTGGGATTTCGGTCTCGACGCCGGACAACTGGATTGAAAATAACGTTAAAAACCGCCAGAGCATCGAGTATATCCAATGTAACGGGTTGCACTTGCCTGACGCCTATTTGGCTGCCCAGGAAGCAGAGGAAATTGCGCGTTACGAACGTCGCCCAGTGTTCCTTCACATGAAAACCATTCGACTGATGGGACATGCCGGCAATGATACCGAAAGTATGTATCACAGCATTGAGCACATAGAATCGACAGAAGCACAGGATCCACTACTGCATTCCGCACGCTTGGCAATTGAAGCGGGCTACATGACAACCGACGACATTCTTAACCTCTACGAGAACACCAGGCAGAAAGTAGAGAAAACCGCAGAAGCAGCCATTAAACTGCCGAAACTCAGCAGTGCGGAAGAGGTCTGCGCATCGATCGCTCCAGAGCGACCCGCCAAAGAGATGCCTGCTCTACCTACCCTCAGCAAACGGCATGAGCTTTTTGACATTGGCCGTCAGTTCAAATTTTTAGACAAGCCGAGAAGTATGGCACAACTGATCAACTATGCACTGACAGACCTGATGGAACAGTATCCGAACATTATGATGTTTGGAGAAGATGTCGGCAAAAAAGGCGGTGTGTACAGCGTTTCGACTAATTTACAGAAACGATTCAGTGACAATAGAGTATTCGACACCATGTTGGATGAAACCAGTATTTTAGGTAACGCTATCGGAGCTGCTCATTTGGGTTACTTACCCATACCAGAAATTCAGTTTCTAGCTTATACCCATAATGCGGTCGACCAGATTCGTGGCGAAGCATCCACCCTGTCCTTCTTCTCTAATAATCAGTTTACCAACCCGATGGTCATTAGAATCGCTGGCCTGGCCTATCAGAAAGGTTTTGGTGGGCACTTCCACAATGACAATAGCATGGCCTTTTTAAGAGAAATCCCCGGCATCATTATCGCCTGCCCTTCTCATGGGCAAGACGCTGCTAAGATGCTACGGGAAGCTGTGCGCTTAGCTGATGAGCAGAAGCGTGTCGTCATATTCCTTGAGCCTATAGCTTTGTATCATGCCAAGGATTTACACACGGCGGGTGATAATGGCTGGCTGGGTGTCTACCCAGAACCTCATGAAATAGCACCATTTGGGGAGCCGGCGCTGTACCCGGGCGAAGGTAAAAAGAAAAGCAAAACATTGGTCATCAGTTACGGTAACGGTCACTATTTATCTCAGCAGGCACAAAAGATCCTAAGGGATAAATACAAAACCCCTGTTGATGTGATGGATATTCGCTGGCTGGCACCGCTCAATCATAAAGCAATCGCCGAAGCTGCCGAAAACTATGAGAATATTTTGGTTGTCGACGAGTGCCGCAAGACAGGCTCTTTAAGCGAAGAGCTGATTACGGGACTTATCGAACACATGGATAAACCACCAAAGATTAAGCGGATTACAGGTCATGACACCTTTATTCCTATCGGGACCTCCTGGCAGTACGTACTTCCAAGCAAGGACAATATCGTTGCAGCAGCTCTTGAACTAAAAGATTAAGTTCAGCAGAAAATAAAAAAGGCGCCATCGGCGCCTTTTTAGTCTTTAGCCAGGAAAGCCGTAACTTGCCTGAAGCCCGAGAGGAATTCCCAGCCCCCAGTAAGCTAACAGGAATAAACTCCAACCGACCAAGAAAGCTATCGAGAACGGAAGCATCATCGCAATTAAAGTACCGATACCCGTGTCTTTCACGTACTTCTGGCAATACACTACAACCAATGGGAAGTAAGGCATTAATGGCGTAATAATGTTCGAGCTTGAGTCACCTACACGGTAAGCCGCCTGAGTTAAGTCAGGTGATATACCCAGCTGCATCAGCATTGGAACAAATATTGGTGCCAGAAGAGCCCATTTTGCTGAAGCGGAGCCCACGAACAAGTTTACAAAGGCCGTCAGCAGTACAATACCAATTACCGTAACACCACTTGGTAATGCCATTGCCTTTAACACCTGCGCACCTTCAATCGCCAGTAGAGCACCAAGGTTAGACTGAGCAAATGCAGCAATAAACAATGCACAGAAGAATGCCATCACAATGTAATAAGCCATACCACCCATCGCTTTGCTCATGGCATCAATCATATCTTTGGATGTTTTGAAGGTTCCTGCGATAAAGCCGTAAACTGCGCCCGGAATCCAGAATAATAAGAAAATGAGTGGGACGATGGACTGCATCAACGGTGCACTGAAGTTTGTTAATGATCCGTCGTGACGCATCGGTGAGTCTTCACCCCACGATGCCCATGCCAGCAATACAAGCCCTATAACCATAACCAGGGTTGCTACATAAAATGATACTTTTTCTTTTGACGAAACCGTATCAAACTCCGGCAGGTCATCCGTATCACCATCAATTTTGGTTTTCTGTAATCGAGGTTCAATAATCTTATCGGTGATATACCAGCCCAATAATATAATGAACAGACTTGATGCCGAAGTGAAGAACCAGTTATTCAGTGGGTTGACCTGCATACCTTCCTGAATGATCTGAGCAGAACTCTGAGTAAAACTCTGTAGCAAAGGATCAATGCCGGAAGGGATAAAGTTTGCACTGAAGCCACCACTCACGCCAGCAAATGCTGCAGCGATACCAGCCAGTGGATGTCTGCCCATGGCATAATAGATAACACCCGCCAGTGGAATAACTAACACGTATCCAGCATCGGTTGCAGTATGACTGACAATCGCCACGAGAATGATCATGGGTGTTAGCAACATTTTCGGCGTACGCTTCAACATCAATTTGATGCCAGTATTGATATAGCCAGAATGCTCGGCAACACCGACACCTAACATCGCAACCAACACCACGCCCAGTGGCGCAAAGCCAGTAAAGGTTTTTACCATTCCTGACAGAAAGCTGGCTAATGAATCACCTGTTAAAAGGTTTTTAATAACAATAGGGTCGCCTGTTCGAGGATCTATTGCTGAAAAGTTGACGCCTGAAAATAACCAGGACAATAGCCAAATTATCAACATGGCTACCAAGAAAATTATCGCCGGATCCGGCAGCTTGTTCCCTACTCGCTCAATAGTATTTAAAAAGCGAGCCACAACGCCATTTGCGCTGCTCGTTTCTTCACTCATTTGTTATCCCCAAAATAAACCAAACTAGATTTATACCCTAAACAGTCCTATATCTTCAAGGTAAATCCCTTTAATCAAATCCGACCACTAACAAAGACTCACCGTTAATAACAACCTGTAATGCTTGAAATATATTTTAATAGCCCAATACTAGTTGTTAACCCCACCGATAAGGCTCTCCAGTCAAAGATTGCAATGCTACCACTCTATATTTTCCTATTTGTATGTGCTGGGTTAATCGTTTGGATTGCGACATCGAATTATAGAAAACGGAAAAAGCGTCAACTGATCAGCAGCGAGCCTTTTCCGAAAGAGTGGCGACAGATATTGCGAAAAAATTTAAGCTTCTTCTACAAGATTCCGTCCGACCTTCAGCTTCAACTTAAAGATAAGATGAAAATCTTTCTGTCTGAAAAGGAATTTATAGGCCATCAAGGTCAGGAAATTACTGAAGAAGTCCGTGTCACAATTGCTGCTCAGGCATGCCTGTTACTATTAAATAGACCAACAGACTTTTACCCTTTCCTAAAAACCATCTCGGTCTATCCAGCCGCGTTTATTACCAATCGTGCCACTCAGGACAGTTCTGGCGTTCACCAGCGAGATTCACGAGTGCTACTTGGAGAGTCATGGAATCGAGGAAAAGTGATTCTGTCATGGCAGGATTCAGCACAGGGAGCTGCGGATTTTGAAGACGGTCATAACTTGGTGATTCACGAATTTGCTCACCAGCTGGATGGCGAGTCTGGCGTCACCAATGGTGCTCCCCCATTAACGCAGGAGCAGGATTATGATACCTGGTCTCAGGTTCTGTCTTCTGAATTTGAAGACTTGAGGCAGCAAGCGCAAAAAGGCGAACGCACTCTAATTGATCACTATGGTGCTACCAATCCAGCTGAGTTCTTTGCCGTCGCCAGCGAGGTTTTCTTCGAAAAGCCAGCTGAACTCAAAAAACGTCATAGCAAACTTTATGCGCAGCTTCAAAAATACTACTCTGTAGATCCCTCGGCCTGGGTATAAAAAATGAGCAATTGAGCAAGTTTTGTACAAAAAACAATCGTATAATGGCTTTTTTGGGCTAAAAGAATAGCCCTGCCAGCGACAACATCGTTGAAAACTTGTCAAGACAGGACTCTTACTATTCTTCTAGCTCAATTATTGCTACTAAGGAGAGTCCTATGAAACTACTATCAAGTTATACCGCAGCTGTTGTCCCCTCTATTCTCATGTGTTGCTTAAACATTAGCGTTGCCAACCCAGAAGAACGTATTAAACAAGCCCGATCGGCTGCTCCTCCGTCAGTGAGTGCTGATGCCACTATCGTTGATGGCGGTGAAGTATTGGTGGAAGGCAGTAATGGCTGGACCTGTATGCCCGATACCATGCCGGGAGATAATGCACCTGTCTGCGTTGACGACGTCTGGAAAGATATGATGCAGGCCCTATCCAATAAGGAAGACTTTTCAACCGACAGGGTTGGTATATCTTACATGTTACAAGGTGATAGTGGGGCCGGAGTCAGTAATGCGACACCCTATCACCCCAACCCCAAAGAGGCCGAAGATTATACTGAAACTGGTCCTCACTTAATGATTATTGTTCCCAAGGAATACCTAAAAGGAATTACCGATGACCCTTCCCAGGGGGGGCCTTATGTGATGTGGGGAGAAACCCCATACGCTCATATCATGATTCCTGTTGAGGATAATTAGTCCAAACCCAAGCCCATCATCCTGGTGGGCTTTATATCCCCCCTACTAAGAACGTTTTATCTTGTTACAAATTCAAACTACAGATATACACAGCCGATCGCTAGAATAGCTGTCATTGAAATAGGGGAATTGATCATGACATTGAAAAAACTCACGACCTTGAAAGTATCTCTAGTGGCCGCGATATCGACCTCACTGCTTACAGCATGTGCTACCACTGCTCAAAAAGGAGATAATGTTCAGCAAGCAGCAACCACTGTAAACAAAAGCCACCTTGATGAGCGCCAATATCAATATCAAACGCTCGAAAATGGGCTGAAAGTTATTGTTGTTTCTGATCCTGAAGCCGATAAGGCTGCTGCATCGCTAGTGGTTAATATTGGCCATCTGGCAGATCCAAAGGATCGTGAGGGTTTGTCTCATTATCTGGAACACATGCTTTTCCTGGGCACTAAAAAGTATCCAGAGGTCGGCGAATATGGCAAGTTCATTTCGCAACATGGTGGAACCCATAACGCTGGAACGGGAATGGAAAATACCAGTTATTTTTTCCAGATAGACAATAATCAGCTTGAGCCAGCGCTGGATCGTTTCTCTCGTTTTTTCATTGACCCGCTGTTTGATCCCAAATACGTTCAAAAAGAACGTAATGCAGTTCACTCTGAGTACAAACTTAAAGTTAAGGACGATGCTCGACGCTTGCATGAAGCCGTAAAGCAAACCGCGAACCAAGAGCATCCAATGACACAGTTTTCGGTAGGCAACCTATCCACTCTATCCAATACAGACAGTCGTAAGATTCTAGAAGATGTCAAAGCCCACCATAAGAAATATTATTCTGCTGGTATCATGTCACTTGTAGTAGTGGGTAACTATCCTACGGACAAACTCATGTCATGGGTGGAGAGTAAGTTTTCTGATATCCCCAATAATGGATATGAGCCCGAACACGCCAAGCGCCCTGTACCTTATCTGGATTCACAGCAAGGTGTAAAAATAGGTGTACAGACTCTGGAAAACAAACGCTTTCTTGAACTGCGGTTCGCTCTACCTAAAGCAACCGAGCATTTCAGAGCAAAGCCGTTAAACTACATTTCAAGCCTTCTGACCTACCGTAGCAAAGGCTCTTTGTATGACTATTTAAAGAGCAAAGGCTACATCAAAAACCTATACGATTATGTTTATGGCCCAGATGACTTTTCACGACTTATTGTGAATATTGAGCTAACCAATGATGGCTATGAAAATACAGATAAAGTTGTTGAGGCTTTCTTCGCTTACCTTAAGCTGATTAAAGAAGACGGCGTGAAGGAGTCAATATTTGATGAAATGAAGCTCATCGCTGACACTAAGTTTGAATACCAAAGCAAGACTCAGCCCGCCAACCTGGCACGAGCACTGGCTGGTAATATGCAGTACTATCCAGCAGAGCATGCACTTGATATCAGTCGAGTCTATGATCAGTTCGACCCAGAGCTTATACAACAGTTCTTATCTCATATAACACCTGAACATCTGCGCCTGGTGGTTTCAGCTCCAGACATTACTTCGGATACGAAAGAAGCTCGTTACGATGTTGCCTACACCATGGAGCCTTTGTCACAGCAACAAATCAAGGCCTGGTCTAATGTAGAGGTTTACGATGAAATGCAGCTGCCGGAGTCTAACCCATACCTGGCTAAAGACTTGTCTATCGTAGAGAAACAGGTAAAGGTCACAGAACCACAGCTGGCCTATGAGCAAAATGGAGTCCGTATCTGGTTTGAAAATGAAAATGAATTCGGACTACCCAAGTCAGCGCTCACAATGAGACTATATACACCGGTGTTTTATGACAATGATGAGTTAAAAGTCATTCGAGATATTTTCGTTAATTACATTAACGATCAGCTTGCAACAGAATCCTATGAAGCTAGAGTAGCAGGTCTAAGTTATAGCCTGTCATCGAATACTCGTGGGTTTCAAATTAGCACTGGAGGCTATAGCCCAAAGATCCCAGAACTGTTAAATACGGTCGTGGATGAGATGCTGTCCAATCAATTTAAACAGGATGATTTTGAGCGTATTAAGCTTAATATGATCCAAAGTTATCAGAACAGTAAGTTTAAGCGTCCTATCAGCCAAGTTATCTCAGCCATTGGAAATGAAATTAATGTGCAAGCAATTTCAGAAGACAAAGCACTCGAAATAATTAAGACCATTGACTTCAAAACCTTCTCAAACAAAGCACCGAATTTACTGGATAAGGTTCAGCTCGACGCTATCTATATAGGTAATATTACTGAAGCAGCTGTCCAACACCTTGGTCAAAACTTAAGTAAAAAACTTGGCGAGCGGCTGACAGGAGGTATCAAACCAGAAAGTCAGGTTATCGGTCTGGATCAGGGTGAAGAATTTATCCGTGAAGTCACTGTTAATCATAATGATTCGAGTCTGGTATGGGTATTCCAGGGCGATTCAGAAGACGTTGAACAAGAGGCCACTTTCCAAATTATGAATCACCTGCTGAGGCATCGTTTTTATGATTCGTTAAGAACTCAGCAGCAATACGGTTATATTGTTCAGATGTTCAATTACAACTTTGACCAGACTCCGGGGCTCGGTTTATTGATTCAATCGCCTAAGGCACACCCAGCTGTTTTAATGGAAAAATTTGATGCATTTATCCAAAAACAACCCGAGTACCTAAAAGGGTTATCAGAAAAAGAGTACCAGGCTCAAATAGCTGGATTGCTATCTAACCTGGATAAACGTCTTGATAACCTGGGTGATAAAATTAGCCAGCTTTCAAATGACTTATATGATGATAAGTATGACTTTGATTCAAAAGAAAAGTTGATAGCGGCTGTTCGCTCAATGCCTTTGTCAAAAGTCATTGAGGCTTATCAACATTATGTAGTATCAGATCACCGTGCTTCTATAGCAGCCTGGAATATTGGTCAGGCACACAAGAGTGAAGAGAGCTATCAGGCGGAAAACTATCATCTATGTAAGACCGATAGCTGTGTTCAACAACTAGCAGACTGATAGATACAAAAACTTAAAACGAAAAAGAGCTCATTCGAGCTCTTTTTTTATACGTATTGGCCACAGGCATGGCCACTGGCCCAGGCCCATTGGAAGTTATATCCTCCAAGGTGTCCCGTAACATCCAATACCTCACCTATAAAATACAGATCCTGTACTTTTTTTGCTTCAAAGGTTTTGGAGGAAACTTCATCTGTATCAATCCCACCAAGGGTAACCTCTGCAGTACGGTAACCTTCTGTCCCGGTAGGCTTTAACTGCCAGCTTTGACATTGCTCCGCAACAGCTGCCATTTGCTCATTGGAAAGCTCAGCTAGTGGTTTCTTATAGAAATCAACGAACCACAACTCACAAAGTCTATCCGCCAGTTTTTTAGTCAGTGTCTCTGATAAAACGCCATTAAGGTGACTTTTTGGATTAGATTGCTGCCTTTCTTTCAGATGCTCCAATAAGTCGATATCGGGAAATAGATTAATCCCAACCGAATCCCCCGGTCTCCAGTATGAGGATATCTGGAGAATCGCCGGCCCACTTAAGCCGCGGTGAGTCCATAAGATATTTTCTCTAAATGACTGACCATTACATGAAACTATCGAGTCAGCGGAAGTACCAGAAAGTCCTTCGAACTGTTCCAGTAAATGGGGTGTTAATGTGAAAGGAACTAGCCCTGCTGTTGTGTCCAGAACCTTCAGTCCAAACTGTCGAGCAATATCATAACCAAATCCTGTGGCTCCCATAGTAGGTATCGACAGCCCCCCTGTTGCGATAACGAGTGACTGACACTGCCATTTTCCCTGGCTAGTAATTAACAGAAAACCCTCATCCTGTTTCTTAATCTGCTCAACGGAACAATGCGTCCGGACATCGGCATCAACCTCAGAACATTCTTCCAATAGCATATTCACAATGTCTTTGGCTTTATTATCGCAAAACAGCTGCCCCAGCTTCTTTTCGTGATATGGAATACCATGTTTTTCAACCATTCCAATGAAGTCCCACTGGGTATAACGACTCATGGCTGACTTACAGAAGTGTTCATTTTTAGAGAGGTAGTTCGCAGGCTCAGCGTAATAATTAGTAAAATTACAGCGCCCACCACCCGACATCAGGATTTTCTTGCCGACTTTATTGGCATGATCCATCACCACAACCGAGCGGCCTCGGCTTCCCGCGCTAATCGCACACATTAACCCCGCGGCACCAGCGCCTATGATGATCACATCTACTTTTTGCATGTTTGCTACTTGTCGACAAATAATTCGAGCAGAATTTTATCATCTATGGCATCATCTGCCCATTCTAACTCTTTGGAGATACCATGCAGTTCTTAATGTCGACGTCGGTACTCTATTTTTTATGTGTTTTGATCTGGGGTAGCACCTGGTTTGCCATCGAGTATCAGCTTGAAGGCGTTGCCCATGAATACTCTTCCTTCTACCGCTTTGCACTGGCCGCAATTCTGCTTTGGCTTTACTGTCTATTCAAAAAGTTGTCATTAAAATTCAGCCTCATTCAACACTTATGGCTGATCTTACTCGGTAGCTGTATGTTCAGCATGAACTACATCCTTATTTATGACGCACAGGAATACCTGAGTTCTGCAATGGCCTCTGTCATTTTTTCAGCCGTGCTTATCGTCAATATCATTAACTCCAGAATTTTCTTTAAAACACCTATCACTCTAAGAGTCGCGATTGGTTCCTTACTAGGTCTTGTCGGCATGGTTTTAATATTTTGGGACGAACTGAGCCACTTCAATTTAGAAAACACGGCAGTATACGGATTGGTGTTAGCAATTATGGCGGTATTGATGGCTTCTGTAGGCAACCTGGTCTCTGTTCAAACACAGAAATATGATTTGCCGGTGATTCAGATGAATGCTTACGGTATGGCCTATGGAGCTATCGTCAGTTTAATTATCGGCCTGATACAAGGTAAACCCATTACCTATAACCTATCTCTATCCTATAACATCAGCCTGGTCTATCTTTCGTTGTTTGGCTCAGTATTTGCTTTTGGCTGCTACCTGACTTTACTGCGGAGAATAGGTGTTCATAAGGCGTCCTATGCGGTAGTGCTTTTCCCCGCGGTAGCTTTGATTATTTCAACCTTATTCGAAGATTTTGAGTGGACCTGGTCGGTGGCTTTAGGAATTCTCTTTATTGCCGCGGGCAATACGTTTGTCATTAACCGAAAAGACTTACGGAAAACGAAACCCACAGTTCAATAAATGTGAGTGATGTTTGAGTGCATTCAAACATCACTGCTCAAACTTTAACGACGAAAACATCTATTTAACGTCGCAGCTGAAAGTATCAATAGCAGCAGCCATCCAAGACTACCACCGCCACCACTGGACTGGGGCGCAGAAAGAGTCAGACCCTGATTTGATACTTTGATTTGGTAGCTGCTATCATCGCCACCTGTATCGCCCAGCTGCCCACTACCGTTCTCATAGCCAGTCCAGGCACCATTATTCCAGTCTACCGGAGTGGATGGGTTAGCATCCAGAGACAAGCCGGCGAAATCCTGTACATCAATGCTAATGCTGATATTCGTTGTTCCATTATTTGAACTGACCGGTATGTCTGACGGAATGGTGAAAGTTGTTTTAAAGGAATCATCTTTGTACCGCATAAAGCTAAAACCATCGGTTTCCTGATCCAGCCAATCAGTGCTACTAACTGCTATAGTACGAGTAAAGTTACCGCTCCCCCCATTTCCGGTTAAAGTAATAGAGGGTACTAAACTCACAGACTGTCCTGGATACTGAGCAATATTACCAGAAGCATTCCTTACTCTCATCGGCTTGCTGAAACTAACAAAAAGATTGTATTCCTGCCCAGCGGTTAATGTTGTATCGGTCGTGACTGATAAATTGCGATTTCCCGTCGATGATTGCCACGAGGCTGCGTAAACTTCGGAGCCATTAGTATCTGTCACTTTCACATTAGTAACATATGCTGGTCCCGCTTGATGATAAAGCATTAGAAACTGAGCTACTGCCAGCTCATCTCTTACTCTTTCTATTTCACCGGACGGTAAAATAAAACCTGAATGGCTCGCACCGGTACCACCATAAAAAGCGCCACCATCTGGAACATTAGTAAATCCCAGAGGAGGTTCAATCTCCAGTGTCCACGCTGGAACTAAATCAGTAAATGCAAAATAATCTGCTGTTGTTGGTATACCGCTCCCTACAGCATCTATGACTGGAAAATAATCCGAACCTTGCACTCGGGTGGCATCCTGAAATTTATTAGCCAGGCTATTAGTAATTGCATTGCGACGCGCATTTTCAGGTTGCGGTACAAATAAAACCCTTGAGAACGAATGGGTATCCTGATAAAAGCGAAGTCTATTTCTTGGGCCTAATTCAGCAGCTTCTAATAACGCCTGAGTTTCTGGTTCAGAAAAAGCTGAGGCTCCACCATAAATTAAGCTGGTTGGTGTACTATTGTCAGGTTGCACACCAAAAAACACCTCGCTATTTCTATTGAGATCAACCCCATCAAGGCGATCTGACTCTGTTGATAACACCTCATCCACAGCGGGCATATTCTTACGCCTCATTCTTCCATCTCTGGGCTGAGCAAACTTCTGTAAAGGCTCTGAACTGGAACTGGTTCCCGGTGTTTGGGTTACCTGATTAGGGTAACGCTGAGTCTGTAAGAAACCATCAATGTTTAAAACTGGGACTATTACTGTATTAGTATTTTCCAGTAGATATTGCACCATGGCTTGATCATTTTTACCTTCGACCATTTGCTCCATCAGCTCAGTTACCACTTCTGGACTCTGCCATTCTCGCGCATGAATCCCGCCATTAATTAAAAAGGCTGGTTCAGCCTGACCATCAACGGTCTGGTTATCGACATCTCCAAATCGATAAACATAAATATCACGGTTATAGTGGGTCTGACCGATAATACTGCTTCTAACTTCCTCGTTGTTTATGGCCAGAGCCTGGTGCTGGTTATGAAGGCTATTATAAGATCGGAAGCCGTTTACCGCGGTTAGAGAATCTATTGGTTCTGGTACCGGATATCCAATGGCTAACTCATTACTAGAGTTTGTATTTTCGGTATAGGTTAAGACTTCAGCATTGACGAATAATGAGGTGAGTAGGAGTGAAACACCAACAACACCTGAGTTTATTTTAACCATGCCAACACCTCTGCTTTCATGTCATCAAATTTTATTTCGTCAGACTCAAGCAACTCCCTAAGAATATATTTTGATTCAACATCACCCGCTAATTTAAGGGCCAGTAAACTATTGGCAACAGTTACCCTGGATTCCGAATGACGTTGAATATTATGTTTCAACCATCGAACGTCTAGAGGCTTTTGAGCCGACCTGGCCAGTGCGGCAGCGCTACTGGCTCCCAAATATTGATCAGATAACAACCCGTATAGTAGGTCAGGTTTACTTACCGTGGCAGGCAGCCTGGCATAATGTAATACAGCCTGAGATGATAACTCACCTTTCTGATGAATAAGATTGTGCAGCACGGCTTCCTGTTCTTGCGCAGTAAGATACTGACTTAAGTTATTTAGTATCTGACTCTTCTGCCAATGCTCGCCTTCAAAATCCAATAATGCATAAACAGCCTGTTTATTTCCGGTCAATTGGACCAGTTCGCTTAACAGCATGGCACTTGAACTTGAGTTATTAGCTTTATATGACATCACCATATTGTTCAGTACTGCATCACTGATTGGTAATGAATCGTTAAGCGCTTTTCTGGCTGCCTGTAACTGCGCCTTGTTATTTAGGCTTTCTTTAACAAATAACTGGTGATCGTTGGCTATCAGCTCTTTCATTTTTTCAGCTTGTGCTGCTACCTCATACTGAAAAATTTTATACTCTGCCAAGGCCCTGATATTAAAGACCGGGACTGCCACAGGTCCTTCAGGATGGGCTTTGTAAGCAAGAGACTTATGCTCGGTCAGCTTAAGCAGATAGTCTTTTTGTTCTGGAGTTACTTTTTCAGGATTAATAGATAAAACGGCACTGTAAGTTTGATAATCCTTTTCTAGTCCTGATGACTCCCTACCCTTTAGTTTCAAATCAACACCCTTTTCAAAGGCTGCTAACTCGCTCTCACTGTAAACTTGGCCAGGAGGAAGTTCAGAAATTAATAACGGCCCTGTATCAACAGCGACTGTAAGACCTGAATATATCAGAGCCGTGACCATTAAGTAGGATCTTAGTTTAGTCATAATATACCTGTGCGAAACTTTTTTAGGCACTCATTAACGTTTAGACCTACAAGTTTCAAGTTAGTTTTACCACTAGGTTAGCTTTTTAGCATCAAGTATGGACTCGAGCTTTTGTTTCGACAGTGATGTTAATTCAACAGCAACGTCCAAAATGGAGCGCTCTTCTTTTCTGGCTTTATAAACTATTTCAGAAGCTTTTTCATAACCCACTTCAGGAGCCAGTGCCGTCGCTAAAATAGCATTTTTACTAAGCAATGTTTCCAACGCTTCTGTATTCGGCTCAAAGGTTTTAATGGTATCAACCAGATGCTTCAGAGAACTGCTCGCCAACCGAAGTGACTGCCATAAATTATAGGCAATCATCGGTAACATCACATTCAACTGAAAATTTCCCGACTGAGCACCTACTGTAATACTGGTGTGGTTGCCTATGATCTGTGCTGCAGCTTGCGTCACTGCCTCAGGGATCACCGGGTTAACTTTACCGGGCATAATGCTACTACCCGGCTGAATCGCCTTGAGCTTAATTTCCCCCAAACCACTTACAGGACCACTATTCATCCAACGAAGATCATTACTGATTTTCATCAAGGCCGTGGCCAAAGTATTTAAGACACCAGACACACTGACACTGGAGTCCTGTCCTGCGATACTGGCGAAGGTACTTCCACTTTTTTTCAATGGCAACCCTGTTTGAGATTTCACTTTCTTTGCAAACTCTGTACGAAACTTAGCTGAGCTATTGATTCCTGTACCTATAGCAGTACCACCCTGAGCTAGCTCTCCTGCCTGAGGTGTGACGTTTTTGATAGCTTTTAGTGATATCTCAAGTTGATAGGCCCAGCCTGTCAATTCCTGCTCCATGGTCAATGGCATAGCATCCATGAGATGGGTACGGCCAGTTTTAACCACCGACTTTAAGGACTTGGCTTTCGACTTAATCGCATGGATTAACTTTTCCAGATCTGGAGTCAGCTGCCTGACCAGTAGCTCAGTAGTCATCATAGCAAGAGCCGTAGGTATCACGTCATTGCTACTTTGTCCCATATTAACATCATCATTGGGATGCACCTTGGTCCGTGAATTAGATGCTAAGTGGGCTACCACCTCATTCACGTTCATATTGGTGCTGGTACCTGATCCGGTCTGGAAAACATCAATCGGAAAATTGTCGGGTTTAATCAGATCATCAGACAGTAACTTATTAGTTGCCTTCGTTATGGCCTTAAATTTAGTTTTACTCAATAAACCAAGGTCGTGGTTTACTTCCGCCGCAACCTGTTTAATGGTCACAACCTGTCGGATAAAATCTTCGGGTAGAGTTAAGTTGCTAAAGTTAAAGTTGTCGACGGCTCGCTGGGTTTGTGCAGCATAAAGCGCCTCCTTCGGCACTTTAACTTCTCCCATGCTATCTTTTTCTGTACGGTATTGCTTAGACTGACTCAAAGTAACCTCCTTCTACTGTTCATGACCGGAACCATTAGTAATGAGGAGGAACCTCATCATTTGGATTGAATGGTTTGTTCGGCAGATTAGCCTCAATATCCTGAATTTTATCGCCAATCAATGAAAACTTAGACTGCATTAGCCGAATAATTTCATCCTGTTTAGTGACGATACGATTCAATTGATCAATCGTATCGTCTTGAAAGGCAAGCTTCGTTTGAAGCTCGTCAATTTGATGTTGTAATGATTCCAGTGTACTCATGTTTTAACTGTTTGGAGTTATGTGTCTTCAAGTTTTACCATGCGTGTAGGCAAAATAAAAGTTTAACTCAAACAACAGCGCTTAGCTTTGAGACCACTACCGCACGGGCAAGCTTGATTGCGGTTAATTTTTTGAACTGTTTTAGGCTGAAATTTACCGTCGGTATAGTACCAGCGATGATTTTCTCGAATGAAATTAGATATTTCGTGCAAGGTATGGAGTTTATCTTTATCGATAAGGCAGGCTTTAAACTCAACCGTTCCCCTGTCACCTTCTTCCGAAGCAGCTATGACCTCTAAACCACACCAATTAGTATTTTTAGCGCTGGCCGTAAACTCATCAACTGTGGTGTTGCCGCGATAACTGGCGTGATGAGTATCGAAGATATACTGCCCAAGACCAAGATAGTATGCGCTATATCTTGAACGCATCAATGCTTCCGGATGTTCAGGAATGGCCTGCTTTAAATGGAAAGGCTGACAGCACTCTTCATATATAGCCGGAGTGCCGTCCAGTTGTTTACCACAGGGGCATAAAGTTTGAGTCTCAGACACAGTTTATTGCTCTGGTAACTCGCAGTAGCCAAACATGCAGCGAGCTTTAATTTCCTCACGGATTTCTTCCGGCAACTGCTGCTCCCAGTCACCCTGCCCCAGCGGAATCTTAGTAGCGATATGGCGAGCAGAAATATGCAGATTTTCATCGTTCCATGTTTCAACTGGCACCAATAGCTTGTTACTGGTTAAGTGCTTTAGAAGATACTGAACATTATCTTCAACTTCTACATTATCCAGAGTAATTAACTGGTTGTTACGGCGTGTTGGGTATACATAAACGTTGGTGTTACCCGTAAACAGTTTACCCATTGCTTCTAGGATACCGCCTTCAAGGCCCTTATAGTATTTGGTATCAAATAACTGATCAAAATCCAGAATGCTCAACACAATGCCGATTCGGTTCTGAGTGTAACGTCGCATCCAGGAGCGAAGTCGGAAAAAGCGAAGGTAGTCAGAAATCAGTACGTTATAACCAAGCTTATTCAGCAGATCCACTCGCGCAAGAAAACTGGCATCATCGGTCTCTACATCACTCTCCAGCTCAGCCATGGTAATTTCGGCCACAGTACAGACCTTATCACTCTCAACGCCATCCTCTTCCAAAAACTGCTTCATGGCAGCCTCGGTCATATCCACATGTACTTTCGTTGGTGGCTTAAATGATCCACGGATGACCAACACATCTTTCTTACGTAATAAACTCATCGGTACTTCAGAGTCGCCTTTGGCGTCAAACATGACCGCACGGCAACACCAGGAACGAACCAGATGAAGGTTCATCAGTCGGTTTTCAACTTTCTCAAACTTATGGCCCGAAAAATGAATTAAATCAATTTCGATACGTTTCTGACCGAAAGGGTTAATCAGATTATCCAGCAATGACTCAATAAAGATCTTAGGCTCATCACTGTAGTTAAAAGCACCATAGACCACATTAACACCGAGAATGCCCAGCGCCTCAGACTGCTCTCGGTTTGTATCATCCAGCATCCTGACGTGCATCAGAATCTCACTGGCTGGAGCTCCAGCTTCAAGCTGTAGACGAATACCTATCCAGCCATGACACTCATTCTTCTGGCTATAGCTTTTGGCCGTTACGGTTGCCGCATAACTGAAATAAAGGGTCTCCTGTGGGCGAACCGTATCAAGACGCTTATGCAACAAGCTGTATTCATAGTCCAGCATTTGCTCCAAACGCTCACGACTGACATAACGACCGGCTTTACCATAAATGGCATCACTGACCTGCATATCATAGGCTGACATGGTTTTAGCGACAGTACCGGCGGCGGCGCCCGCTGAGAAAAACTGTCTTGCAACCTCCTGCCCAGCACCAATTTCTACGAAAGTACCATATTGCTTATCGTCTAAATTAACAGCCAGCGCCTTTTGCTCGGTTGTTAAGGTTGTATCGTTCTCAGTCATTGCTTATCCGTATTAACCTTAAAGTGCTGCATCAATTCTTTAATAAATTGTGCCATAGTTTGTGTCATTAAGACAAAGTCAGCATCAAATCGAGCTAATTTGTCTTGCGCGTCTATATCATCGTTTTCCTTCACCAGCTCATCATCAAACTTAATACTTTTCAATAATAAATCGCTGGTAAGTACCGCGCTGAACTCTTCATCACGTCGAATACCCAGTTTTTGTACCCAATAACCATCCTCTAGCAGCTCATGAACTAAATCCAGGTCCTGCGCACCTTTAATCTTTACCACACGCTCATCTTTAGGATCCTGAAGATCAAACTGCCCCGTCAGCTCCCAGCCTTCAGGCAGACCGTCCAGCAGCCAACGATTCATGATGGCTCCCGGAGACTCTTCACCCATTAATTTAATCGCACCCAGCGACCCCAGAGTTTCAATTAGGAGCTCGACGAAAGTATCCGCCGCACTGGCACTGCCCGCATTAACCACCAGCAAATTATGGTGTGTATCAATATAGCCATGGATATGACTGGACCTGGTCAAGGCCTTAGGCTTCAGCAAACTCAAAATATCATCTTTCAGCGAGGCCTTCTCTTTGCCATAAACCTTGCGCCCCTCAGCGTCTTCTATAGCCGCTACACGCTCCTCCAGAGCTTCCTTAACCATACTCGCGGGAATGACCTTTTGTTCTTTACGCATGGCCAGCAAATAACTGCCGTTGGACAGTAGTGCCAACTGTTCATGCCCTCTCCCCAAAGGAGAAACCCAACCAAAAGCGTCCGTTTCCTGTCGTCCTATTTGTTTAAAGCTTTGATTTTTAAGATGCTCTTCGAAAGACTCCTGAGAATGCTCGAATTGCTCGTTAAGATAATAAATAAAACAGTTTTTAAACCACATATTGGCCCTGGGGACTGGTAACAAATATGTCGGCTATTATGCCAAAACAAAACAGTGATGCTAGCCATTCGATGTTATTTTTTCGAAATCTGTTTTCCCAAGGTTTAAATCGCTTTCAAAGCCCCCATATGTTTACCTTAGACACCAAAACGGAGACACCATGTCATCTACAGATTTTTCAACAACTGAAGCCAAGGCTTCATATGGTATTGGCTTACAAATGGGCCAACAGGTCAGCGGCGCTTTCCCAGGCGTAGGTATTGACGCAGTTATCGCGGGCATTAGAGACGCATTTGAAGGCAAAGAATCACAAATTTCTCATGACGACCTTAATGCTGCTTTCCAAGAAATTCAAAAGATCGTAGAAGCTGAAAATGCTGAAAAAGCAAAGCAGTTTGCAGCTGAAGGCGAAGCGTTCCTGGCTGAAAACGCTAAACGTGAAGAAGTCACTGTTTTAGACAGTGGTCTACAGTATGAAGTGATCACTGAAGGCTCTGGTGAAAAACCAACGGCTGACTCAACGGTTCGCACTCATTATGCAGGTACTCTGGTCAGTGGTCAGGAGTTCGACAGCTCTTACAAACGCGGAGAACCGGCTGAGTTCCCTGTTGGTGGCGTCATTAAAGGCTGGACTGAGGCATTACAGAACATGCCAGTCGGTTCAAAATGGAAACTGTATGTCCCGCATAACCTTGCTTATGGTGAACAAGGCGCTGGCGGTGTTATCGGTCCATACCAGGCACTTATTTTTGAGATTGAATTATTAGACATCGTGTCTTAATGATCATTCTTTTGCAGCGAATACAAAAAAGGTGAGCATTAGCTCACCTTTTTATATTTCTTCTGATGATTAACGACATTTTGCTGGTCTAAATTTAGAAGCCAGGGTTCCTTCTGAGCAAACCCAGTAGGATATCTGTTTACCGCTAACCATGGGTCTTAAAATCATGGTCTGAGGTCCATCACCCAGCGAAGGATTATTCAAATACATTGTGATGACTCCATCATTAATGACCACTTTTTGAATAATCGCATTTTGATAAGACTCTGGCAGCCCAAAATCACCATAACCATTATCAATATCTTCTAGTTTGGCGCCTTCAACCAAACTCATCATAACCTGTAGCTTTACAGTCTCGGCAGTATTCATAGCTGACGCAACCTGTGCTCGGTTAGTGTAATCCTGATATGCAGGGATTGCCACCGCAGCCAGAATACCAATAACTGCGGCCGACGTGGTCGCGCCTCCACCAACTAAAATGTCGGTAGCACCGTTTTCAAACGTAAACTCCAAGCCAAGGCGTTGCTCGCCGGACTGAAGGCTAAAGCCCATCGTTCCCTTATCCGGAAAACCTAACTGGTCTGCCGTTGGTAAACTCATGATATCAATTTGCGTATTTGATAAGTCGGCCAACACGATCAAAGACTCTAAGTAATAGTGATAGCTGGTTCGTGACAAGTCATCGACCGTGGCAGTAAAGTTCAACAGTGAAGACTTATAACCATCACCTTGCTGCTGCTTGAACCAGTCAGCGAGACTCTTGCGGTCTTTCCTGCTATGTCTTTCCAATAATAACTGAGGCACGCTGGCAAAAACCACATGATCACCTTCTAACATCCAAAAATAATTCTCATGATAGTTTTGTAGAGCCATAGCACCAATTTTGGATTCAAAATCTCCATTTGTAGAAGGCTTCGCATCGAATTGAGCCATAGGTGCTCTTAAGTGGTGGATGATGGCGCCGTTCTTTTCATACGTACGGTACTCAACCTTCATATTATCCTGAGCTTTTAATAACAGCTTCTTAATATCAGTCTGTTTATAGCGAGTCGTAGCAAATGCACCAATATCATCTTTAAACAAAACCAGTTCAGGTCCGAAAGTATCCATCAACACATCCAGCTCCATGCCCACTTCCTGCTCAAAAGCTTGATTCAGCTGCTCCCAGGAATCGAAATTAACTTCTCCCAGCGCTTTCAGATTCTCAGCAATACGTTGAGCCTGTTTAGAGGTAGGTAATGACAAAATACCTGCCCACTTTACTTCACCAACGGCTTCAGCAGTAATCTTGTTATTAACCACAGGAATAAACTGTCTAAGACCAACGTCAGGCATATCCAGCATCAGTTTTAAGCGAGTTTTGCCACCGCTAACACCGTAGCCCAAAGCCAGACCATTGGCCTGGTCAACACCCATCTCTTTCATCTGTTGTAATTTTTCAGGGGGCAATCCCATCTGCATCAGCGGCATCGCATTCTTAGGACTAACCCAGGCGAACAATCCCTGGTGGCTAGCATCTATTTCGCTTTCTAATGCCAGCATGGCGTGTTTATCATTGGTTTTTATTAGCTCAGCAGCATTTTCAAGACTGGTTACCGAAGCGCCAAACCCCGTAACAAAAGTCAACCTCCCAGTACTCTGGTCATACTCATATCGAACCGGAACACCCTGCTGAATCATCATCACGCCTTTAGACTCACCCTCCTGAGCAGTAATGTATGCATCAGGTACTGACTCCATCATCGTAGTCAGCTCTTCATTAATAGATTTGTTCTCCTCCGGTTCTCTAATTTGAGAGCCAATAACAACTAAAGGCTGGCCATTTTGAGTAATAAAAGCGATCTCAATCGGACCCGTTACATCTTGGAGGTAACCTTCAACGAAAGGCCTTACACCCTTATCTAATTGAGGAAGAATATTATTGTAAATTCCTTCTTGAATTTGCTTAACGGCTTTAACGTGTTCTTTATTGCCCAAAGCATACTTAAAGCTGTCATCTTTTTGTGAAAAAGAACTCCACGGATTGGGTAGACGGACATATGCAACGGTGCTTTCAGGCAGGTTGCTATATAACCAACCTTGCTCAGTGACATTTTCCAGTTTGAAATTTGGTTCAGGCGCAGATCCTTTGTTTTCTGACTCCGTACACCCCGTCACCAGCAAGCCCCAGGCAACGGTAGAAATTAGTAAGTGTTTTATCGAAAGTGCTTTCATGGCGTCCTCTGTTAAGTTATTGTCTGTCCTTTAATGGAAATACTTTAATAAAATCAAGCGCTAGTGTATTACTGTCCTTACACAATGGCAATGTTATGCTAATACCATTCACATAATATTCAGCACTCATGATTAAACTTAATATTGATAAACGTGTGCCTTTAAGCAAACAATGAGTCGCGTGTTAGCGGTTTCAGCAGGAGATTAAACACTTTGAACAAATCGATACGAATCAGCCTAATAGCGATATTACTCTGTATCCTTCAGGGGTGTGGTTTTCAGTTCTGGTACAATCGATTGGGCTGGGTTTCCACCTGGTATGCTGATGACTATGTCACTCTCACTTCTGCACAGGAAGAGAGAATTGAGTCTTTGGTTGATAAGCATGCTAAATGGCACCGCCTTACCCAGCTACCCCGCTACAATCAGTTTATTGATGACGTTATCAGTCACCTGGAAAACGATACCCTTACACAAAACTATGACACCTACGGTGACAGACTCATAGGCTTTTATCATGACATTCTCGATCAGACCTTAGATGATGCTGTTGTAGAACTATCGAGGCTCAGTGATGAACAGGTTGAAGAGTTTATGCGTAACCTAGATGCATCAGCTAAAGAAGAGTCTAAAGGCTATCTTGAGAAATCCAGAGAGGAGCGCCTGGAAGATACGCAGGAAGAAGCTAAAGATTCCTATGAAGAATGGCTGGGAGACTTAACCAAAGAGCAGGAAGAGCTAATTATAGATACTGTTAACCAGTTAAAGCCGACTACAGAGTTTCGAATTCAATATCTGGAAAGATGGCGTCAGGCCTTTAAGCTGGCACTGGCAGAGCGCCAGACCGAGTCAGGCAAAAAAGCTATTTACAGCCTACTGAGAGAGCCCCGACAATTACGGACACCAGAGCATATCGCAGATTCTCAGCACAACAATAAACTGCGTAAGCAGTTACAGATAGCGCTTTATGAAACAGCTAGCGACGAGCAAATTGAGCATTTTATCGATTATCTTAATGATTATCGTGAAGACTTTAGTGAGCTCATCGCTGAAGCAGATTAAATCATGCTCTTAAAGTATACGTAGCCCAGACTAATACCAATTGCCAAGCCAAAACTAATTAAGGTTCCAATCAAAATATATTCGGTCAGCCGACGGTCATGGGCTTCTTTTAAATCACCAAATCGAAATACTGACTTTGCCGCCAACAAAAATCCCACACCTTCCCAGTGATTTGTAACAATAAAAACAAAAATAAACAGCCGTTCCAGAAAACCTATATAACTACCTGCATTTGCCAACGAATGATTGGTTTGACCGGCATCATTTACATTGAGGGGCGACCATCTAGAAATTAAGACCTTAATCACGATAGAAGAAACACGTGTCAGCAATAAAAGAGCAATTGCCAATAACCATAACTGCTCCGCATCAAGGTTATATTGATATAGCTCCGGATGGTAATAGCCAACAACCAGAAAGATTATTGCGATGTGTAGCAATTGATCCATAAAGAACAAACTGCGACGATTAAAAAAAGTGGAGTTCTCTTCTACTACAAGGCGATTACTGATGGACTTAAAGCCATCAATCAAATAATGCGTTACCAGTAAAACGGTCCAACCTAACCAGTACTCTGGAGCAAAGCCAAATGCCATTGCATATAAAGTGGCATGAACCAACGAATGCAATATCAGCTTGTTCGAAACGAAGGCCTTTTTCTCTTTATCCTGTATCCATCCTAATGGCTGAATCAGAAAGTCGGCGATCAAGTGCGCCATAATCAACTTCAATAATAGAACGGTCATTATTCACCCTGTTGTAATCGTTTTGTCACTGACTCCCGATAGTAACGCTCAGTATCGGTAATGGCGTCATAGCCCGCCCTTGATAAGCGCTCACTAACCCTGCTTTGCGGAATAGATAATAAGTCAGCTATTTCCTTCTGAGTTGCACCCGGCTTTTCCAGGCTTGCAGCAACTACTTCGGCACTGGTTTCTGACCAGTCGTCCATGGTCAGCAATGCCAGTTTGAGGAATAGGTTAATCGCTTTATCAAAATCTTGCCAGGGTGTTTTGACTGCAAGAGTCTGTTTTTTGAGCGAATCGAACATTCTACCGGAATTAACAAAGGCTTCACCATTTGACTGAAGTGCCTGATCTGCGCGGGTCCGCACCTGACCAATACCTATCGCCATACGGACATCAAGCTTTTTAAAGTGTTTAATAACGGCTTTTAAACCAATAGCAAAAAGAAGTGCTTTCTCCGGCTCTTCGATAATTACCTGAAAGCTGTCTCCACGGAATACCTGCCAGTCTCTGGGAGACTCGCCAAATTTTGATAAGTAGTCCTGTAATGCAGGCAACCAACCCTCGCCCTCTTCACTAGTCTGAGAGTTAATGATATCACCAGTAATAACAGCTACTTGTTTCAGGGGGCTGACCTCTTTCTCGGCTTGTCGATTCATTCACCACCAACCTTATCAATTATACGTATTTTAGCGTATACGATATAAATTACGCTTTTTTGCGTATAATGTCAAATATACGCTATATGACGTATTAGCAAATATCGTGATTTATTTAAGATCGAATAAAGTAAAAATTTACAGAGGTAACTTATGAAAATGAGATAAGATAATACCGCAACACCTGATGAGGTATTACGGTATATCTGGAGTTTGGGAGAAGCTATCCTGAATAGTTTATTGCTCTTTCAGCTTCATTTGAATAGTTAGAACGTCGCAGGGAGAACCATGTAATACACCGTTAGCGGTGGATCCTAGTAGCAGTTCCCAGCCATTCTGCCCATGGGTCCCAATCACGATCAAATCACACTTGTTGTCTTCTGCATACTTCTTAATAACTCGAGAAGGCTTACCAATTTCAATATGCTGTTTACTTTCTGAGATACTGAAATGCTTTCCCAGTTCACGCAAACGCTTTTCTTTAGCTTTTAACGCCTCCTGTTCAAGCTCTTCGGTATTCACTACTACCGCGCCGAAAGGAGCGCCTGCCCATAGACCCGCATCAATCGGTTCAGCAACGTGCAACAGCTCCAACTCACCGCCTTTAGCTAACACACCTTGTGCTTTCTGAATAATCTTTTTACTTTCTTTGCGTAAATCGACCGCTACAACAATATGATTAAATAACGACATGCTAACTCCTTAATTACAATGTCTATCTAGACAATAGCATAGGGCGTTTACTAAGTCTTGATCAAGATCATTATCCTGTAGGCATAAAAAACGCCCTTAACGGGCGTTTAGAATAAGATTACAGTGTCCTGAGTTTATTCAGCGAACTTACTTAATGCCTCTCCTGTTAACCGATAACCCAACCATTCTTTCTGTGGCTTGGCTCCTATCGAATCATAAAACTCGATTGCCGGCTTATTCCAGTCCAGCACGGACCAGTCCATTCGCTTACAGTCATTATCCACGGCAATTTTAGACAGACGTTTAAGCAACGTCATACCAATTCGCTTTCCCCTGAACTCAGGTTTCACGAACAGGTCCTCAAGATATATGCCATGCTTTCCCAGGAAAGTAGAATAACTGTAGAAATACAAGGCAAACCCAGCGCTCTGCCCTTCCCACTCTGCTATTAAACAGTAGGCTTTGGGCTGCTCCGCAAACACTGTCTGCTCGATATCTTCTACTGTAGCGACAACCTCATCAGACATTTTTTCATAGTCGGCAAGGTCTTTAATAAACTCAAGGATCTGCGGCGCGTCTTCCCGCGCCGCTTCTCTAATCACTAACTGGCTCATTAGCTTTTATATTTCTTAAATTCGCTGCTGTACCAGTCGAACTGGTTAGCAGTTTGCTCGCTGACCGTTGTGACCTTACTCACAAGGTAAATTGCTAGCATAGCTAAAATGAAGCCCGGTAACAGTTCATATAATCCGAACAATTCAATATCCGTGTTACTTCCAAGGTAATCCCAGACTAACACAGTGACACCACCGGTAATCACACCAGCTAATGCACCTTGGCGCGTCATATTCTTCCATAACAGTGATAAGATAATCACTGGGCCGAAAGCCGCACCAAAGCCAGCCCATGCCTGACCAACCAGGTTCAGAACATTTTTGCTACCACTCATAGCAACGCCAATACCAATACCGGCCACCAGCAAGACTGTAAAACGGTTTACCCATACCAGCTCTTTTTCAGAAGCTTTTGGACGTAGGTAAGGTTTATAGACGTCTTCTGTTACTGAGCTTGATACCGCCAGTAATTGCGAATCAATGGTACTCATTACCGCAGCCATAATAGCCGCTAACAAGAAACCTGCTAACCATGGATTAAATAATGCCTGAGTTAATAGTAGGAATACTTTTTCAGCGCCATGCTGAGTGTTCAAAGCATTAACTTCTTCAGTTGTCAGTAACTTGTACTCACTGGCCGCGAAGTCACCGCCAAAGTACGCGATACCGGCAAAACCGATAAACACTGCACCAAGTACACAGATCGCCATCCACGTCATACCAATGCGACGTGCTTGTGGTACCGTGTTAACACTCTTAATCGCCATAAAGCGGGCTAGAATGTGTGGCTGTCCAAAATAACCTAGACCCCAAGCCATTAGTGAAAGGAATGTAATCCAAAGGAAGGCACCATTCTCATCAAATAAACCGGCTGTGAAGCTGGCTAAATTCTCTTTACCCATGGTTTCGCCAGTCGCACGAACACCCTCAACGATGTTAGTAAGACCATTGTATTCCACCAACAGTACGATTGGAGCGACTACCAGCGAGATAGCAATGATTAAGCCCTGGAAGAAGTCCGTCCAACTTACAGCAAGGAAACCACCAAGGAACGTATAAGAAATAATTACGATGGTACTGACCAGCAACGCCGTGTTGTAGTCATAACCAAAGCTAGACTCGAATAGCTTACTACCAGCGACCAAGCCTGAACCGATGTAATAGCCGTAGAATACAATCATAACAATAACGGCAGCGATTCGTAGCCACTTACCACCATCGTGGAATCGGCCAGCAAAATAATCTGGAAGAGTTAATGCATTATCAGCAATTTCCGTGTAAGAACGGAGACGCCCTGCAATAAATTTCCAGTTGATGTAAGCACCGATAATCAAAAATAGTGCTAACCAGGATTCAGACAAACCTGAGAAGTAAATAGCGCCTGGCAAGCCCATCAAAATCCAGCCACTCATATCAGATGCGCCAGCACTCAGTGCAGTTACAGCGCCACCTAGGCCACGACCGCCTAACATGTAGTCGCTAGAGTCATTGGTTCTCATGTATGCCCAAATACCAATCGCCAACATAAAGACCAGATACAGGCCAAATGCGATCTCAATAGGACCGATACTCATTCCCCATAGTTTAAAAATTTCTGTACTAGAGCTCATATAACTCCTCTAAGTTTAAATTGACTTCACTCAGCATATCCCCGAACAGCCCTACTCTGCAAAATACCGCTCAAGATATTCTTCAAAGCTAAGAGTTTCGCTATCTTCGATATTCTGCTGTTCCAGTATCGACTTTGCAGCTTCGTGCTCAAACATTTGCTGCGTACGCGACTCAACAGCTTTGGATAAAAATTCCTGCTGAGTTTTTACAGAAAGCCCCATCGTGTAGCCAAAATAACCTTGTCCACTACGCCTGATATCATCGTAGTAAAGGCCAGAAAGTGTTTTAGATGGATCGTTAGCCATCTCGATGGCTTCCGACAGCGCTTTCGTATAAGACCGCGTATGGTTACATTTATCGAGCAAGACTGCAACCGGGCGCATTTCTTCGAAAATCTGCAAACTAGCATCTTTCAGTCGTAATGATCGGTTATTTCGCAATAAATTCAAGTCTGGCTTGCGTCCGTAATAGACCACGCGACGGAAATTTTCATCATTTTCGGCGTTTTCACGATCTGACTGCTCTTTACTATCCTGTAGTAAACAGAACAATAAAAATACATCCAGGAAGTCTACCTGTGACTGGCTGATGCCCAGTGGATCGAACGGATTAAGATCCAACGAGCGTACTTCAACATACTCGACACCTCGACGATTCAATGCCTGGGTCGGACGCTCACCACTGTTAATTGTCCGCTTGGGACGGATTTTTGCGTAGTATTCATTCTCAATTTGCAATAGGTTGGCATTAAGTTGACGGTACTCTCCATCGACCTTTACCCCCAGCTCCTGATAGAACTGATCCGGAGTTCTTATGGCACGCTCCAATTCGGCCGTATATTCTTCTAAGTCATTGTGACGAATAGAAAATTTGGACTGAGCATTATTCTGATAACCCAAGTCACTCATGCGCAGTGACGTTGCATAATCACCGTACATAGAGCCGTCTGTTTCCTCCGTTAAGAAAGCACCGCCCTCTCCCTTTGCGAAGGACTTACACATTGCAGGAGAAGCTCCGAACAGATAAGGGAGCAACCAACAGTAACGCAGGTAGTTCCGTATCAACCCCAGATATTGCTTCGATATAAAGTCCTGGAGGTTTTCTTCTGAGCCTAAAAATTCCCGGTATTTTGGCCAGAACTCTTCCGGCAACGAGAAGTTATAATGAACACCAGCAATGGTCTGCATATAGCGGCCATAGCGATAGCCCAGGCCTCTCCGATAAATATGCTTCATCATTCCGACATTCGATGTACCGTAATCAGCCAGAGGAACATCTTCTTCTTTTGTCATGATGCACGGCATACTGCCCACCCATAGCACCTCGTCTTCCATATAGGCAGCGATAAATCGATGTATATCATCCAACCATTGTCGAGGACCAAGGCGATCCTGTGTAACTGGGGTAATCAGCTCAGGTAGAGCTTCAGAATAATCCGTAGTAATAAATTTGTTGGTAAGAGCTGAGCCCCACTCTTTTGGATGCGGTTTCATGGATAAATAACCGTCTTGAGTGACTCGTAAGCTCTCTTTCTCTACGCCACGATTTATTTTAGTTAAACAATCAGCGGCATCTGATTCGATAAACGATAAAGCAGACCTATTTAGTTTAGGCTCAAACATACTTATCAGGAGGGGTAGAAAATAGTGTGTTTACTATGCCACAGCAATTGAAGATTTTGAAGCTAAGTATTTGTAATAAAATGGTCATAGACTTTTTATATAACCACGATGAAACGTATTAAGAGGGAGCCAGAGGCTCCCTGATTGCCTACGGCTATTTTGTTTTAATCGTTACGTTAAGTTCTTTTTGTACACGTTGTACTGGAGTAAATAACGAGGTCGTACCATTGGAGCCACTGTGGACACCCCATGCTTTATTATTCCATGACCAGCCACCGCCGCTGTCGCCACCGATTGAATTATCACCAGTCACACGAACCAGATTTTTAACGGTTACACCATCGGTAAAGGTCGCCGTTACGCCTGTCGCAATCACATCATGATTACAGGTACGTGTATTAGAAGAACGCCCATACTCACAAACAGAGGAACCTGGGAACATAAAAATCGTCGACTTGATACTATTGACGTCACGAATACTGGCCGAAGTTGCATAGAATTCTGCGGGTTCAATATGTGACGTTGTATGATATTCAGCGTCACCATTTCCACGTTCCTCTGAACGCCATGTCATGCCGTATATAGACGAAGTAGATTCTTCGAACTGGTTCAAGCCTGTGCAATGAGCCGCAGTAACAATACCGTCGCCATTCGGACCGCTCACTGACTAGCCACTGGTGCACTCCCTGAAACCATCATCACGCAGCCAGTTACCGCCACGACTATGTTCAAAGGTATAGATTTCGTCTTCGCTCTGAATGACATCCAGATCAATGTCACCTTCAGCAATCGCCTGTAAACCACGAGGCATATCCAAGTCACGTTTTGCATTGCGCTGCAGGAGCTCCAATACCTGTGCCTTGTTTGGACCTTTTGCAGGATTAGGCATCGCCATTTCAACTTTCACTTTACCAGTACGAGCATCAAAATAGGTCATGAAATTACGCTTGCCTGACTTCTTCAATACATCCGCGATATGTTCTGCGCGTTGAATGTTTTCCTGTAACGAGAAACGACCACCACCTTTAGCTGAAACATTAGCAGGTAACTGAACTGCTGGTACGCGACCCACGAATTGAATATGGGCCATTTGACTCGGTGCAGGCTCTAACCAGATGCGTGAGATTTTGTTAGGAAACTTAGCCATAAGCTCTGCCGCTTGACTTTCAAACTTCTCCTGGAACTTCATTGCTCTTGCAACAGATGCTTTATCCACCCCTTTTTCACGTGACAAAATCGCCACGTCAGCTTCAAAAGCTTCAGCACTGGTTTGTTTTTTTACACCAGACAAGTCTTGATCAGTACCCTCGTCAGCAGAAGCAACTGAGGTAGTCAAAGCTAAAGCTATAGCCGACGTTAACATTTTTAGTTTCGTTCCTTTGAACATAGATCTGTAATTCATAGATAATTACTCCTTTAACAATATGAATTAATAAGCAATACGTACTTGTATTACATCAGTGGATAATGAAAGTGATAAAGAATCTATGGCAATCCATAGAAAAGGAAAAATTTCCCTATCAGCTTCTCAGCAAAAACCCTTTCGCTGCAGCAAAGCTTCCATACTTTACTTGTCAAAAACTTAGCGGGTAAAAAAATTAAAAACAAACGAAATGAAGCGTTTTGAGACCTGGGTCAATGCAAGTAAGCATCATGTTAAGTTACCTGACATTTTAAGGAAATGTCCTAATTTAAAAAGGTGTGATATCCTACAAAAAATAACGTCAGGGACACTTAACAGGGAACGCAAATTCTGCTTTTAAAATGCTTATGAACATATTAAAACTTTCAATAATCTTATCGTTATTCGCAGCCACACCATCACTAGCCTCCGATCATGAACTTCTCATTCAACGTGATTTAGAAAAAGTCATCGGTACAGGCACACTTTTCACTGAATATCAAAATAGCAAATGCGGCAATCTGCTTGATGGCGAATTACCGCGGATGGTTCAAAAGATTAATCAGGCCATCGAAAAATTGGAAACAGAAGTAAAACCCAAATACCCCATAATCTGGAAAGAAGTCACTGCTTCAGATAGCCGTATCAACAAAAAAGCGGAGCAATGGGTTTCGAGAAGAATCGAAAAAGTTAAAGGCGTCAGTAGCAATCATGCCTTTGGGTGTGGGCTCATATTTGGTGAACTTCTAACCTTTGGCTACGAATTCGAAAGTAACCGCGTGAGCTTGATGATTAATATGAAAGAAAGCCAGATGGAAAGCTCAGACTCAAGCGCTGAATCATAATAGGCACGCTTTAAGTTACAAATCCAATAACCGATAAAAAAAACTTAAAGCACATTACATGCTTTATTTAAATTAACTTCATTCGTAAAAGGATAAAGGTGGCCTCATGACCCCAATTAAGAGTATTTCTTACGTCCTGCTTGCTTCTCTTGGATTATTTAACTCTATGAATTCAGCCAAAGCGGTTGACATAGGTAGTACAGCTTATTCAACCTTCCCGCTTGAAGTAGGATCGGGCCAAGCATCAATGGCCGTCTGTGACTTTAACTCAGATGGATATCAGGATGTTATTATTGCGAATTATACAGACAACAATATTATTGCTTATCAGGGAAATGGTAAGGGTAAGTTGATTGAAGTTGGGCGCTTCCCTGTAGGAGATAGCCCTTCAGGCATATCGGTATCGGACATCAATAACGATGGAAATTCCGATGTTGCCATCGCTAATCACGAAACATCATACGTCACTTTATTATTGGGTGATGGTAAGGGAGCTTTTAAAAAAGCGCAACAGTCACCGTTCAACATCGACATCAAACCTCACCCCCATGAAGTTCGGTTGAGTGATATTGACGGTGATAATAAGGTAGACCTGATTGTTGATAGCCGTACACACGAAGGATTATTAGTTCTTAAAGGTCTGTCTAATGGAAGTTTCCAAAAGCCAGGGAAAGTGATCAACGTCGGGGGCGACCCCTACCGCGGATTTGCTATCAACGATATCAATGGTGACGAAGCTTTAGACTTTGTTACTCCCAACCAGAATCACATTGGTGTCGTTATTAACAATAATTCTAACGATATGACCTTTTCCTTAAAAAAGTTATCGCAAACAGGCTCTCCCTTTGCGGTCGAGTTAGCAGAAATGAACGGGGATGGAAACATGGATTTAGTGATAGCTACCAATGGCAGTTTAATCACAGTCATTCCGGGCGATGGAAATGGAAACTTTCTTGAAGAGGAAAAAACTGAAATACAGTCTTCATCTGGGGCAAAGCAAATCGCAATTGGAGATATAAACGCCGATGGTATAAAAGACGCTTTGGTCAGTAACTGGTCGGGACAAATCCTGGCTATTTTTGGAAGTAAAACTTCTATAGAAACTATTAGCTTTGAGCACTCAAGTATTCCTAATCCCTGGGGAATTGCTTTAGCAGATTTAAACAATGACGGGAAAAGCGACTTTATAATTGCTGACGGTGACAGCAAGTCAGCTGTTGTATATGTTAGCCAGGATATAAGTGATTAAGAGCGGAGTTTATTTCGTCTGATAAATAAAATGTACTCTGACCCCATTTATTTGCCATTTATTTGGAGGTGAAATATGAAGCTACTAATATGTTCAGTTTTTTTTTCTACTCTACTTGCTGGTTGTGCTACTACAAGCGAAGTAATCCCAGTTGGTAAAGAAACCTACAGAGTTTCTGCGGAAATGGGAGGCCAGTTTCCAAGTTGGTCTGATGTAAAAGGTTTGGCTTTGAAAAAAGCAAATGAGTTTTGCCAAAGTAAAAATATGTACATGGTTGAAAAAGACTGGGTAACTCATGGTTCAAGAGGCTGGACGCCTTTAAACGCGGAACTAACCTTTACCTGTAATAAAGAGTAATAAGTTTTTTTTGAAAAAAATCTACCAGTGCGAATAGGTTGGGCGGAGAGCAGCGATGCCCAACAAATATAATAATTTTGGGGTTGATTACTCTCTAAACGCTGGGATGGTCCTCATGGGTTTTCAGGGCATAATGAGTTTGGTGGAACATTTTTTGATATCTACGTTGATCAAACAAGCGTAGCCTCGAAAGAGCGATAGCGACTTCGAGGGTTTCTTCCCCTTACATTGAGCTGAGCAATAAACAAATCATAGCAATTCAAAACAGGACGTTTTGAATAATGAAATTCAGGCCAGGGACGGACTGTATTTCATGGTGCGTTAAGTGATTTGAGGATTGCGAAGGAAGTTATTCGGAGAATAACCTCGATGTCGGGGCGCACTTCTTTTTGGTTACTTTTTCTTAGGCGTTAAGAAAAAGTAACTCGCTGAAAGAACGAAATATACTTCTAATTAAATACGCAGGATCCCGCGGTCAAACCGCGGGATGATAAGCAAGACTAACCAATCGAACGACGGGCGTTGTAGAATATACGCTGCCACGCACCGTCTTCACTCCACTCATCCGGTCTCCACGAGTTCTGTACCGTACGAGCAACACGCTCCGGATGTGGCATCATGATCGTTACGCGACCATCTGTGGTCGTCAGGCCAGTAATACCATGCGCTGAGCCATTTGGGTTGGCTGGATAAGTCTCTGCAATTTCACCGTAGTTGTTAACATAGCGAGCGGTAACCAGTCCTGACTGATTAACCTGATCTGCAGCTTCGTCTGACTTGAATTGCGCGCGACCTTCACCATGCGATACAGCGATTGGCAGGCGAGAACCTTCCATGCCCTGCATGAACAGTGATGGTGATTTTGCGACTTCAACCATGGCAAAACGGGCTTCGAACTGCGCCGATTCGTTTTTAACGAAGTGTGGCCAATGGTCCGCACCTGGAATCAGTTCTTTTAGGTTTGACATCATCTGACAGCCATTACAGATACCTAAACTGAAGGTATCGCCTCGGTTAAAGAAGGCTTCGAATTCGTCGCGAGCTCGGCTATTGAATAAGATTGATTTCGCCCAACCTTCACCAGCACCCAGAACGTCACCGTACGAGAAGCCACCACAGGCCATGGCACCAATAAAGTCATTCAGACTGACACGACCGCTAAGGATATCGCTCATGTGGACGTCAACACATTCAAAACCAGCTTTGGTCAGTGCCGCCGCCATTTCTAGATGGCTGTTAACACCCTGCTCGCGAAGGATAGCCACGCGTGGGCGAACCCCACCGTTAATCATTGGCGCTGCGATATTCTCGTGTATATCATAGGTTAGTTTTGGCTTGATACCCGGATTACTCATATCCAGCTTCGCCTGGTACTCTTCTTCAGCACACTTCGGATTATCACGAAGCTTCTGCATGTGATAAGTTAATTCAGACCAGATCGCACGCAAATCCTTCATCTCACGAGATACGATATCGTCACCATCTTTCGTGATACTGAACGTTTGCGTTTCTGCTGGGACACCAATGAAGTGACTGAACTCGTCTACTTTATATTGTTTCAGAACCGCTTCTACTGCAGCGCGCTTGTCTGCCGGAACCTGTAATACCGCACCCAGCTCTTCATTAAACAGAATTTCTTCAGCAGAACCCTTGAGGCCACTTAAATCAACGCTGATACCGCAATGACCGGCAAAGCCCATCTCAACCAATGTAGTTAATAAGCCACCGTCCGAGCGGTCATGGTAAGCATGGACCAGATCGTCACGGTTTAATGTCTGCACAGCATCGAAGAAGTTTTTCAGATCCGCGCTTGAATCAACGTTTGCTGGCTCACTACCCAATAGCTTATAAACCTGTGTGAAGGCTGTTGCGCCCAGACGGTTCTTACCGCGTCCCAGGTCAATCAACAATAGCTCTGTCTCACCTTTATTGGTGCGTAACTGAGGCGTTAAGCTCTTGCGCACGTCAGTTACTGGGGCAAAAGCTGAAATAATCAGTGACAGTGGCGAAGTAACGCTTTTCTTCTCTCCGTTTTCTTCCCATACCGTTTTCATCGACATGGAGTCTTTACCTACCGGGATTGTAATCCCCAGCTCAGGGCATAGTTCCATACCCACGGCCTGAACCGCTTCATAAAGATTGGCGTCTTCGCCCGGTGCACCAGCTGCAGCCATCCAGTTAGCTGACAGACGGATTTTTCGGATATCTTCAATCTTGGCTGCGGCAATATTCGTCAGTGACTCACCGACCGCCATGCGGGCTGCAGCCGCGCTATCCAGCAATGCTGCCGGAGTACGCTCACCCATCGCCATGGCTTCGCCTGAGTAACTATTATGCGTCGAAGTAGTCACTGCACAATCCGCTACCGGAACCTGCCAAGGACCAACCATCTGATCACGCGACACCATACCACCTACAGTACGATCACCAATGGTGATTAAGAAGGTCTTATCGGCGACCGCTGGCAGAGCCAGAATCCGATCAATGGCATCATTAATATTTGCCACCTGAGGTAACTTCGTCGATGGCTTAGATAATGTTTTTGCTTCGCGGTGCATCTTTGGTGGCTTACCAAACAGAATGTCCATTGGTAAGTCGACCGGTTTATTCTCGAAATGCTCATCGTTGACTTCAAGGTGCAGCTCTTCCGTCGCTTCACCCACTACGGCAAACGGGCAGCGCTCACGCGAACAAATCGCTTCGAAGCGCTCGAGGCTATCTGGAGCAACCGCCAGAACATAACGTTCCTGCGCTTCGTTACACCAGATTTCAACAGGTGCCATACCCTTCTCGGCATTCGGTACACGGCGTAATTCAAACTTACCGCCACGCTCGCCATCGTGTACTAATTCAGGGATAGCGTTAGATAAGCCGCCAGCACCCACGTCGTGGATGAATTCAATTGGATTACGTTCACCCATCGCCCAACAACGGTCGATGACTTCCTGACAGCGACGTTCCATTTCCGGGTTGTCACGCTGTACCGAAGCAAAATCGAGATCTTCCTGACTGGAACCTGATGCCATTGATGATGCAGCACCACCGCCCAGACCAATCAACATTGCAGGGCCACCCAATACAATAACTTTATAACCCGGCTTAATTTCTTTTTTCTCAACATGCTGCTCACGAATGTTACCCATACCGCCCGCAATCATGATCGGCTTATGGTAACCGCGAACTTCTTCGCCATATTCGAATGTGAACTTTTCTTCGAAAGTACGGAAATATCCGTTCACCGCAGGACGACCAAATTCATTATTAAAGCTGGCGCCACCAATCGGACCTTCCAACATAATATCAAGGGCGGTGACAATACGTTCAGGCTTGCCGAAATCAGTTTCCCATGGCTGCTCGTAGCCAGGTACACGCAAATTCGATACCGTAAAGCCGGTTAGACCGACTTTTGGCTTGCCGCCAATACCAGTCGCGCCTTCGTCTCTAATTTCACCACCAGAACCCGTAGAAGCACCAGGGTACGGAGAGATACAGGTGGGGTGGTTATGGGTTTCTACTTTACACAGGACATGAACTGGCTCTAGGTGATACTCATATTCATTAGTTTCAGCATTGGAGAAGAAACGATGAGCGCTAAAACCTTCAAAAACAGCTGCATTATCTTTATACGCAGAGAGGACACCTTCCGAATTATTGGCATAGGTGTTTTTGATCATTTTGAATAGCGATAGATCCTTGTCGATGCCATCAATGGTCCACGATGCATTGAAAATCTTATGACGGCAGTGCTCTGAGTTCGCTTGTGCAAACATCATAAGCTCAACGTCGATCGGGTTGCGACCCAACTGCGTAAAACTTTCAACCAGGTAATCGATTTCGTCATCCGCTAATGCCAGCCCAATCTCTACATTGGCTATTTCCAGCGCTTCACGACCACCCTTCAGGATATCGACCGTTGCGTAAGGCTTCGGGCTTTCCTGTACAAAAAGTTGCTCTGCTTCCTGGTGCTGACTAAGAACGGCCTGAGTCATGCGGTCATGGATAAGTGGCTTTAAGCGTTCAGCAACGTCAGCCTCAATGCTGATTCCCTCGGCAGTATTAAAGTAGACCGCTACGCCGCGCTCAATACGGATAATCTTTTCCAACCCACAGTTTTGTGCGATATCTGTCGCTTTTGAGGACCATGGAGAAATGGTGCCAGGACGTGGAACTACAATCATACGTTTACCTGTATGTTCACTGGTAACTCGTGAAGGCCCATACTCCAGCAAGCGATCCAGCACCTGCAGTTCATCTTCGGTCAATTCGTCATTAGTATGAACATAATGGACAAACTCACCATAAACTTCTGCAATTTTTGGCTCTATGGCGCTAGCTTCTTCAAATAAACGTTGTTTCTGGAATTGTGAGTAGGCTGGGTTTCCGCGTAGTATGAGCATAAACTTCTCTAAACTGTGGAGTGGATGACATAAGTGCGCAAATTTTACTCCATCTAGGACTTTTTGATAAGACATTGAATGCATTTAAACGCTTAAATTTGCACTTTTTTAGTATTTACCCCCATAATGCCGACTAGAGGATAACTATTTGATAATCATTGAATGATAAACCATTTTGCGAAAACACTTGGCTTGCTTGCGTTCATCTCTATTGGAGTACTGGGTCTAACTTCATGCGACTATCAGCAAAAATCACAGCTCGAACGCATTAAGGATAAGGGCTACATCAAAGTCTATAGCCGTATTTCTCCAACCACAATGTCAGTCGGTGAGAGTGGTTTTTCGGGCTTTGAGTACGAGTTGGTCAAACTATTCGCTGAGGATCTGGGCGTACGCGTAGAAATCGTCACACATAATGATATCGCCAAGATCTTAAGCGAAGTTGAAGAAGGCAAGGTAGACTTCGCTGCCGCAGGTTTAACCGTGACCAAACAGCGTCAGGAAAGGTTACGCTTTGGTCCTCCATACCAGAGCATTACCAGTAAGCTGGTGTACCTCAAAGGAACCAAGCGACCTAGAGATTTTTCCCAGGTAGATGAGCAACTGACCGTTATAGGTAATAGCTCCCACTCTGAAGATCTATATGATGTTCAGGAAGACTATCCTAATTTAAGCTGGACTGAACGCTCGGACCTGACCACGCAGGACTTGCTGGATCAGGTACTTTCAGGAGAAATCAAATATACTATCGTTGACTCAAATGAGCTTGATTTAATGCGACAGGTTCAACCTGAGTTAGCAGTTGCATTTAGTGTTTCTGAGCCAGAAGACCTGGCCTGGGTCTTCAGTAAGAGTGAAGATAACAGTCTATTTATCAAAGTGATAGAGTTCTTTAGTCGTATCCGTGAAGATGGAACCTTGTCCTATCTTATCGAGCGGTACTATGGGCACTTATCCAAGTTTGACTATGTCGGTAGCCGCGCTTTCCATCGCGCTATTGAAAGCAAGCTCCCAGAGTTCAAACCATTTTTCTATGAAGCTGCCGGTGACGACCTGGATTGGCGGTTCCTGGCCGCAATGGGCTATCAAGAGTCGCATTGGAATCCCAAAGCTCGATCTCCTACCGGAGTTAGGGGCTTAATGATGTTAACCCAGGACACGTCCCGCCAACTTGGTATCGAAAACAGAATCGATGCTGAGCAGAGCATAATGGGCGGCGCCGAATACTTCCGTCTTATGAAGGATAAGATCCCGGATCGAATCAGCGACCCCGATCGTACCTGGTTCGCGCTTGCGGGTTACAACGTTGGCTTTGGTCATTTGGAAGACGCCAGACGTCTGGCCCAGAAAGCTGGGGAAAATCCTGATAAGTGGCTTGTAGTGAAAAAGTTCCTGCCACTACTAAGACAGAAAAAATGGTATTCACAAACTCGATTTGGTTACGCCCGCGGCGATGAGCCCGTCAAGTATGTCAATAACATCCGCCGCTACTATCAGGTCCTGAAGAAACTGGAAGAGCCCAAGCCTGGTGCTGCGGAACTGGTTGAGGAAGAGCCGGAAGAAAATGACATTGAACCCGCTGATGAAGTCATCGATGAAGCCATTGAAGATCAGGGTGATGTTGAAGAAGAAAAGCAGTAACAGGTAAGGCCTGTTACTGTTACTTCTAATTATTATCTTTTGGAGCGACCCGCAACACTTCCTCAATAGTCGTCAGTCCTTGTGCCACTTTGTAGGCACCACTAATTCTGAGTAAGTGCATACCATCTTTCTGTGCCTGTTTGCGCAAGCTTTTGATCTGTGCATCATCATGGATGAGATCTTTAAGATCATCTGTAACACGCATCAGCTCATAAATACCCTGTCTACCCTGATAACCGGTATGTCGACAATCATCACAGCCAACAGGCTCATAGACCTCTTCCGGCATTACTAAGGTATCACTGACATCGCCATGGGTTAAAACTTTCCAGGCATCGGGATTAATTTTTGTTTTTTGTTTACAGCTTGGGCACAAGGTACGAACGAGTCTCTGCGCCATAACACCCAGCATGGTCGCATTAAGCAGATAGGGTTCAACGCCGACTTCAATCAGACGGCTCATCGCTGATGGAGCGTCATTCGTATGCAGCGTGGAAATAACAAGGTGTCCCGTCAACGCAGCCTGAACTGCCATCTGCGCCGTTTCCTTATCGCGAATCTCACCGATCATGATGATATCAGGGTCCTGACGCAAAAGAGCTTTCACGCCCGCAGCAAAATCGAGATCAATATCATGATGAACCTGCATCTGATTGAGCCTCGGGTCAACCATCTCTATCGGATCTTCAATTGTACAGACATTAACTTCCGAGGTTGCCAATAATTTTAGTGAAGTATACAAGGTCGTTGTTTTACCCGAGCCAGTTGGCCCTGTCAGTAATACAATACCTGTTGACTGACCGATAAGCTCTCGCCACGTATGCTCGGTTTCTGGCTCGAGTCCTAACTCAGAAAACTCTCGCGTTAACACTGTTGGATCAAAAATACGGCCAACAAACTTTTCTCCAAATGCTGTTGGCAGAGTGGATAAACGTAGTTCGATTTCTTGTCCGTTTGGTGCTTTGGTTTTTACCCTTCCGTCCAAGGGTTTACGTCTTTCAGCTAAATCCATTCGACCTAATATTTTCAGACGCGAAATAACAGCATGCGTAATAGCAATAGGTAACTCGTAAACATTATGTAATACACCGTCAATACGAAAGCGGATTTTTCCTACTTCGCGACGTGGTTCAATGTGGATATCACTGGCTCGTTCTTTAAAGGCATATTGTAAAAGCCAGTCAACAATTTGTACGATATGCTTGTCATTGGCATCAGCTTCCTCGCCCTCCTTCAACTCAATTAATTGCTCAAGATTTTGAACATTAGAGTCATTCTGCATCTTGGTATTTTTGGCACCGGCTACAGATGCAGAGAGTTGATAAAACTCTTTTTGATAGCGTTTAATGGAAGCTGGGTTTGCAAAGACTGGTACTATGTCTTTACTGACAATTTGGGCCAGACTTTCTTTCCAGGATAAGTTCTCTGGATTCATGACCGCAACTTTAACTGCTCCCTCGCCCTCATCTACCTCCACCGCTAATATTCCATGACGCTGCGCGTAAGCGTACGACATTACCTCGGTCACTTCGTCTACTTTGACTTTAAGGGGATCAATTCGGTAGTAGGGAAGTTTATAAAGGCCTGCTACAAAACGGGTTAGAACTTCTTCATCAATTATTTTCTGGTTTTGGTCGTGTCGTGTCAGTGATAGCTGAGCGACTTGCTCAATAGGATGTAACTTGTGATCAGCGCGTCGCAGATGGATCTTTGCAGCATCAAATTGCTCCTGCGTGATCCAGTCAGCTTTTAATAATAACTGCAGAATATGTATAGATGATAGTGGTGAAGTCATGCGTTATTGTAGCCATATCAGCTTATGATCTCTTCACTCAGGTTAAAGCATCTTTCTGTTTTTTCAAAGAGTTAGTTAATAATTAATAGTAAAAATGGGGCCGAAGCCCCATTTTATCGAACGTTTTGTTTCAGCTTAGAACTTCATCTTTACTGAGACATAACTGAAGCTACCTTCTGGGTCATAAACCGAAGGATCATAACCATTCAAAGAACAGCTATAACATGCTGGTGGCGCTTCATTGAAGGCATTATTAATACCAACAGTTAGTTCCATATCAACGTCCTCTAGCTCAGGGAAATAGCTGAACTGGAAGTCACTGTATGTACTGGCATCCAGCTTATTAGTTGATAGAGAATTATTCGCAGTGTTTGGATTAGAGCATAAACCTAAATTAGTTAAGCTATCAGGTGTTCCATCCAGGAAGTCACTACAAGACTCTGTCAGGCTATCTACATGACGTACTGTCCAGTTAAACGCCAGGTTCTCAAATTTCCAGCCCATCGCCAGGCGAGACTTCCACTCAGGAATACCGGAATCATTTCGCTCAATACCGGCGAGATCGACTCGTTGCCCCAATGACTCCTCGACGTACTCGTTAACAAAAGTATTAACCCAGCTGGCATTTAACATACCCCAGTCATATTGCGGACTGGTATAGCTAATCTCAATATCATAGCCGGATGTATCAATAGCACCGATATTAACCAGTCGATTATTGAAGCCATTGATCGCTCCGCCACTGGTACGGCTGATACCATTACAGAACTGCGGGTCCAGAGTATTAACACATAGATCCAGCTGCGCCTGAGCATCGATTGGTTCAATAGCACCTTCGAGTTCATGCTTGTAATAAGTACCTTTGATATCCAGAGTATTAACCCAGTCAACGTTCAGTTCTGGACTGAAAACAAAACCGAAAGTGGTGCTGTCTGACGTTTCAGGTTTTAAGTCTGGATTACCACCTGTTGTGATTGAGATCTGACTGTTAAGCTGCTGGTAAGTGTCAGGGACCCCTAGCGCAGCACAGTTTGTTTCATACTGAGTACCAACGTAATCACTACAACGATCCGCTAACTCAGCATCGAAACGCGAACCACTGGAATAAAGTTCTCCGATACTAGGAGCTCGGAAACCTTCCGATAAAGAGCCACGTAGCATAAAGTTATCGGTTACGCGCCATAAAAGGCCAAACTTCGTTGTGGTATCAGAACCGAAAGTACTATAGTCCGAGTTTCTCGCTGCAAGTGTTAAGCTTAAATCCTTAGCAGCTGACATATCAGCCAGTAGAGGGACCTTAAACTCCGCATAATACTCATCTACTTCATAAGAACCGCGAGTTGGCGTCGAAGGAACACCATTACTATCCCCTGCCACGATAATCGCATCAGGCTGATAATAACCACGATATTCACGGGACTCGATACCTGCTGCGAAAGACACAAAACCGGCCGGCATCTCAAAAAGGTCACCTGTAATGTTCGCAGAAATAGTATCAATTACATTCTCACTCTGGTCTGTCAATACGGGCTGAATATAGTCAAGCATCTCTTGAGTAATGGTTCCAGAGCCGTCACCCTGACCGCCAAAGATATTTAATGGCACACAGCCGTCGATTGCCTGACAGTCGGAAAGTGGACCTAGCGCGTTTTTGATATGGCGAATATTGTAGCTACCATAGGTAGTTTGTTTGGCCTCATTCTTACCATGGGTGTAATTCAAGTCCCAGTAGAAGCTACTATCACCGGCTATGAAATCACCATTTAAGCCCATTCCAACATAAGTCGTATCAACATTTTGTTTAAAGATACGTGGACCACCTTCAATAGGACGACGACCGATGAAGATCAAGTTATTCTCGTCCAATGTCATACCAAAGGGGTTGTACGGGTTAGTTTCATGAATACTGACCGTATCAGCTAGACCACCTGTACCGGCCTCTGGCCCTAAAAACATTGGCTCAGGTGCTGCACGGTTAGTTGACTTCCGATTGTTAAACAAAGCCTTGGTATAGAAGTTCACGTTATCGGTTAGCTGATAATCGGCCTGGCCAAAAATTGACGTTCTTTGGCTGGGCGTTACATACAAGTTATATTCAGCATAGTTGTAACGGTCATTGTTTGTGAAAGTATGAAAATCATCGGTCGCCCCACCCGGATTGTTAGGATCATAGGTTGGGATCCCAGTGACACCATCATTAATGGTTAAGTTATTTACATCGGGATCGCCATCACCATCATTATCCTGACCTAAAAATAGGAACCGCCCCTGAGGCGTGCCCGAACTACCACGAGTTAAACCGGTATTTGGTTTAGGCAAAGCTGATAATTCACGCTCAATAGAGTCAACCGGGTCTTGCTCATAATGACTCAAACTGAAGAAGACACGATGTTTATCGCCGGAAGCACCAAACGCTAAATCAAATTGACCGGTTTCACCATCGCCTTCATCAAACATACCGCCATAAGCGTTGAACTCCATGCCGTCAAAATCTTTTCGGGTAATAACGTTAACAACCCCTGCAATCGCATCAGAACCGTAAATTGATGAAGCGCCATCTTCGAGAATTTCGATGCGCTCAATCATACTAATTGGAATGGTATTTAAGTCTACGGAATTAGAGACACCCGATGCTGAGGAACCATTGACCCAACGAATACCATCTACTAGCACCAAAGTTCTCTTTGCCTTCATATGACGCAACGAAACCTGAGCAGCGCCAGCACCTACGCCACCGCCATCAGGTGGGAAACCAAAGTTACCACTACTGTTAAAGCGTGTATTTAAAGCTGAACCTGCGGCAGGTAAACGAGCAAGAATATCACCGACGGTTTTCAAACCAGACTGATCAAGGTATTCGCGATCCAGAACTCGTACGGGATTAGCCCCTTCGGCCTGAGCCTGACGGATACGAGAACCTGTCACAAGAATTCGTTCTGCTTCCGCACCGGTTTCTTCTTCAGCTGCTATGGTGGTATTGCTAGCGCCCAAAGTGGCAAGTACTGCCGTGGTCACTAACAATTTTTTTACGGGTGGAAAAAATAGATTTTTATCCATGATAATCCCCATTTGTTATTTATTAGTTCATTGTTTTTTAAGCTATAACTGCGACTTTATTTCCAATTAAAGTTTTCGCAGCCTACAGATATATAGCTTAAGAAATGAACAACAACAACCGGGATTTATCTAGAATGTGACATCATCTGTCTTTATACACTATGATACGCGCAGAACCTGCCGAGAATTGGCAGTCGTTTGCTCAGCAATTTGCGAGGCTGGCTCATCTCGTAATTCAACCAGCGTATTAAAATTATTAAAAATGAAGAGTGGACTATTATGATCGTGATCGCAGTTAGCAGGCATCATGTCCGGCGCATCCGTTTCTAGAACAATATCCGTTAGGGGCAAATTTTTCGCAAGGTCCCTGAGCTTAACAGCTCGAGGATATGTCATGGCACCACCAAACCCCAACTTAAAACCAAAGTCACGATAGCGCTCTGCTTGTTGCATACTGCCATTGAATGCGTGAACGATTCCCCCCTCCTGAAATTTCATGGTCTTTAAGTACAGCAGGACATCTTCATGGGCTTTACGGACATGCAGCACCACAGGAAGCCGACAAGACTTTGCGATTTCCATCTGCGCTTTAAACAAGCTAATTTGAGTTTTCCTATCGAGGTTTTTCTCGTAGAAATCCAGCCCAATTTCACCTATGGCTGCCAAAGGTTTGACTCCTGCAGCGAGCTCAAGGTCATGAATATGAGACTTTTTATGTTCCTTAAGGAACATCGGATGCAAACCCAAAGCAACAGAGACCTCAGGTCGCATCGCGGCAAGCTGCCGAATGAATCTCCAGTTATCCTTTTGTACACCGGGAATCAGAACTCCCTCAATACCAACCTTGCGCATCTGATCAAATATAACGTTCCGATCCTTATCAAAAACAGGGAAATCGAGGTGACAGTGACTGTCGAACAGTTTTATGTTTGGCGCTTTCGGTTTGGGTTTAAACATTTGTTCTTTTAATGCTCTCTTGTCTCAAGGAATTTAACTTCTGGCCAGCGCTCTATTGCCAAGTTCAAATTAACCATGGTTGGCGCTAGATAAGTCCAGTTGTCACCACCGTCGAGCGCTAGATTATCAGAATTCTTACGTTTAAATTCTTCAAACTTTTTCTCATCATCACAGGTCACCCAGCGAGCAGTAGACACATTCACCTGGTCGTAAATACACTCTACTTTATATTCATTTTTAAGTCTTGCTGCAACTACGTCAAACTGCAGCACACCTACCGCTCCCAACACCAGGTCATTTGAGTTTTGTGGCTTAAAGACCTGTGTCGCACCTTCTTCTGATAATTGAACCAGCCCCTTGAGCAACGCTTTATTCTTCATCGGATCGCGCAAGCGAACACGGCGGAATAATTCTGGAGCAAAGTTTGGGATACCGCGGAACTTTAGAATTTCACCCTCAGTAAAGGTATCACCGATCTGAATAGTGCCATGGTTATGAAGGCCAATAATGTCTCCCGCATAGGCCTCCTCCAGATGCTCACGGTCACCAGCAAGGAAGGTTAGCGCATTATTCACTGCAATATCCCGTCCCAATCTTACATGACGCATTTTCATACCTTTCTGGTACTTACCACTACAGATTCTGACAAAAGCGATTCGGTCACGATGCTGAGGATCCATGTTAGCCTGAATTTTGAATACAAAGCCGGTAAATTTATCCTCCGCTGCTTTCACTTCGCGCTCATCTGCTTCGCGTGGCAGAGGTGATGGAGCCCACTCGGTTAGACCATTCAACATATGATCCACACCGAAGTTACCCAAAGCGGTACCGAAGAAGACCGGAGTTAACTTACCCTCCAAAAACTCCTGCAGATCAAACTCATGACTGGCACCCAGTACAAGCTCCAGCTCGTCACGCAGATCACTCGCTAAACTGCCAATGGCTTCGTCCAACTCAGGATTGTCAAGGCCTTCGATGATTCGTTCTTCCTGTATGGTATGGCCCTGGCCTGATTTATATAAATACGTTTTATCTTCCAGTAAATGATAAACTCCCTTGAACTGCTTACCCATGCCAATCGGCCAAGAAACCGGTGCGCACTTAATTTTTAATACCTCTTCAACTTCGTCCAGCAGCTCGATGGGGTCACGAATATCACGATCCATTTTGTTCATGAAAGTAACGATTGGTGTATCTCGCAAACGACACACCTCCATCAACTTAATGGTTCTTGCCTCAACACCTTTGGCGCCATCAATCACCATTAAGGCCGAATCAACTGCTGTTAAGGTACGATAGGTATCTTCAGAGAAGTCTTCGTGTCCAGGGGTATCCAGCAGGTTAACCGTCTTGCCACCATAGGGAAACTGCATTACAGAAGTCGTGACAGAAATACCACGTTCCTTTTCCATTTCCATCCAGTCAGAAGTCGCATGTTTGCCCTTACGTCCTTTGACCACACCCGCTTCCTGGATTTGTTTACCGAATAACAGAACTTTTTCCGTAATGGTTGTTTTACCCGCATCGGGGTGAGAAATAATCGCGAAGGTGCGGCGATTTTCAATTTCAGACGTCAACTTAGACATGTCACTCTCTTCGTACTTATCAGCATTGAATGAATTTGGAGCTCAAAGCCCGCAAAAGCGGGCATTATAAGCTATTTGTTACTGTCTTCGCGACCATTCAAATTATTATCTTTCAGGTCTGCCAAACTTGAGAAGTCATGTCCCGTTGGAGACTGGTGAAGACGCAAACCAAACTCAGGTAGAATAGCAAATATATGGTCGAAGATATCCGACTGAATATTTTCATATTCAGCCCATTTAGTGGTAGCTGTAAAGGCATACACTTCTATCGGAATACCCTTTGAGGATGACTGTCCCTGACGCACCAATAAGGTCATGTCCTGACGTATATCCTCTCGGTTTTGCAGATAATGCAAAAGGTAAGCCCTAAAAGTCCCAAGATTGGTCATCCGGCGTCCATTAACGCTCAGGCTCAAATCTAAGTCATTCTTCTGATTATAGTCGGATATTTCTTGCTGCTTTTGTTGCAGATATGATGCCAGAACTTTCGACTTTTTTAATCTGGTAATATCATCTTCTGACAGAAAGCCTACACAGGTTGCGTCAATGAACACCTGTCTCATGATCCGTCGACCACCGGACTTTTCCATACCTCGCCAGTTTTTAAATGAATCAGATATCAGTGCATAGGTAGGTATGGTTGTGATGGTTTGATCCCAGTTACGAACCTTCACCGTAGTCAGAGCTATTTCAATGACATCACCGTCAGCGCCATAAGATGGCATCTCCAACCAGTCTCCAACTTCCAGCATATCATTCGCAGACAACTGAATTCCTGCAACAAGCCCCATGATCGGATCTTTAAACACCAGCATAATCACAGCTGTCATGGCACCAAGACCGCTGAGAATTATCAGAGGTGACTTACCAATCAACGTCGAAACAGCTAATATGGTGATAATGACCGAAGCAATTATCTTGACGCTCTGGAATAAGCCACGCAACGGCAGTCCTTTTAAACTGGATTCGCCACGGGACATATCCAACAGCGCATCTAAGACAGAGAATACTGTCAGTAGGACATACAACAACACCCATAGGATCGTGACGGTCTGTATCCATTCCAGTACCGCTGTGTCCGGTTTTAGCCATAACGAAGCTTGGATGTAAATGATCACGCCTTGCAATAGAAATGCAATGCGACTGAATAGTTTGCGTTCGAAAAAAGCCTTGCGCCATCGACGGCGAGAATTTTTCGCCATCCGCTCGACAAATCGTAAAACAATGCGATGGAAAATGAAATGAATAGCTATGGATATGACAAGAATTAATCCTAAAACAGACAACAAAGCTGTTATGTCGGAAAATTCATACCCTTGTGCCTGTAACCATTGACTGAATCGTTGCTGCATTCCTTAAACTGCCTATAAGACCTTCAGTAATAGTGCTAAGTCTAACAGTCCCTTGCTTAACAAGTTAAGTCTTTTTGCATTACAAGAGCGTCTTCCCTTCCTTCTTTCGTTGGATAATAGCCAGGGCGCCGACCAATTTCTTTAAACCCCTCTTTTAGATAAAATTGAATGGCGGGATGGTTAGATGCTCTCACTTCGAGCAAAACATTTTTCATTCCCTGCTGTTTAGCATCTTGGTAGATATGATGAATAATTTTTGTTGCCATGCCCTGCCCCTGTCGATCAGGTCGGGTTGTAATGTTCATCAGATGACATTCATCATATAGATAGTTATAAACTGCATACGCAGCAAGTTCACCGTCTACCTCTAATACCTGACTGGGATAATCCACTTCAATACAAGAGTTATGAATGGACTTTTTCCAGGGATATTCATGCGCTTCAAGTTCGATAGCTACTATCTGATCAAGATCGCCGCTAGTGAGAGGACGAATTAACATTTCCATCTAATTAATGAAGTCGTTGGAGTAACTGCCACCAAGCTTTTTTGTCAGCTTCTTTGAAATTAAAGGCGGGGCCGGCAAGTGTGGGTAGATCTAATTCCTGCTCACCCTGGCTACAGTCAATAACTTGACCGCCAAAGCTCTCAATATCAAGAAGCCCAGAGCTATCATTCTCGTTAGCTTCGACCTCCTGAAATAATGCTGCCGACAAAGGTTGTTCTAACCAGGCTTTCCAGGCGAACTGTAATTGCTGAAAAGTAATTAATGCAGTCTTTAAATCCATCTCTTTTGGAATCAAAAATGCAATTCTGGCACTTTCTTCACCATGCAGGCGCTTGAACTTATAAGCAACCTCAGCCTCAACCTTAGCAGTATCTTCTGACTTTTCTGATGTTGGGTTATCGTCTTTTGTGGATGTATGATCGTGAAGAGGTACCCAGACAGGTACCTCTAATGCATCCAGATAGGCTTTATTCCAATGTGACATGATTAGCGGTTAACGATTTTCAATAAATCTTCGTCTAAAATATCATGCTTCTCATCAGCCAGTTTTTTGAAAGCTACAAACGCTTCCTTCAAGTCCTCATTATTCTCAAACTGAACACCTAATTCAGCTAAATGACTCTTGAAAGCATTTCGGCCTGAGTGTTTACCCAGAACCATACGGTTGTTTGCCCAACCGACGTCTTCAGCTTTCATGATTTCATAAGTTTCACGGTGTTTTAGAACACCATCCTGATGAATACCTGATTCGTGGGCGAAAGCGTTATCACCAACGATCGCTTTATTAGGTTGCACCGGGAAGCCGGTTACCTTCGACACCAGCTGTGAGGTTGGAACGATATGACGCGTATCAATATCCACTTCAACATCAAAAAAGTCAGGGCGAGTTTTAATTGCCATAACAACTTCTTCCAGCGAAGCGTTACCAGCTCGCTCCCCTAAGCCGTTAATCGTACACTCAACCTGGCGAGCGCCTTTCTGCACAGCTGCAAGAGAGTTTGCTACCGCCAACCCTAAGTCGTTGTGGCAGTGTACTGAGAAAATGGCTTTATCAGAGTTTGGGATACGCTCAATCAACTGCTGAATGGTATTGGCGTATTGCTCTGGCAAGTTATAACCAACGGTATCCGGAATATTAATGGTGCGAGCACCAGCATCAATAACCTGCTCAATAATGCGACACATAAAATCAAGTTCTGAACGTCCCGCATCTTCACATGAGAACTCAACGTCATCACAAAGACTACGAGCTAACGATACTGACTTAACTGCCTGCTCAATGACCTCGTCTGGCTGCATCTGTAATTTGTATTTCATATGCAGTGGCGAGGTTGCAATAAAAGTATGGATACGGCCTGAATTTGCACCTTTCAATGCATCGCCAGCTACTTCAATATCCTTAGCAACGGCACGTGATAGTGAACAAATCGTACTGTCTTTAATGTTATCGGCCACTAACTTCACTGCTTCGAAGTCACCTGGGCTCGCTACCGCGAAACCAGCTTCGATAACATCTACTCGCATTTTCTCTAACTGTTGCGCAATTTCTAATTTTTCTTCTTTATCCATCGATGCGCCAGGACTTTGCTCGCCATCACGCAAAGTCGTATCAAAAATTACTAATTTATCTTTTGACATATATTTGGTCTCTCAATATTTAGTCGTATGTCTTATAACCTACGGGGGATATACACATATAATAAACTCAATACCTCAGAATACCAAATATTGATGCTTTAAGACATATAGTCGGAGATGGTTGTATCAGTTTCTATCTCACTGATTTATATAAAAAAGGCGCCAAAAGGCGCCTTAAACTGAACAAACTTGTTCAAGTATTAATCAGAAATAACTCCTGATATTTGTTCATGAGCATAATCATCAACCTGAATAACGTCTAGACGCGCCGTTTCGGCATCCGTAAGAAGCTGCTTTTCTTCCTCGTTTATAATCCCTTTTTCAATAGCCTGCTCAATACGTTCCATATTAGTTAGGTTTTTGTCCAATTCCTTGGCTTTCATTGCCTTACGAAGTTTGTAACGAACTTCATCAGCTGCCAAGACCTTTTTAAAGGCAAGTTCAACACGCCCAGTTACATCATCTTCCGTTTTACCAACGTAGGCGAACTGAGTGATGCGATCACGAAGGTCACAATCTTTCATCATAGGCTTAACAAGCTCACGCTCTAAACGATCTGATGGCTTGCTGTAACTTTTACCGTAAGGAAAAGCGATCAGACGTAAAGCTTTACCAACAACTTTATTTGGGAAGTTGTCATAAAAATCATAGAACGCTTCTTGAAGCTTATATAGGCCGTACTCCATATTCCATTTTACGTAAGGCAAGTCGGATAATGGACGGTCTTGATCTTCATAATACTTCAACACCGTTGAGCACAGATAAAGGTGACTCAATACATCAGCTAACCTTGCTGATAACCGTTCCTTACGTTTTAAATCACCACCCAGAGTACCCATTGCAACATCAGAGGTTAAAGCCAGCACTGAGCTCATTCGAGTTAATTGCTGATAATATTTGCCTGTTTCACCTGCCACTGGTTTATCAGCAATTTTTGCAGCCGTTAAACCCAGCCCAAGTGTACGGAAGAAATTACTGACACCGTACCCAATATGACGGAATAGCAGGCTATCAAAACGCTTAACGCCTTCTTCCTCATCGTCCAGCTGAGCCGCCAGCATTTCCCGTAATACATAAGGATGACAGCGAATAGCACCCTGACCGAATATCATCAGGTTACGAGTAAGGATATTGGCACCCTCTACAGTAATACCGATTGGCTGATTCATATAGCCATTAGCAAGGTAGTTACGCTCGCCCATGATAATGGCTCGGCCCGCATGTACATCCATCGCATGATTCATGATCTCACGACCCATTTCAGTCATATGATATTTAGCGATAGCTGATACCACTGATGGCTTGACCCCCATATCAACAGCACCCGCGGTCATAACCCGGCTCGCTTCAGTTCGGTAAGTTAAACCAGCAATTTGCGCCATCGCTTCTTCGACGCCTTCAAATCGACCAATTGGCAGCTTAAATTGTTCACGTACCAAAGCATAAGCACCCGTCATTCTGTAAGACAACTGCGCTACAGCTGTACCCATCGCTGGAAGAGAAATAGAGCGACCTGCTGCCAGGCTCTCCATTAACATGCGCCAGCCTTGACCAGCGTAATCCTTCCCACCGATCAACATACTCATTGGGATAAATACATCCTTACCATGAGTTGTACCATTCATAAATGCCTGGTTCATCGGTAAGTGACGACGACCGATTTCAACCCCAGGATGATCAGAAGGGATAAGAGCACAAGTTATGCCATAATCTTCTTTATCTTCATTACCCAGCAAACCCTCAGGATCGTAAAGTTTAAACGCTAAACCCACGATCGTGGCGACCGGTGCCAAAGTAATATAGCGTTTGTTCCAGGTGACTCTGATACCCAGAGTTTCTTCACCATTAAACTCACCCTTACAAACAATACCTTTATCTGGAATGGCTCCTGCATCTGATCCGGCAACAGGTGAAGTCAAAGCAAAGCAGGGAATCTCCTTTCCGGCAGCTAGCCTTGGTAAATAATGATCTTTTTGCTCTTGTGTACCATAGTGAAGAAGCAGTTCACCCGGTCCTAATGAGTTAGGGACCATAACCGTGACTGCCGCGCTTGGGCATCGGGTCGCTAACTTTGTAACAACAGTAGAATGAGCTAAAGCCGAAAAACCCTTACCGCCATACTCCTTAGGAATAATCATTCCTAAAAAACCTTTTTCTTTAATAAAATCCCAGACCTCTGGAGGTAAATCTTTACGTTTATGGACAACTTCCCAGTCGTCCAGCATTCCACAGAGCTCTTCGGTTTCATTGTCTACGAATGACTGCTCTTCTTCGGTCAGCGTTGGCTTTTTATACTCGAGCAATGTTCTCCAGTCAGGTTTACCCCTGAACAACTCGCCTTCCCACCAAACATCGCCGGCCTCTAATGCAGTCTTCTCTGTTTCGTTCATTGGCGGCAGAACCTGCTGCATAAAACGATAAAGCTTTCTTGAAATCCAATCTATGCGAAGATCAGGCAATAAATAGAAAAGTGCTACTACTGCATAAACCAGCAGGGACAGGAAGAAACCCCAGGAGTTATCCACAAAAACTAACAATACTGCTAGAGCAGCACCGTTTATGACCATTGCCTTTTTCATTGCCATACGCTGATAAGCACAAAATGCCATCACCGCCAGCATGATTAATAGCTCAACTAACCCGATCATTATTTTTCCTCAAATTTGTACTATAAAAACTTTATGCTTTCATTCCAGCAGCTAAAAATGGCACCATTTCTTCGATTACATCTTTAACCTCTAATCGACGGTTAAAATCTACCTCAGAAATCTGTCTTAATGCATCACTTCCAGCTAACGTAAAGATTAAACTTCCCAGCATGTAATGTAACCGCCAAAAAATTTGGTCATTACTAAGACTTGGATAAGCTTTTTGAAATAAGTGCGTGAACCGAACTAAAACATGCCCATAACGCTCAGTAACATAGCGACGAAGATGTCCTTGTGTTTCAGCGTAAGCTCGACCTAACAACCTCATGAAAATTGAAACTGCGTTTTTTCGTGAGCGATTCAAAGCCAACAAGGGATCAATTAATGCTCCAAGTAACCCTTCTGCATCAAGGTCACTGGCAGGCTGTCTCTCCATCTCGGTTAAACGGGTACTCAGGTTTGTGGTGAAGTCTTGTAGAAACCTATCAAAAACGGCCTGGATTAAAGATTTTTTAGAGCCAAAGTGATAGTTCACGCTGGCTAAATTGACCTTGGCACGACTGGTAATCGTCCTCAGGCTGGTCTCAGCAAAACCACGCTCAGCAAATAAAAACTCCGCTGCATCAAGTATTTTGGTCTGGGTAGAATCGTTTATGCTCATGATAGTAGGGTCAAAACAAACTAAAACAGTTGTTTGAAACATACGTTCAAAACGCTACTTTGTCAAGTTCATAGATTTGGCAAGTCTGTTATTGGCTAAACACGATAATAAAGGATGAATAAAAAGTTCAACCATGCGAAGTTGGAAAAAGGTGACAATCAGAAATTTAAGAATGGGTTTTAGTTTAGAATTAAGTTAACCAATCGTTCAGTTGTTCAAAAGTGAATGGCCAAAATAACTGTTCATTGGTTGCTTGATTTTTTAGAACAGGAATTGTTGTGCGATATTCCTCTAAAATTTTTTCATCATCGATAATATCAAACGCAATAATATTATATTTTTGTGTTAAATTTTTTTGCTGATTTAGAGTAAAAATCATAGCTTCAACTTGCTCGCACAAATGACAACCAAAAGTGGTATATAAAATTATTTCTTGCTTTTTTTGCATGCTTTTTAATAAAAAATATGAAAAAACTCTTTAATAAGCCTACTTTATCATAATTAACATTTAACATTACAAAATTCTTTCCGTATAATTTGATTGAAATTTAACCAAAAACATCACGCGACAAATAGGGGAAACATCATGGCTAGAAAACCAGTGAAGACAACTGCAAAAGCTTCATCAAAGTCTCCAACTTTGAAGCAGCTTGAAGCAGCAGCGAAAAAGGCAGCGAGCGCAGCAAAAAAAGCTCGAGAAGCTGCACAGAAAGCTAACGAAAAAGCTAAAGTCGCTACGAAAAAAGCGAAGGACAAACCAACCAAAGCGAGTAAGGCTGCCGCTAAAAAAGCGAAAGATGCCGTTCGCAAAGCTAAAACAGCTGTAAATAAAGCTGTTAAAGAGCAAGACAAAGCTAAACAAGCTCTTGCTGATGGTCGCACTGCAGCAAGGAAACAAGCAGCACTGGATAAAGCTATCGCCAAGTTTGAAAAAGAGTGGGCAGCTAAAGAAGCCAAAAAGGCTAAAGCTGCAGAGAAAAAACGTATAGCACGCGAAAAAGCAGCTGCTAAAAAAGCAGCCGCTAAAAAGAAAGCGGCTGAAAAGAAAAAAGCAGCTAAGGCAAAAGCCAAAGCTTCAGCGGCAAAGAAGAAAGCTGCCAGTAAGAAAAAGGCACCGGCTAAGAAAAAAGCTCCTGCCAAGAAAAAGGCACCAGCTAAGAAAAAAGCTGCTAGCAAGAAAAAGGCACCAGCTAAGAAAAAAGCTCCTGCCAAGAAAAAGGCACCGGCTAAGAAAAAAGCTCCTGCCAAAAAGAAAACTCCTGCTAAAAAACGTGTTACTCGTAAGAAAAAGTAATACTGAGTTTTCAAGCCTTAAAAAAAGCCCAGTCTTCACTGGGCTTTTTTAATGGTCTTATATTTTATGCTGCACTAACCAGCACCTGTGATGGTTTCGGCTATTTTTAAAGTCCGGAGGCAAAGTTTTCCCGGTGATTTCATGGATGATATATCGTTCTTTTAGTTTCGGCTCTAAACTAAACTTCTTGAAGTTATTCGAAAAATACAACTTACCCTCTGGTTTTAACAGACCCATAGTCAAATCAATCAATGACTCCTGATCACGCTGAACATCAAAGGTTTGTTCCATACGCTTTGAGTTGGAAAACGTTGGTGGGTCGAGAAAGATTAAGTCATAATTCGGTTTTGCTTCCTGCTCCTCTAACCACTGCACACAATCAGCTTGTATAAAGTTATGTCCATAGGGAGCAATGCTATTTAAACTGAAATTCTTTTTAGCCCAGTTAAGATAAGTGTTGGACATATCTACCGTTGTAGTTTTAGCGCCTCCTAAAGCAGCATACACACTAACAGAGCCCGTATAGGCAAATAAATTAAGAAACTTCTTACCGTCGGCTTCCTGATAAATCATTTTCCTGGTTTTGCGATGATCCAAAAACAAACCAGTATCGAGATACTGTTTCAGGTTGACCTGAAACTTAAATCCATTTTCCTCAACTATTTTAAAATCATCTTCTTGGGACTGTTTAGTGTATTGTTGCTTACCCTTCTGGCGTTTTCGTTGCTTTAAGTGAACCTCAGCCTCAGGCAACTCTAATATCCCAGCAGTGACCCTCACAATTTCGTTTAATCTTTTATTACTAACCTTCTCTGGCACTTCTTTAGGCGGCATATATTCCTGGATATGAGCTTCATCCTCATATACATCTATTGCGGCTGAATATTCAGGCAAGTCAGCATCATATAAACGATAACAGTGTACGTTGTTTTGCTTCAGATAGGACTTAAGACGTTGCATATTCTTCCTGATGCGATTTTTGAGCATGTTCGCACCATCCGAAAGATTGTTTTCCCAGTTAGGATTGAAAGTTGTGGGATCAAAAGGCGTGTAGTAATTATCTTTGTTTACATCAAACAAATACAACTTACAGTCTAACGCACCATTTTTAAATTTATACTGCTTATGTGAGCGAATTCCCACAGCTTTGGCAAATCGATCATCCGTAGTAATAAAAGCGACTTTCCACCCCATACAGCGCGCTTTTATATAATCTCCAAAATCACGATATAACTCTGTTACTTCATCCTCTTCACCTAAACGCTCAGCATAGGGAGGATTAGACAGTAATAAACCTTTTTCACTAATCAATTTTTGGCTTGGGTTTCGAATATCTTGCTCTTCAATAGATATGAACTCTGCGAGCCCGCTGGCCTCACAATTTTCCTTGGCTACAGGTAAGCTTTTACGAAAGCTGTCACTGCCGTAAAAGTGATTTGATAGATTTTGTCGGCCTTTTTCGGCCTGTACTTTTGCACGGGCTAAAATTTCTCGCCACACTTCGTCATCGTGCTGCTTCCAATGCTGAAAGTCAAACTGGTGATTCAATAAACCAGGGGCCATATCGGACGCCATCATGGCTGCCTCTATAAGCAGAGTCCCACTACCACACATTGGATCATGGAAGTCATAGCCTTCCCTTGCTAATTCTGGCCATCCTGCTCTAAGCAACAGCGCAGCAGCAAGGTTTTCTTTAATCGGAGCACGCCCCCCGTCTGCACGATAGCCTCGTTGATTTAAACCATGACCGCACAGGTCAATCCCAATTTTTAATTGAGTACCATTAATTAATGCATGTACTCTGTAATCAGGAGATTCTTTATCGACTGATGGTCGCTGCTCATAACGCTCCTGGTAATAATCTACAATAGCGTCTTTTACTTTTTGCCCACCAAAGCCTGAATGACGAATATGTTTATTTTTGCGGGCAACACAAGTAACAGCAAACGTTTGATTAATATCAAAATGCCAGCTCCACTCGATGCGGTTCACTTTCTTGTACAGCTCTTCAACCGAATCGAATTGCTCGTCCAGCAGGCATAGATAGATCCGATTGGCTAAACGGGAATGTAAACAGGCCCGATAAGCAACCGCCAGCTCCCCTTCAAAAGTAACATGAGTTGGGTGTTCTTTAATTTCTTTGGCACCGTATGAGGTTAACTCATCAGCTAATAGTGACTCGACACCCTTTGGGCAAATGGCATAAAACTGCATAATAATCTCGGTTACTTGACTGCGTAGTGTTCTTTAATAGCTCGTGCAACATCATGAACAAGCTGTGGTCCGTGGTATATAAAACCTGAGTAAATTTGTACTAAACGTGCCCCGGCTTCTAGTTTTTCTATCGCTGACTCAGGATCAGTAATACCTCCAACACCTATAACAGGTATCTTATCGCCCATAACATTAACCAGACGTTTGATAACTTTGGTCGATTGATTAGACAGGGGCTTACCACTTAAACCACCCTGTTCATCTGCGTTTTTCATACCTTGAACCTGACTACGGTCGAAAGTCGTATTAGTGGCAATGACGCCATCCAGCTCATACTGGTTAAAGGTATCGGCCAACTCTTGAATATTATCGTTTGAAAGGTCGGGAGCAATCTTAATGGCCAGAGGCTTATATACCTTATGCTCTTGATGCAACTGCTGTTGTTTCTTTTTAAGGTTATCCAACAGATCCTTCAAAGTATCTCCAAACTGCAGATCGCGTAACCCAGGTGTATTAGGCGATGATATATTCACCACCATATAGTCCGCCCTGGTATAAATTTTTTCCATGCCAATCAGGTAATCATCGACGGCTTTCTCTACTGGCGTATCGAAGTTCTTACCGATATTAATGCCAAGCACACCATCAAACCTCGCTTTAGCCACATTCTGCAAAAGCTGCTCTACACCATCATTATTGAATCCCATACGGTTAACAATGGCTTCTGCCTGTTTAATTCTAAATAACCGCGGCTTTGGATTACCGGGCTGTGGGCGCGGCGTTACAGTACCAACTTCGACGAAGCCAAACCCCATCCTGGACAAAGCATCAACATACTCACCGTTTTTATCTAAACCAGCCGCTAAACCTACACGGTTTGGAAACTTAATCCCCATGACCTCAACGGGATCATCTACTGCTGGCTTTGCTAGCATACCTGTTAACTTGAGTTTTTCAGCTAACTTTAACGAGTTTAGAGATATATGATGAGAGCGCTCAGCATCAAGCTGAAACAGAATAGAGCGAAGTAACGAGTACATAAATAGTCCAGTTTATAAATATCTTCCTGGCCAGAAATAACAAGGCCAGCATCGAAAGCTGGCCTATTTTAACGTGATTTCAATATGATTGGCAGTTTATTCTTTTTCCTGCCATTTGCCATTTACGTAAAATGCGGACCAGCCACTGGCTTTACCGTCATCTTTAACCCCGGCGACATACTGCTGCTTGGTTTTTCGGCTGAACTTCACAAAGGTACGGTTACCGTCAGGATCTTTGGTCGGAGCCTCAGCAAGAAATTTATACTTTGGATCTAACTGGTCTTTCACCATTAAGATCTCATCAACCGCCGGAGCACGAGTTTCACGATTACGTGGGAATTTGCTTGCCGCCAGGAAAATACCCGCAGCACCATCACGTAAAACATAATGGTCATCAACTTTCTCACACTGTAACTCAGGCATAGGAATCGGATCTGCCTTCGGTGGCGCAGGCTCACCATTCTTTAGCAATTTCCGAGTGTTTTTACAGTCATCGTTGGTACAGTCAAAATACTTTCCGAAACGGCCAGTTTTTAACTGCATTTCACTTCCACATTTATCACACTCTAGAACAGGTCCATCATAACCCTTAATTTTATATTCACCCTTTTCGACTTCGTAACCATCGCAATCCGGGTTATTACCACAGATAAATAACTTGGTGTTTTCATCAACCAGATAATCATCCATGGTTGAATTACATTTCGGGCAACGCTTTCGCGTATGTAAAAAGCGCGCTTCCTCATCCTCGTCCGCAGCGACAAACTCTTCGCCAGGAATCAGGTTAACGGTATTTTTACATCGCTCCTTGGGCGGTAAGGAATAGCCCATACAGCCCAGGAAAACACCAGTACTGGCATTTCGAATAGCCAGATGATGCTCATTACATTTGCCACACATCAACTCAGTTTCAACAGCTTCATTACGACGCATGCCACCTTCATCCTGCGCCTTATCTGCTTTGGCTAACTGCTTGGAGAATTCATCATAAAACTCATCCAGTGTAATTCGCCAGTCTGAACGACCTTTGGCAATGTCATCCAAGTGTTTTTCCATGGTGGCGGTGAACGAATAATCCAGCAGGTCATCAAAACTTTCGACCAGACGATCGGTAACGATTTCACCCATTTTCTGGGCATAGAATCTTTTGTTATCCAACCGAACATAGCCGCGATCCTGAATAGTGGAAATGATTGAAGCATAAGTTGATGGACGGCCAATTCCCCGTTTTTCCAGCTCTTTAACCAATGCCGCCTCAGAGTAACGCGCGGGTGGCTTAGTGAAATGCTGCTTAGGATCAAGCTTTTGCAGTTTCAGTTCCTCGCCTTCCTTCACATCCGGAAGCTCCTGATCTTCTTTGCTACGGCTTTGCATCGGCTGTACCTTGGTCCAGCCATCAAAGCTCATAACACGACCACGTGCTTTTAGTTCGTAATCACCGGCTTTGATTTTTAGACTGGTAACGTCGAATTCTGCAGGAACCATCTGACAGGCAACAAATTGACGCCAAATCAGCTCATACAAACGCTCAGCATCTTTCTCCATGTTACTCAGCTGTGATACTCGAACAGTAACACTGGAGGGACGAATCGCTTCGTGTGCTTCCTGAGCCCCCTCTTTACTCGAGTAAGTATTCGGCTCCTTTGGCAAATACTTCCCACCAAATTTGTCGTCAATATAATCTCGACATGCAGCGACGGCATCCTGACTCAAATTGGTCGAGTCAGTACGCATATAGGTAATATAACCTGCTTCATAAAGGCGCTGAGCCATCATCATTGTTTTCTTTACACCAAACCCAAGACGTGTACTTGCAGCCTGTTGCAGAGTTGAGGTAATGAATGGCTTAGGAGCTTTGCTTTTTTGAGGTTTGTCTTCGCGCGAATAAACACTGTAAGTCTGCTGCTTCAATTCCTCCAGTGCTTTATTGGTATCCGCTTCGTTAGTTGGTTTAAAACTTTTGCCATGATGTTTATTCACCATCAGGCGTAAATCTTCATTGCCCTGAGTCAGGGTATCAGCATGAACATCCCAGTACTCTTCTGGAATGAATGCTCGGATTTCGCGCTCACGCTCAACCAGCAAACGAACTGCAACCGATTGCACACGTCCTGCCGACAAACCCCGTGAAATCTTTCGCCACAACAGCGGAGAAACCATAAATCCGACAACGCGATCCAGAAAACGACGTGCCTGCTGCGCATGAACATAATTCATGTCCAGCTCACCCGGGTGTTTAAAAGCCTCCTGAATGGCTTTTTTCGTAATCTCATTAAAGATAACGCGCTTGTAACGGCTATCATCGCCACCTAAAGACTCACGCAAGTGCCATGCGATAGCTTCTCCTTCTCTATCCAAATCCGTTGCCAGATAGATTTGATCAGCGTTTTTCGCCAGCTTTTTTAATTCACTCAGTACTTTTTCTTTCCCGGGTAGTGTTTCATAGTGAGCATCCCATCCTTTTTCAGGATTAATCCCCATACGCTCGAATAGAGCTTTCTTCTCTTTCCGAGCTTTATGCTTAACCTTCTCCTCGGGTGATAGCTTACGAGTCTCAGCGGCCTTTCGAGCCCGCTCTTTCGCATCTACAGGCTTCTTTTTCCCTGATCCCGTTGGCAAGTCACGGATGTGACCGACACTCGATTTAACGATGTAGTCACTGCCTAAATATTTATTAATGGTTTTCGCCTTGGCTGGCGACTCCACTATCACTAAGGATTTACCCATAAAAAATTATCTTAAATTTCAGTACTTTATTAGTTCTATATAAACAAAAAACAGGCGATCACTGGTGCGATACCTGTTTATCCTTTTTTATTAATAACAACCAAAGCCAGTCGGTGTCTAGCTTTATTTTCATTAATCGTTAACTTTGGTTGGCCTGCTCTAATTAAAGAACAGGCCACAATCTTGACTGACTCCTCTAAGGATTAATACTCTCTCAGTACCTGATGCGCTGGCTGGTTCAGTAAATGCCTCAATCCTAACCAGCCAGTAACTCCGATAAATAACACGCTGACCATTGGAACCCACAACCAGAACCAGGGGTGCAGCACAATGTCTATGTCCAGAGCTCTCCAATATAGAATACTCACCAGTATTTCACCACCAATAACACCGAGTATCCCGGAAAACAATCCTAGAAGTACCAGCTCAGCCAGTATACTGGAGCGGATAAAGCGCTTTCTTGCTCCAAGTGCCTTTAGCAAGGTTGCGGACAGGACTCTTTCTTCACGGCTGACCTGAAGAACAGCGTACAATACAGCCACACCGGCCAACAACACAAACAGCATAATGAACTCAACGGCCAAAGTAACCTGATCCAAGATTGACTGGACTTGCTCCATAATAGCATCGAGCTCAATAATGGTGACAGTTGGCATCTGTTTCAATATTTGATTCAGAACATTTTTATCTTCCAGAGGAAGATGGAAACTGGTTATGTAGCTGGCTGGAAAGTCATCCAGCGCTCCAGGCTCAAAAATTATGAAAAAATTAGGCTGAAAAGAGTCCCATTGAATCGAGCGGAAATTGGTAATCTTTCCTTCCAGCTCTAGGCCGCCAATAGAAAACTGAATAACATCACCTAACTCCAGCGAAAGGCGATTCGCCAACTCTTCACCCATAGAAATTTCTGCGATGTCATCCTGAACATCCTGTTGCGACCACCACTCGCCCTTAGTCACTTTATTGGCACTTGGTACATCAGCCATCCACGTTAGATTTAACTCTCGTCGAAGCGCACCGGTACGCTGCTGCTCTTCATTTAATGCTTCTTCGAGGGTCATATCATTGAGTCCAACGACTCGTCCACGCACCATCGGATAAATGCCCTCTGTCTGAACATTATTTTGAGATAAAAGATTCTCTAAGGGTTCGACTTCGTCTTCCTGGACATTGATTAGGAAGTGGTTAGGCGCTCCCTCTGGTAGCTGGCTCTGCCACTCGCTGAGTAGTTCGCTACGAATCAGTACTGTCGATAACATGATTATAAAAGCCAGACCAAAAGCGCTTATTTGACTGATAGTAAAAGCAGGATATTGCTTTAACTGTCCCACACCAAAACGCACTGGAGCAGAACCTCTTTTACCCAGCCATATACCTATTCTAAAGATGAACCATGCTATCAGACGTATCAGCAGATAGGTAATTACAGCCACCACCAACAATATACCCACTAACTGTAAAGAATGGCTTTGCCACCACATTAAAATTGCCATCACTCCGATGGAAAGCAGATAAATTACCCAACTTGACATGGCACGGGGTAAAAGCTCTTTTCGCAGTACTCTCAACGGCGGCACTTTTGCAATCTGCAGGAAGGCAGGCAAAGCAAAACCCAATAGCACAACCAGACCACTGAGCGCGCCAGTGATTACTGGAGCTAGACTTAGGCCAACCATCGGCTTTGGCAGGTAATCGGCAAATTGATTGATGACTACAGCCTGTAAGCCGAGTCCCAGCAGCAGTCCCGCCACTGAGCCAATAAGTCCAATCATTAAGAGCTGCCACAGATAGAGTTTGTGAACCTGACGGATTTGCATTCCCAGGCAACGATAAATTGCTGAGTAATCAAAATGTCTATGGCTGTATCGACTCGCACCGACAGCTATAGCAACACCGGCCAATACGACCGAAATAAGACTAGCAAGACGTAGGAATATTTCGGCACGCTCGATGGCAGCCTTTAAAGCCGGGGTTCCTTCTTTACCACCAGTAATTTCCTGACTAGGATTTTTTTGTTCTTTGAGCCACTGTATATAAGGTTCACGCTGCTCAGGCTGACCCGCAATAAATAACATATGTTCTATTCGGCTACCGGCCTGAACAATATTCGCCGGAGCCACATCAGACTCATTGATTAAAACTTTGGGGGCAACGTTAAATACCTCACTGGCCTGCCCCGGTGCTGCGACAATAACACCATCAACTGTCAGCTGGATAGCACCAAAGTCAATGGTATCACCAACCTCAATCCCCAGAACGCCTAGGATTCGAGGCTCGACCCAGATAGTGCCCTTTTCTGGCTGAGATTGTTGAACAACGCCTTGACTGAATGGCTTATCCGCGATTTCAATTGTACCTTTTAATGGATATTTACCAGCCAGTGCCCTGACGCTGACAAGCTGAAAGTTATCCCCTTTTGATAGCACCGTGGCGAAGGACTGAGATCGGGTAATCTCCAAGCCGTTCTCTAACCCACGTTCAATCCAGGTTTGCTCTACTGGTCTTGGGGATTCAAAAGTATAGTCTGCTCCAAGAAACTCACTACTCTGCTCGCCCATTGCGCGATGAACTCGATCTGTTATTGAGCCTATGGCTACCATAGCCATCACCGCTATCATCAATGCAAACAATAGTACTTTGACCTCTCCCGCCTTCCAATCGCGGCGGAAAGTACGCATCGCCATTCTCAACATTATTTCTGTCCTACCGCTGCTGAATTTGACTGAGTGCTAGCTGAGTTACCATCTTCAACAACTTGACCACCTTCCAATCGAATTACTCGTTGGCAGCGCTCAGCCAGACGATCATCGTGTGTCACTAACACCAGCGTTGTTCCCAACTGTTGGTTCAGCTCAAACAGTAAGTCGCTTACCTTGTCACCGTTTTGAGTATCGAGGTTACCCGTCGGCTCATCAGCAAAAAGTATTTTCGGCTCACTGGCAAATGCTCGTGCAATTGCAACCCGCTGCTGCTCACCACCTGACAGCTGATTTGGATAGTGATGCAAGCGTTCTTTTAGGCCGACCTTTTCCAGCAGCTCAGTGGCACGCTTTTTGGCCTCACCCTGCTCTTTTAGCTCAATCGGCAACATAACGTTTTCCAAAGCACTGAGTCCGGGAAGTAGATGAAAAGACTGGAAAACAAAGCCAACATTCTGTGCACGTACAGCAGCACGCTCATCTTCATCCAATTGGTGTAGCGGCTGCTCTGCCAAAAAGACTTCACCTTTGGATGGCACATCCAGCCCCGCCAGCAAAGACAGTAAAGTTGACTTACCGGAGCCAGAAACACCAACAATTGCTACCGTATCTCGTTCATTTACGGTTAAACTAACGTCAGATAGAATGGTCAAATCTTGACCTTGTGAGTTAACTGTTTTGGTTAATTCTTTAGTACGTAACATAAATTAAAGTTTCTCAGCACATTATGATTGAACAAATTAGTAACAAACTTACCATGTTTAAACAGTTTTTGAACTGGATTTTGTTTCCAGTTGTTACAGTATTGACTCTCACCCTTTCGCCTGTTGCTCAGTCACAGGAAAAAGGAACCATTCTGGTATTGGGTGACAGTTTAAGCTCTGGCTATAACTTTAGCCCTGATCAAACATGGGTCGCATTATTAGAACAGAGGCTGGGTGAAGAAAACATCAATTATGATGTTGTTAATAGCAGTATCAGTGGCGATACGACGACTCAGGGACTGAAGCGACTGCCAAAACTGTTAGAAGTTTATAAGCCTGAGTTAGTAATTATTGAACTCGGCGGCAACGATGGTTTACGTGGATTTCCTCCTAACGTAATAAAATCTAATTTGAAAACACTAGTATCAAAATCCCAAAAAGCTGGTGCGGAAGTGCTTTTACTGGGTATCCAGATACCCCCAAATTATGGAGAAAAGTACGCTCAGGCATTTTTTGAAAATTACAAAGAAATAGCCTCTAATAGCGAGACGAAACTTGTCCCATTCTTTCTCGATGGAGTTGGTGGGAATGAAGAACTGATGCAAAAAGATGGTATTCACCCAAACGCCAAGGCTCAGCCGATATTATTGGATAATGTCTGGCAACAACTATCACCCATGCTACAAAAATAAAAAAAGGCACTCCGATGAGTGCCTTTTTCTTCTCTAGCGAATAACCTGAACGTTTCGAACTTAAGCTCAGAATCTCCAGGCAAAACCAACCATCGCCACCCATGGGTCGATGTCAACATCAACTGTCGTTGCCGTAGCACCATTAACAATAACATCAGCATCAGTATTAATATCTACGTACCATACGCCTGTGTTAATGAACCAGTTATCACCTATCTTCCAGTCGGCACCAATCTGCCCTGCAATACCGATAGAGCTATCAAGCGATAACTCAACATCATTAGTTCCTAACGCTGCTTTCAGTTCAGGCGATACTTCTTCATCAAAAAAGTAAGTGTAGTTAACGCCAAGACCAAAGTAAGGATGGAAAGAATCACCACCAACATCAGGGTAATACTGGAAGGAAGCCGTTGGAGGCAGGTGTTTAGTTGAACCTATCGGTAGACCTGACAGACTGCCATTGCCATCAATATCGTGTTCGAAAGGTAGAGCGGCAAGAACTTCAAAGCCCCAGTTATCCGTCAGCATCCAGGTTCCGCTGAAACCCAGCCCCGTGGCCGAGTCCACTGTCACACCGTCATCAGTACCAAGCACATTTGAACTTTCATCATTAGGGTTTACATGCGCCGCACCAACTCGAAGAATAAAGTCACCTTCTTTATGTGCTAACGCCTGAATAGAGCCTGCTGCTAAAGCAACACCAACAACCAATGCCGTTAGGCTTTTTTTCATATTTACCATTGTCACTGTCCTTATTATTTCTAAATAAACGTGACTACAGTAAGGCCCTTTTCAATTAAAAAAGTTGATGTAGATCAAGAATTTAAACCCACCTGCAAATGTGCATTGGATTTCCTTGTTTTAGATCAAAAAAGGCTCCATTTCTGGAGCCTTTTTTGCATTTATGACTTAAGGATTAAGCCACTAAAGAAGCTACAGCCTTGTCTAGGCGCGCTAAACCATCTTCAATGTCTGCATCCGTAATAGTCGCCGCAGGAGCAAAACGAACAACGTCTGCGCCAGCAACAAGGCACATCACACCATTTGCCCAACCGGCTTCGAGGAACTTACGAGCCTTACCTTTCCATTCGTCAGACAATACAGCACCAAGCAACAGGCCTTTACCACGTACTTCTGAGAATACGCCGTATTTTTCGCCTATAGCCTCTAAGCCTTTGACGATTTTTGCACTTTGCTCTTTAACTGTCGCCATCATCTCTGGAGTATTAACTGCTTCCAAAACAGCAAGGGATACTGCACAACCCAATGGGTTACCACCATAAGTACTACCGTGCGTGCCAGGAACAAGGCTTTCCGCAATTTTCGATGTAGTAATCATGGCGCCGATTGGGAAACCACCACCCATCGATTTCGCTGTTGTAAGGATATCAGGAGTGACACCCAGGCCCATGTAGGCGTATAGGTCACCAGTACGGCCGAAGCCTGTCTGAACTTCATCAAAAACTAATAGGGCATTGTGCTTGTCACACAGTTCACGTACCTGTTTTACAAACGCAGGATCAGCAGGAATGATTCCGCCTTCACCTTGGATTGGCTCCATAACAACTGCGCATGTCTTATCAGAAATTAGTTCTTTGAAAGCTTCTATGTTGTTGTATTCTGTGTGTAGAATACCACCCGGCAATGGCTCAAAACCTTCGGTATATTTAGGCTGGCCACCAACACATACTGTAAATAGAGTACGACCGTGAAAAGATTTAGAGAATGAAAGAATTTCACTCTTCTCAGGACCAAAATTATCATGTGCATAACGACGTGCCAGTTTAAAAGCAGCTTCGTTAGCTTCACCACCCGAGTTAGCAAAAAATACTTTATCAGCAAATGTCGCCTCAGTTAGTTTATCTGCCAATTCCAGCGCAGGCTTATTGGTAAACACATTACTCAAGTGCCAAATTTTATCGGCTTGCTCATTAAGCGCCTTTACCATACCAGGGTGCTTATGGCCAAGAATACTGACCGCGATACCACCAGCAAAGTCAACATATTCGTTTCCATTCTGATCCCATACCCGCGACCCTTCACCGCGTTCCGGAATGATTTCCGATGGATTATAGTTGGGGACCATGACCTCATCAAAGGTCGCTCTAGTATAACTTTTCGACATAAAAACACCTTATTTTTGTCTAAGCTGACGATTTCAGCGTTGCTATTCATCAATGATTAGCCGGACATGATCGCTGTTTTCAGGTCAAAATTCCAGCCTTCGCTGGAAAAATACTACTTTTTACTTCAGAATAACGCTTTTACTCAAGGGAACTTTTGTCTATCATCCTCTTCCCTGACTTTCATATACTAATATTGCATAGTACAAATATAAGGACTTAGGTCGCATAGTTATGGTAATTCGCCCTGCACAAAGCACTGATTTAGAAGACATTTTAGAGTTGGCCGCCAGCGCTGGGACTGGGCTGACAACCCTACCTCACAATCCAGAAACGATTTCAAACAGAATCACAAACTCACAACAGGCGCTTTCAGAGGATATTAAGCAGCCTGGTTCTGAGTGCTACTTCTTTGTACTTGAAGACAGCCAAGACGGAAAAGTAATTGGCACCAGTGCATTAGTGTCAGCTGTTGGAATGGATGATGCCTTTTTCAGTTATAAGCTCAGTACACAAGTCAGCACTAGCCCTGAATTAGGCGTTTACAACCCTCATCAGATGTTGGTTCTGGGAAATGATTACACTGGTGCTACCGAGATAGCAACATTGTTTTTAGCAGAAGAATATCGCGGTGGCATAAACGGACACCTACTGTCCAAGTCTCGCTTTTTGTTCCTTGCTGATCACCCTGAGCGCTTTTCAGAGAAAGTTATCGCTGAAATGCGTGGTTACTCAGATGACAATGGTTACTCCCCATTTTGGGAAGCTATCGGCAAACGCTTCTTTAAAATGGAATTTGCAAAAGCCGATGCAGTTCGTGGTCTTGGCAGTAATACTTTTATCTCCGAGCTGATGCCAAAGTATCCGATTTACGTTGATATGCTACCCGAGGAAGCTCGAGCAGTTATTGGTAGAGTGCATGCTGACACAGCTCCTGCACTCTCCCTGTTAAAGAAAGAAGGTTTTACCCATCAGAATTACGTTGATGTCTTTGATGGTGGGCCAACGGTTGAAGTTCAACGAAATGCCATCAGAACTATAGCACAAAGTCACATTGTCGAGCTGGTCGCCGGTGAAGTTAGTGGCAGTACCTTGCCAATTATGATTAGCAATCGTAAATTAAAAGATTATCGGTGTATTGTTGAACAAAGCCGCCTGGAAGGCGATCAATTAACACTTCCTCAAGCATCCATAGATGCCCTTGGCTTAAACGAAGGCGATACGGTACGAGCGGTAGAGTTATTCAACAAGCGCAGACCTTCCAGCTCGAAGAAAACTCAATAAATTCAGGGTTATTTTATGTTGCACAACAATCTATTCATTAATAATCAATGGCTTGCTGGTGAAGGCAAGTCGTTCAAGTCCATCAACCCAGCTGACGGCAGCACGGTTTGGGAGTCCAACAGCGCGACTCCTGATCAGGTTAGCGACGCAATTATGGCTGCTCAAAAGGCAGGCTGGACATGGAGTCAAAAAACTCTTGATGAGCGTATAGAGATCATCAAAAAATTTGAAAGCCTGGTCAGGGACAACAAAGAAAAGATTGCTGAGTTAATTTCTCAGGAGACAGGAAAGCCATTCTGGGAAACGTTGACTGAAGCAGGTGCTATGGCAGGTAAAATTGATATTTCTATCAAGGCATATCATGAGCGTACCGGTATAAAAGAAACAGAAACTGCAACCGGTCAAACGGCACTCCGTCATAAACCTCATGGTGTATTAGCCGTATTTGGCCCATACAACTTCCCGGCGCATTTACCGAACGGACACATCGTTCCAGCTTTAATTGCTGGTAATACCATCGTCTTCAAGCCAAGTGAACTGACACCCGCCGTTGCAGAGCTAACGATTCGCCTGTGGGAAGCTGCAGGTTTACCTGAAGGCGTAATTAATTTAGTTCAAGGTGAAGTTGAGACAGGCGTAGCCCTGGCAGGCCACCCTCAAGTAGACGGTATTCTATTTACTGGGAGTGAAACGGTCGGCAACATATTACATAAGCAAGTTGCTGGACAGCCCGGCAAAGTGCTGGCGCTCGAAATGGGTGGTAATAACCCATTAATCGTCGGTGACATCAAAGATGTCAATGGTGCTGTTTATCATACCATACAGTCAGCGTACCTTTCTGCGGGTCAACGCTGCACCTGTGCCCGTCGCCTTTTCGTTCCAAACACCGAAGAAGGTGACATATTCCTGGATAAACTCACCGATGCTACGGCAAATATCCGTGTCAGTTATTATAACGATGAAGAGCAACCTTTTATGGGCCCGGTGGTATCAGAAAAAGCCGCGCTTGAGTTATTAGAAGCTCAGGACAAACTTATCGCTAAAGGTGCAAAACCATTAGTAAAGATGGAGCACCTGGAAAAAGGTACTGGTTTTGTTAATCCAGCCATTCTGGAAGTAAGCGATGTTGAACTTGAAGATGAAGAATACTTCGGTCCTTTGTTGCAAGTGATGCGTTACGACAATTTCGAAGATGCCATCGTAGAATCTAACAATACTCGCTTCGGTTTGTCAGCGGGTTTATTAAGCGACAACAAAGAGCAGTACCAAGAGTTTTACACGAAAATCCGAGCCGGTATTGTTAACTGGAATAACCAAACAACTGGAGCCGCAGGTACAGCTCCTTTTGGTGGCGTAGGTAACTCAGGCAACCACCGCCCAAGCGCTTATTATGCTGCAGATTACTGTGCCTACCCGGTCGCTTCTATCGAGAATAATGCCTGTTTATTACCTGAAAACCTAGCTCCGGGAGTAAAACTTTAATGAGCAAGAAAGCTTTTGAGTTTAACTTTGATGGCCTGGTTGGCCCAACGCATAATTATGCAGGTTTGTCGCACGGTAACGTTGCTTCAACTTCGAATGCTAACCTGGTTGCAAAACCTAAAGAAGCCGCTAAGCAGGGACTAGCAAAAATGAAGGCGCTACATGACATGGGGCTTAGGCAAGGCGTCTTAGCGCCAATGGAGCGACCTGACGTATTTACCTTACGTAAACTGGGGTTCACTGGTACCGATGCACAGGTCATTATCAAGGCAGCTAAGCAAGCTCCAAAGATTCTGGCAGCCTGCAGCTCTGCTTCTAGCATGTGGACAGCGAATGCCTGTACCATGGCACCATCCAGCGACACCGCAGATGGTAAAGCACACTTTACACCAGCGAACCTGGCCAATAAATTTCATCGCTCGATAGAGCATGAGACTACGGGCCGTATTTTGCAGGCCATGTTTAACGATGAAAATTGCTTTGCTCATCATCCTGCATTACCTATGGGTGACCATTTTGGTGACGAAGGTGCGGCTAACCATACGCGCTTTGTGGATCTAAGCTCAGAAAAAAGCTATGGCAAAAAAGGCTTACACTTCTTTGTTTATGGGAAACATGCCTTTGACAGCAGCAAGCCAGCACCACATAAATATCCTGCTCGTCAGTCCTACGAGGCCTCACAGGCAATCTCACGTTTACACATGCTGGATATGGATAACACGGTATTTGCGCAGCAAAACCCGCACGTTATAGATAAAGGCGTATTCCATAACGACGTGATTTCGGTTGGTAACGGTAACGTCTTATTCGCTCATCAAAAAGCTTTCCTTAACCAAATGCAGGTATACACGGACTTAGAGCAGGCTTTTGACGGTGAAGAATTCCACGTAGTGGAAGTAGGCGCTAACGACGTTCCAGTTGAGGACGCCGTCAAATCTTACCTATTCAACAGCCAATTAATTACCCGTGATGATGGCAATATGGCTATCATTGCACCGGGTGAGTGCGAGACAACGCCTTCAGTAAAAGAGTACCTTGACTGGCTAGTAGAGCAAGATACGCCAATTAAAGAAGTCAAAATTTTTGATGTAAAACAATCAATGCAAAATGGTGGCGGTCCTGCCTGTTTACGTCAGCGTGTGGTTCTTAATGAAACTGAAATTGCTGCCATGAACCAAAGCGTTCTAATGTCTGATGACTTATTCAACCAACTGAATAGTTGGGTTGATAAACACTATCGAGAAACATTGGAAGAGGTAGATCTGGCCGATCCAAGCCTATTAACTGAGTCAAGAACAGCTCTGGATGAGCTTACTCAGATCCTTAATCTAGGCTCTGTCTATCCATTCCAGTTAGCATGATTTAATGACTATAAACATACAAAAGCCCGCTCTAAAGCGGGCTTTTTTATAGCAACACACTAACTGTCTAAAGCAAACTTCATCTGATAAGTCCGGCCTCGTTTACCATAGTCTTTGTCTGCAAAACGCCATTGTTTAATCGCGTCGATAGCAGCTTTATTAAAAAGCCCTTTATTACTCGACTTTTCGACTCTTATATTAGATGCTCTACCTTGGTTATTGACATCAAAAGTTAAATTGACATAACCCTCTATGCCCTCTTTTTTAGCTTCTTTCGGGTATTCTGCCTGAGGCTGTTCAATCACTGTCAAGGTATCAGCTTTGATACTGTCAGGAGCTTTTGGTGCTTTTGGATTCAAAGGCCCTTTAGGTGGCTTAGGGATAAGTTTAATCTTTTCTTCAAATCGAGCTTTTTCTTCCGATGTCATCGCTCTTTTCTTACCATTTTCTACAACGTAATACTCGCCATTTGCTACCGTATAGACTTTGCCTCCATTTTCCGTCCAGTTTATAACGCGGTGTTCATCACCCTCACCTTCGGAAAATACTCTCTCATCTATTTTAATAATGCGATGAGCTTCATGGGGAGGCATGGGCGGAGTTCTCATAGCCTGCGAGCGTTGCCTTTTAATTTCAGTGCGCGCTTTTTCTAAATCTCGCTTACTACGTTCAACATCAATGCGAATACGTTTTTGTAATTTTTCAGCATTAATCTGCTTTTTAGCCTTTGCCAGATCCTTCTTAATACGCTGCATCTCTTCTCTTGAAATCTCACCTTTCTCATACACTCTGACGATCTCTTGCTGTGCTCGGGCGATTTCTTCGTGGGCATGCTTAATCTCTTCTTCTGCTATTTTGACTTCATCAACATGCAGCTCCAGTTCTCGATGAGCTTGCTCAATTTCTTTCTCAACCTTACGAAGCTCTTCTTCTGACAAATAGAGTTGTTTCTGAGCCTCTTCATGCACTTTCTCAAACTTCTCTTTCTCCTCGGCTGTCATTTCGCGTTTGACGCCATTTTCCTTGATGTAGTATTTATCGTCTTCCTGCAAATAAACCACACCATCACCATTGTTAAATTCGATAACTGTTTTTTTCTGACCGTTTCCATCGATGGTGATATTTTCACGGGTAACAACTCGTTCTTCTTTGACCTCCTTGTTGGCTGCATAAACTGCACAACAGCTTAAAACCATTGCAGCTCCTAGCGACAAGGCAACTTTGCCTGTACGGTTGATGGGTTTAGTAATATTCATAATACGCTCCTCAAGTTGGTTAAAAACCTTCCAAGAGCAGAGTAGACTTACAGAGTGAGTGGCAGAAACTGTTGAAAGCAGAGCATGACCGTAGTCTTTTGTACGTGAGGTATCCGTTTTATTTAGAACCAGATAGTCACAGAATAATTCCTGGTCATGCCTGAAGTTTTTTCTCGCGATATAAATTAATGGATTAAACCAACCGATACAAACCAGCACATCCCATAATAAGTTAAGCCATAAATGCTTCTGTCTAATATGCTGTTCTTCATGTTCGATAATGAGTTGAATTTGCTCAGCAGTTAATTGTTCGGCAACGTGAAGCGGGAAATAGATCTTAGGTTTTATAAAGCCATAGACTGCTGGTGACATATCATCATGTTCTACGGCTATCAGTGAATACAGCTTTGGCTTATGATTCATATACCCTTTTAAATCAGTGGCGGGTCTTTCAATCCTTTTTAGCTCTCGTCTTAATTCAACATGCTGAATTAGTAACCGCAGTAGTAATAAGGTAGTTCCTGTTAGCCATATCGCACCTAACCACCAATAATTTTGAAGTGTTTCTACAGGCTTCATCACCATAACCGATACAGCCTGACCAATATAGCTGGAGCTGGCCGAGGTAAAGTCGATGGATGCAACAACTTTCGCCAACAAAAACCCTACCGGGATAGCCAACCATAGTAGGTATGAGTTGTAGCTTTTGGTGGTTTTACGTATAAAAAAGCGCACCACCAACACCGTCAACACGATGACACTTAAGTCTAAGTTGAAATGCCAGAAAGTATCCAGCCAGCCATTGAGCCTAAGATCACTCAGCATCATTCTGCTCCTTCCTATTTCCCTGCTCGGCCAGTAACCCTTTCAGATAATCCAGTTCATCTTTCGACAGTTGTTTATTCTGAACAAATGTCGCCAGTAATTCTTTCATATTGCCTTTAAAGACTTTATCCAGGAAACCTTCACTTTCATCGGCTAAAAACTCATCACGCTCTATGGCGGGATAGTATAGATACCGACGACCGTCTTTCTGGAAAGTCACTACACCCTTTTTAACCAACCGGTTTAAAAAGGTTTTTACGGTTTTCTCACTCCAGTCCTGAGACTGAAGTTTCTCGACTACTTCCGTACTGGATAATGGAGATTCCTGCCACAGAACATCCATCACACTTTTTTCTGCTTCACTCACTCTGATCGTCATACTCGACTCATATCAGTTAATTTATTCAATTTTATGATTACAAACGTAATCAATAGTTAAAGATTACACCTGTAATCATTCATAATCAAGTATTAATTTGCAGTTTTTTGTACAATGACTTAGAGTTCATAAATTCTCTAACAAACGATTAAAACAATGAACTTAAGCGCAAAAATTCTAATTTTTATGGTTGCGGGTGCCATTGTAGGCTTCTTATTCCTGCAATTTGGGGGCTACGACTGCTCAGGCTTCTTGACTCAGACCAAAACCATGGCTTTGAACATGGACAGCTGGGCAGGTAAAAAAGGCCTGTTAGCGGCGGGACAGGCAAACTGCACCCTGCTGCAAGAACAAAGCTGGTCTTATAATTACTTAGTTGAAGGTTTGTTTAGCGTCGGCGGCACACTATTTATCAATGCGCTAAAAATGTTAATGGTTCCATTAGTTCTTGTCTCTCTGGTTTGCGGAGTCTCTTCCCTGGCCGATCCCTCAAAGCTTGGGCGCTTAAGTTTAAAATCGATAGGTTTATACCTGCTTACCACAGCTATCGCTCTGACCCTGGCCCTAACTCTAGCTTCCATATTCCAGCCAGGGATAGGGATGCCAGTAGGTGATGCAACATTTAACGCCAGTGAGAAACCTCCACTGACAGAGGTTATTATCAATATTATTCCAACCAACCCATTTGAGGCTATGTTTAACGCCAATATGCTTCAAATTATCGTCTTCGCTATTCTTGTTGGTCTTGCGATTACTTTATCCGGTGAGCAGGGTAAACGTATCAGCAAATGGTTTAATGACGTTAATAAAGTAGTGATGGAACTGGTTAATATCGTTATGCGCTTCGCACCTTACGGTGTATTCTTCTTGATTGCTGAAACGTTTGCGACCTTCCCATTCTCTGACTTACTGGGTGGTTTGGGTGGCTATTTCTTATTGGTCATAGTGGGCTTAATTCTACATGCCATATTAACCTATAGTACTTTGATTGCTCTGTTTGCGAGACTCAACCCAATCAACTTCTTTAAGGGCATGTGGCCGGCGATGATCACAGCCTTTGGTACTTCCAGCAGCAACGCCACGCTACCAGTAACCATGCGTTGTGCCGAGATGAACCTTGGAGTGCATAAGAACACCTTCTCTTTTACCCTGCCTCTTGGTGCAACCATTAATATGGATGGCACTGCGATCATGCAAGGTATTGCTACACTGTTTATCGCCCAAGCTTACGACGTAGACCTGAGCATGGCGCAATTACTGACCGTGGTATTAACAGCGACCCTCGCCTCAATCGGTACTGCAGGTGTTCCTAGTGTCGGCTTGATTCTGCTTGCGGGCGTGTTAACTCAAGTTAATCTACCAGTAGAAGCTATTGGTATGATTCTGGGCATTGACCGTCTACTGGATATGACCCGAACGGCAGTCAATATTTCCGGTGATGCTGCTGTCACAGCAATCGTGGCTAAGTCAGAAAACGAAATTGAAATGGATACCTTTAACGATCCGTTCAACCACAGTAACTTTGATGACTAGAAAGTTTTAAGGAATGAGAATGAAAAGGAATTTTTTTACCTACATGCTGTGTCTATTAGTAGTGGGGTGTTCACACATCCCACTATCCACCATGCTAAGCATGTCGACCTTTGATAAGAAAGATTTTGCTGAACTTAATGCCAGGCATATTCGAGCAAAAATTGTTACCAATATCTCCAGGGGCTATGTTAAGGATAGAACTAATCTTCAAGTTAAACTATTAACTCCAAGCCATAAACTAGATAAAACCCTCAATCTCATTGTTGTCAAGGATACAATATCTTCTGAAGAAAGCTGGTTTGGTGACACTACTCTCAAACACAGTACCGTGTTTAAACTATCAGAGGAAGCTATTAAAGACTTTCAGGAACTACAACAATCACCGCTCATTCAAAAGAGAACAGAAGACGGTAAGTTTAACTTTAAGGTTCGTTGGCAGTTTGAGGGAGGAGCTCCAGATAACTTTACAATAAGTGCTGACTTGCTTCTGGATCCTGAAGATGGCTTCTTTACTTTGATTGATGACTATGAGTTTACTCAAGGTCAATAAGGGCAAGTAAAAACAACTTATACTAATTCGAAAGCCCTCTGTTGAGGGCTTTTTGCTATGACATTTAAAACAACTAAAAAACTGACTTAGTAACCGAGACAAAAGAAATAATGCCGATACCCTCCAGCTTGGCACAGTGACTTATCAAATCAGCAGGCGTAACCTAATCAAACTAATACTTTTTAGCTCAAGTAAAAGGCTTCTGTGGAGTGTATTACTCTTCTGATTCGAGCCCAAGAGCATTTGTATTTATTTCAAAGAACAACTTCGAGTCATCACTGACGCTCACCAACTGAACTGGCATCTCGGGCCTCTAACTTTCCACGCCCTTTACTGGCGATGCTCCATACGCTCCGACTAGCGACTTAATGTCTTCCACGCTAGTATCATTAATTTTTAGCCTCGGCTTATCCTTTTTTATGCCGAGGCATTATGGTGACAATCCCCCCTGGGGTATCAGGTATTAAAGTAAATACTGCTGATAAAAATGTAGCTCTGTGTTAAACGCTTTAATAATGGTATCCGGCTTTCTGAATCCATGACCTTCACCTTCGAACGTTATATATTCATAGGGCAACCCTTTTGCCTTAAGCGCATCAACCATTGCTTCAGCCTGGTTTGGGGGTACGACTTTATCTTCCAGCCCCTGCAAAATCAGGATTGGGCATGATAATTGGTCGGTATGGTTTACAGGTGAACGCTGCTGATATATGTCAGCCTTTTCAGGATATGGACCTACCATGCTATCCAGATAGCGTATTTCAAACTTATGGCTATCTTGAGACAAGGAAACCAAATCTGCCACTCCATAGCGGCTCATACCTGCTTTAAATGCATCATGGAAGGTAAGCGCACATAAAGTCGTATAGCCACCTGCTGACCCTCCTCTAATAGCCATACGTTCGCCATCTACTAAGCCCTGCTCCGCTAAATAGTGTCCCATTGCTATGCAGTCATCTACATCCAATAACCCCCACTGTCCACGAAGCTTATCTCTGAAAAGTCGTCCATACCCAGTACTTCCGCGGTAATTAACGTCGGCTACTGCAAAGCCTCGGCTGGTCCAGAACTGTATTTTCGAATCCAGTCCGCTATCTGCCATCGCTGTAGGACCGCCATGACTCATTACAATAAGGGGTGGTCTTTCATCACCTGGCCCCTCGAACCCACTGTTAACTGGGGGATAGAAGAAACCATGAGCTTTATCTCCATGAGATGTTTTAAAGCTAACATGCTGTGCCACAGATATGTCACCTCTATCTGTGGTCTGCTCTAAATCCGACAAGATCTCCCGTTGCAGGATATTGTGATCACCATCCAATGTAACCTCAATCACACATTCCGGCTGGGTTGGGTTCGCTGCAACGAAATACACCTGATTTCCTTGTTCAGTATGCCTTACCACCATCTGACCGTTAAAAGCAGTCCAATGGTCAGTTAGCAATGATATGGAACCATCGCTCAGATTTATTAAATAGAGTGCCTGGGTACCGGTCTTTGTTCCAATCGCAATTAAGGTATCCTCGTCAAGCTGTTGCCATGTATTACAGCCAAAGACCCACTGAGGGAGTGCAAATTCAATATGCTGAAATACATGTAATGGCTTGCTTGAGTTTTGCTGATATAAATGCCACCACTCTTCATAGTCCGCAGCAAACAACAACTCATTATTATCGCTCCAGTCAGGCTGATAAGCTGATACGTTGTTCTCCGCCACAACTGCCTTTGGGTTGGCAACTTCTCCGTTCACCCATTCGCCAGACCAGACTTCAGTCTCATCCCAGGGCATGTTCGGGTGATTCCAACAAAGCCAGCTAATACGTTTACCATCCGAGCTGATCCGTGGATTAGAGTAAAAATCATATCCCTCTGCAATAATGGATGGACTGGCAGAGCCATCAAGAGGTATCTTAACCAGCTCATTCACCACCTCGCCTTTTTCGTGCCTTTCTCGTACACAGACAGTAAAGTCGCCTTGAGGTGCTATGCAACCATCATTGTAGCGCCAGCTACGCTTAGAAGGTGGCTTAGGAGTAATGGCGATAACTTCCAGCGATTGTAAGTCTTGCTTATAAAGCTGCTGTTCTTCATCGTCAACAAACAGTAAGACATCATCGTTAAGCCAGAAATCAGCACCACCGTACTCATGAACACGGGTGCGAACATTGTAGGGTTTCGGTGTGATGTCTTCGCGCTGTCCTTCGCGGTAGCGGACTATAACTCCACGCCCCTGCTCTTCTGGCCTCCCTTCCAGCCAGTAGAGCGCGTCCGAGGTAGTTTGTATCTGCCCCAATCTGGTTGACTTGCTGGCAAGTTGCTCAGCGCTGATTGGAGATTCCCACAAACCATATGGCTTAACTTTTTTTTGCTGTTTATTCATATACTCTTAATGTTTTAAACGAATTTTATAAAGGATTTCATTCAGATAGCTCAGTTCAAGCTCTTTCCAACGAGGGTGGCTATCTAAAATACTGTGGCGGTCAAGTTCCGTTATCTCAGCATGGGGGAATAATTCATGCAAATCCCGCTCAGATATACAAAATGGAGGACCACTCATCTCTTTCGGGTCATAATCCATAGTCACCAGTAGAATTTGCCCATCCGGACTAAGAAAACTTTCGAGATGACTCGCATATTTGTGTCGTAGCTCAAGAGGCAATGCAACGATTGCTGCACGATCAAAAATCAGCTGGAAAGAACCCGTATCTTTCTTATGAAGTTGAAAAAAGTCACTGAGCCACAGGTGGATATGAGCAGCATCATACCGAACACCATTATCTACCTTTGTTATTTCGGGCCTAATCCCACTTTCCTTCCAAAACTCCTCTACCGCATGCTGGTTAAATTCAACTCCAACAGCATCGATCTTTTGGTCAGATAGGAAAAGTAAATCCCTTGTCTTACCGCATAAAGGCAGCAGTACCTTGTCTTTACCGTCAAAATACTGCTGGTAATACTTTACTAAAAAATGGTGCGCCTGGCTTAAATGGAAAGGTTGTGTTGGCCGCAACCAACAGTTATTCCAGAAATCGTAATCCACGCTAAACCTATTTGAATAAATCCTGTCGGGAAGAACGATGCAGCAGGCGATTAATCAGGCTTTCTGCACCACGGCTGAAGCTGACAGATAAACGCTCACTGATTGGTTTTTTGATACTGTATTTAATTGCATACACATCTTTATCTTTCAGTGCATCAATAATCAGATCATCGCTGGTTTTAAGGTCATCAACTAAGTCCAGCTCCTTGGCACGCGTACCATACCAGTGCTCTCCGGTCGCTACCTTTTCTAAATCTAACTGTGGTCGATTTTTATTGATAAACGACTTAAACAGTTCATGTGTATCATCCAGATCCTGTTTAAATTTATCTCTTCCGTGAGAGGTATTTTCACCAAACATCGTTAATGTCCGTTTATAGTCACCCGCTGTGTGTTGTTCGTAGTCTACATTTGCTTTTTTTAATAAACGGTGGAAATTCGGTAACTCTGCAACCACACCGATTGATCCTATTACTGCAAAAGGAGCAGCTGTAATCGTATCAGCAACACAGGCCATCATATAACCACCACTGGCAGCAACTTCGTCAACTGCAATGGTCAGTTTATAGCCCGCATCACGTACTCTCTGCAATTGTGATGCCGCCAGACCATATGTATGAACCATACCGCCGGGGCTTTTAAGCCGGACCATGACTTCATCACCTTCTTCCGCAGCAGTCAGAATAGCAGTAATTTCTTCTCGCATTGACTCAACATCACTGGCCTCAATATCACCGTCAAAGTCAATCACAAAAACTCTTGCCCGGCGGTCATCTTTTGAGTCTGTGTCATCCGCCTTACGGTCTTTTTTCTTCAAGGACTTAAGCTTTTGCTTTTCTTCCTTTTCTTTAGCCTTGTCTTCTTCCTTTTCTTTTTTCAGGCTATATTTGAACTGATATTTAGACATCACTTCATTTTTAATGGCCTGACTTCTCTCTTTAATCGCATCACCGAGGTTGGTAACTCTTAGGTCGCCTTTCGGGATAGCTTGCTGCTGCCGATGGCCAGCATTAATTATCATGCCCAGTACGAGCATAATCCCAATGATAATAGTTGCGGCCTTTAATAGAAAAAGCCCGTATTCCGAAAGAAACTCAATCATAGTAACCTTTGCATAATGCCATGAGGCGTTGACGGTAAAACGTGATTTTACTTTAAAAGCCAATAAAATTGGATAAAAATCACTCTAAAATATCTTTTTTCCTAGTCATAAAAAAAGCCCTCATATTGAGGGCTTTTCATCCTAATAGATTACAGCTTACTGTTCAACGAGTGAAGGGTCTGTAATCTCGACCAAGGCACCGCCAGAGGCAATAAACTTGGCAATTGCGTTTTGTATTAACGTGGTTTGCTCAATAAACTCTGTCGAACCATTAGGGCCCGCAGGTGTAAGTACGGTTCCATGATTACCATCAGAGACTTTAATCGAAGCACGTGATGTTTGTGTCGTCTGTGTAACGACCGGTAATCCGAACAATGCTGCATGAGGAGTTGCCCCAGCTAGAGGACCTCCTTCAATAACTGGAGGAACGACCGTATCCGTTTGGATCTGCACTCCCAGTGTCGGCTTATTATTAGCTATCGCGATTGCCGCGTAATTCACAGGATCACCCGAGTCAACTACTGTTTGTGCAGCAAACAAGAATGGTGATAAGACTTCAGGAACGAATGCAGGGTCATCTACTGCTACACCTGAAGCTGCTGATAAGCCACCACGAATAACAGGACCGAAGGCAGGCGATCCATTCAAGAATTGAGCAATGCTACCTGTTGTTCCTGCCAAGACCCCTTGCTTTGTGTCAGCAGTCAATGCCATATAGTTTGAACCAACAACTCCACCAAGAGAGTAACCCATGAAGCTGATTTTTGAACCATCAAAGTCAGGGGTACTATCTCCGTCAATATCCATATTAGGGATTTCAGATTCCAACGCTAGTAGGTCGAGAACCCCTTGTCGAATATTGTCTCTAGAAACCAACAAGTTTTGAAGGTTAATGAAGTGTGTTCCTGATGCATCAGGTTGGCCGTCTTGACCCGGCTGCGTTGGACTAGAACCATTTACTACATAGTCCACACCAAAAGTACGCTCTCTGGCTGAACCCGGAGTGTACCCCGCAAAAATTCCAATTTGCCCGCCACTCGCTTGCTGCAGCCCTTGGTGTACTGCATTGTCTTGAGCAATTCCGTGTAGCGGTAAATCCATAGATACAACCGCTGTACAAGCGCTTGCCATAGTATCAGCGATACCGAGCATAGCTGTTCTGTTACTTGTCAGTCCATGCTGGAAGATCATCACCGGGTACGGCTTAGGGCATTGGGTATTTTTTGGAATAGATACCAACAACGGAACTGACTCTTCACCCGTTCTCTGAGGTAATTTATTCGCATAAGTAATGTTAGCACCTGCTAAAGGATTCGGTACCAGACCCTGAGATGTTGGAACCATGTCCGCACCAACCCATTGGCTGTTCAGTGGTGCTGTTGGATTTTCTAACGAAGGCGCTGAAAGTAGATATGGTAAAGACACTTGGCCTTTGTATAGATTCGCTGCACCAATACCAGTAAATGGTGTTGTGTCCGTCATTAAACTTGAAAAACTAGAGTTTCCAGATGTAGCTAGCGGTGAAGCCGCATTAACGTATACCGAGTTTGATGCGACAAGAGCATCCGCGACAGACTGAACAGTAAACTGATATGCGAGAACGACATTATCACGCTCAACACCACCAGTTTCAGCAGCAGCCAGCATAGCGTTAACTAACTGTCTAACAGGCTCTAAACCGGCTGTCGCAGAACCCTCAGGAATTGCATCTGGCGATTTAGCAATGGCAAACTGAGGATCTTCTACCAGAGGATTACCATTTATGTCAGAAATACCGTCAGTAACAATAACCATATAGCTGCCTTGAGGCTCTAATGGTGCTAACGGGACAACACCTACAGCAGCAGGACCATTAGGTACCGCAACAAACTCGCTACCAGCCTGCAACTCGCGTTCCACACCCGTCACTGGTCCAGTCGGATTAGGGATACCTGAGCCAGGAGACGTTTCTCCACGCGCTACTGAAACCTTAAATACACGAACGGTCTGCCCAGGAACGACTGTGCTGCCATCAATTGCACCACGGAACTCAATATTAAATGGAGCATGAGTTGACCAACCATCAAGACCGCTAATTGCGTTTGATGGATCCGACATATCAGTTGGATCGTCAGTTGGGATATTTAGAGTTAAATCAGTTGTACCACTGAATAATAGATCGTTAGGAACTGGAATCTCACCATCGCCAGGAGCATATACTGGAGCAATTAACTTAGTACTACCATCGCCAGTACCTGGTACTTTGGGCTCTTCAGGCCCATCACTACACGCTGCCAACACTAAACTACTAACTAGTGTCACTCCGTATAATAAAGTTTTCTTCATTTCTAACTCCCGTTGATCAGTGAGCGGTTTTAACCGATTTAATTATGTTATTTATAAAATTGTTCTAATCCTACTCTGTAAGATACCCAATTGGCAAGTGGACTTACCAGCTGAAACTAGTTGAGCTGAGTCAGAGAGGTCATATCACCTTTGGCTTTATTCCAAAGCTCGCCACTTTGATGACCGTACTCCCAGAGTATCTCATTAACCTTCTCGACATCTTTCTCTTTAATCGCCTGTTCAAGCTGACGGTAATAGTTATAGGCCAGACGACGAGTCTGCTCATAACCAAAATAAAAACGACCTATTTTATAGTAAATCGCCTCAAAACCGTTAAGCATCAAAGTATATATAGGGTTACCGCAGGCGCGGGTTGCGGAATGGTGGAAATGCCAGTCGAAATCAATATAACCTTCCGCAGTGTTTGGAACATTATCCAACTCAGCCAATACTGCTAGAAGCTTTTCCGGTTCTTTTTTCACCGCATCACGCATAAATACACTGACGATAGATGTTCTTGCTCTGAGTAAATTATCAGCCAATGTCATCGAGCCGGCATCGTCCAAGGTTACTAGAGTGTCAAGGACGTTTAATGTCGCAGACTGCCAAATGTCATTAACCTTTGTTGGCTTGCCATGCTGAATGGTCAACCAACCATCACGTGCTAAGCGCTGCAATACTTCGCGCAAAGTTGTTCTTGTGACCCCAATAATTTCAGCCAGCTCACGCTCTGCTGGTAAAATTGTGCCTGCTGGAAATTTTCCATTCCAGATAGACTCTACAATATACTGCTCAGCAAATGCTGCTGGCGTTAATGCTTTAGCTGTAGAAGCCATCAGCTTTCCCCACTTAAATTTATCATGTTATATAACTGGTAAGAGGTCAACTCTCACCACGTTTTTAGCATATAGAACCAATCTTTTCCAGCATTAGTACCCCAAACCTGCCGAAAGAAGACTTTTATAACTTTCGTTTCAACCGCAGTAAAATACCTTAAAACCCCACAAAGATAAACCTTGTAGAGTTAAAGCTTTTTCGATATGAGTAGCCCTCTCAGCAAACTTTTGCCTTGCTTAACTTTCCATTAAATAAACATTAACCTTCCTGACTAGTCAAAAAGATGAGTCCGCCATACACTTCTGGTGTGCCTCTTTTATGGCCAGCTTAAAAATAAACACAAACAAAACTCAGTTGAAGGAGAAACAAAGTGAAAACATTAATCACCCTATTAGTCGCACTTATCATCGGGGCGGGCTACTCATTCGTTAACTCACCTGCTAGTTACCAGCCTGGAAGTCCGACTCAATTTCAAGCCGACGAACCGTTGCCAGGGAATGATGGTGAAGATGACTCTGAGCGAAGCTTCATGTGCCGTCTCTTTAATGTCTTCTGCCCAGAGTCTAAATCAGATTAACTAAGTCAGCCTGAAACACCGATCATGGCTTTAGTAACACTAGCGATGATTGAGTGTTCCAGCTGCGCTGATAGAGTAACTTATCAGCCTCAAAAGAAATAGAAAGCAACCAGGAGAAACCATAATAGGGCTGGAGCATCTCTCTTTTTTTAGCTGCTATATCATAACGATAAAGCTTCATACGAGGGTAATCATCAGACAGGTAATAAATATTATTTTGTCTAAGATAAATACTGTTCCAGCTGAACACATCAACGTTATCTACCACCAAACGCTCTTTTTCTGAGGAATAGGATTTAAACCACAGTCCCTTTACATGATACTTTAAGTAAAAGACACCATTTTGCTCAGGCGCTTCAACCCCAGCATAGCCCCCTTTAAAAGTAATTTGCTCGATAGAGTCTGCTCGATTTCCATCGTTAATGGGCAAAAGATAAACTTGCCAATCTCCATCCCTATTAGAAGAAAATAGTACTTTGTCACCAGTTCTGTTCCAGGACTCGCCTTCGACTGACTCACCAGGCTCAGCCTGATACAGCACTTTTAGTTTCTTGCTGGATAAACTCAGCTGGTAAATTTTATTATCATGGATAAATAATAATGAAGTATCATCAGGCGACCATCGAATTCTTTTTATATCAAAGCTTTGTTCAAAAGACGTTAGCTGCTTTTCCTCACCATCAAGTTCTTTTAACCATATTTGTGGCTTTCCGGATCTTCTAGAGATGAAAGCGATCCGGTCAGATGTATTCGCATACTCGGCATAATTATCTATGGAGCTAGAGGATACTACAGTAAGAGGAGAAGACTCGGAGCCTGAGTCCGCTGAAATGGGTTCCGCGACAATATTGACTACCTTACGTCCCGCAACCACTGCCAGCTCTTGTTTGATGGGTGAATGAACAGGAAAAGAGATGGGCTCAACACTTTTGGCTATATTTTTCTCTACCCCGGCTGATAAATGATAAGCGTCGATTTCCTCTGAGTTCCTATTATAAATCAAAGTATTGCCTTCATTTGCCCAATCGAAATATCGATTCCATCCGATCAGCTCCCTGACTGTTTCAAAACTAAGGCTTTCCAGATTCAGCACATCGATCCGGCTATTTCGCCAGTTAACATCTTTTAAAATAGCCAGATGCTTATTATCAGCTGACAGCTTTATGCCCAGTGCCCCTCGTGTTTCTCCCTGGGTATAATTTGTCAGCTGCTCGGTTTTCCCGGTCCGGATCGTTAAACGAAAAATTTGTAAGGGTGACACCTTAGTGGCCGAGCTGGTGTAATATAAGTACTTGCCTTCCCGTCCCCAGACAACATCATTGTGTTGTAATACTCCAGAACACTCCGTTAATGACTCAGCACTGGATTCGCTTTTTTGTCCAGAAGTTAAGGGAATTTCGATCACGTCAATCATGCAGCGTTTGTTGTCATAACGTAACACCGCAACTTTGCTACCATCAGGAGCCCATGCTGGATTAAGTTCATCCGTTATATCATCAGAAATCTGGTACAAGCGACCATCCTGCAAAGACTCGACATAAATATCCCAGTTATCTTTAACATTATCTCTGTAACTGAAAGCAATATAATTGCCATCAGGAGAAAAACTCGGATCTCGGATGCTTCCATTCAATGTTATCAGAGAGGTTGACTGGTTATAACCGGTTATGGATTGATAAAAATAAAGCTTTATCCCAAGAAGCGTCATAATAAACGTTGACACCAGTAGCAAGCTCCATTTAATCCACCGGACCAAACGTTTAGACTGAATTTTTGGCTCATTTTCCATGGCAGGCTGATCACTAAACTTTGCTTTCTCCGTTACCACGAAATCCTGCACATGGAAGTTTTGATCATCCCCACCGTCTTTTACTGTTGTACTCTCCTCAACATTACCAGAGTCAGGAGGCACAACGTCACATACCAACTGATAGCCTTTTTTGCGAATGGTCTTAATGTACTCTTGCTCACTATCCTTAGCGAGAGTTTTCCGCAGCTTATTTATGATCCTGTAGACAGCATGGTCACCGACAATTCGTCCGCTCCAAACGGCATCGATTAACTCATTTCTACTGACAACTTGTTGAGGATGCTGAGCAAAATAAACCAGCACATCCATTGCTAATGGTTCAATGTAGTGCTCAACGTCGTTGAAGCACAGCTTATTCGTGTCAGGATAAACGAACCAGTCCCCGACTTTTATAATTTTGGGCATAACGTCTGTAATGCTCTCTAGGCTATATGGTGTAAGGTATAACTACCTGAAAAATATACTATTTACTTTTATTTTAAGTCTTTTATTAAGTAGCTATTAAATTATAATCAATTAAATATCACAACGCCATTAGCCTTCTTTTTCATATTTATGCCACTGTTTTGAAGCCTATTTCACAAACAAAGGTAAATTAAAATATGAAAACATATCAATATCTCACTATGGCATCACTTTTGCCTCTGCTATTAATTAGCTCTCCAGGCTTACAGGCCAAAGAAAAAGAGGTGCAGCAACAAAAAGTATCCCCCAAGCTGATAGAGGAACCTTGCCTCGAGCCACTTAACGTCGAAAACAAATTGGAACCAATTGACAGTTGTGACGGCGGAGGCTCGACTGGTCCTTACTCTCCTCCAGGTACGCCGGGCTCAATTAAAACTCCGGTCTATACCAATGATGACAATTATCGTGTGACCTGGACCAGTGGCTATGGTTATGGTTATCCAGTAAGAAATGAGCTTTACCAGCAAACCAATAACGGTAGCTGGTCAAAAATTTATGACGGGTACGGTACCAGCAAGTATATCTCAGTATCTGCAGGTAAGGCTTTAAAACGATATCGGGTTCGCTCATGTAACACCAAGGGATGCAGTAGTTTCCGCTATGGTAATAAGATGATGGTTAACTACCAGCCAAGCCCTGATTTGTATGCAGAATATAGTTTCCTATCGAATATTGATCAAAAAGCATCAAGCTACAAGTCATCGGTCGATAGCTATGAATCATCACTAATCAGAGACGATTCAACCAGCGGCGGTACATTACGAATCTCAGGCTCAGGTGAACGCTTCTATCTTGGTGACGGCTACGATCTCGTTCGTGGTGCATTAAAGCAAACTTGTCTAGATGTCGATCACCCAGACTTTCAAATTACCCAGAACACACCTTATGAGCCAGTAACGTTTGATGTAGATTATGTTGAAAACAACGATCATCTTGCAGAACTACTTGATGTATCGGCCTCAGCAAAAGTAGGCTTCACTGGCGACGATATAAGCCTGGGTGTATCCGGGGAAAAGTCACGTTATGTCCAATCAATCTCTGATCATGACACGGTTAGATTTGTGGTTAAAATTGTTAACCGTGAGGAAAACTGGCGTCTAACCACATCTTCAGATCCGATTGATCCAGATTTCACCAATAACATGCTGACACCTAATAATGATGATGCCAAAGCAGACTTTAGAGAGTTTTGTGGTGATGCTTTTGTTGATGGGGCTAACGTCGGTTCTGCTCTATATCTAGTATTCTCATTCGACTCAAAAAAATACAGCTATACAGAACGAGAGCAAAAGAAAGGTCAACTGGGTTTAAAATTAGGAGACGTTTTCAGCGCAAATGGCGCCGCATCTTCTAACAGTGAACTGGAAATTTTACTCGATAATCTGCAAGTCAGTATCAGCGCATCTCAGGTTGGTGGCCCAGAGGGTCTGGCAGCAAACGTCACTCCTTCCAATGTGGTTGATAAGTACAATCAGTTTTTACAGGGGACAAATTCCAGTAACTGGGCCGCGGTCGAATTTTCTACACGCCAATACGTTAGACCGGCTGCTTATAGTGGTTACCCTCATTCTGCTATTTTTGCTGATTTTACTGGTAATCAGGGACCGTTAGCACAAATGCGTCGCTGGGCGAACATCAGTGTGCAGCATACTGAACGCTGCTCTCCCTGGAGTGACTACAATAAGAGCACGCCTGCCCAATGTGGCAGCTCTCAGATGGAGATTAGCACAGCCATGGACGCATGCCGTAACACCCGTCAGTGGGCAGACTGTGAACACCCTCTGGTTTATACCACGGGAGCAATCAGTGCTGCATATCCGGGTACAAACCTTTATAACTGGTTGAACTCAAATGTGAAGAAGCTGGAAAAAACATCCGTTTCCGATACCTATGATCATCATGTATATAAAGGCTCTCTTGCGGTAGATGATTACACTTGTCTAGCAGAGACATCTTGTTTTGCTGATCCATATAAAGGTAAAGGCGCAGGAATTGGTAAAGGTTTTGAAATTATTACCTATGAATACGACAACCCGAAAGGTTCTGGCCGTAGCCATAGAATATCTCCTCAATACTGTGTAAATTCCACTGCATACCTTGAGACACGTACTTGGTTCCTAGGTGATACCACTGCAGACTGGCACTACAAAGTTAAATTTGACGGTCTATGCCCTGAAAACCAGGACTTCGTAATCGTACAATAGTTTACGATACAAAAAAGCCGGCATTTGCCGGCTTTTTATTGGTATTGGCTACTACCAGAAGCTCAGAATTAAATAGCCTGCCAGCAAGATAGTCACCCATACAACCATGCTTCCGGACAATTGAGTTCTGGATAAAATACCGTCAGGCTCATGACGGGCAATCATGCCTAGTACGCCATTCACACCGCGCATAAACCAGCGACGAACGGCTCTATCAGTAGCCCAGAAAGCACTGAAGAACGGTGTGAGTATCGCTGGGAATAAGCGTCGATAGAACCAGTCAATATCCAGGTTAACCGAAGGTAGCTCAGGCGGATACATATTTCTCAGGTTTAGCCAGACAAAGGCTAATGCTGAGAAGAATAGTAACTGTGTTTGAGTCAACACGTGCGTCGCATCGTAAGGGTTATAGCCTGTATCGAACGGTAACAGGCTATATAAGGCCTGCGGGTAGACACCTATAGCAATACACAATACCGCCGCGATACTCATCGCAAGCAGCATATTCTTTGGAGGCTCGGACGTCCTAATCCCAGAATCATGGGCGAAGAACGCAAAATATGGGATTTTAATACCTGCATGATGGAAGACACCTGCCGCTGAGAATAACAACAACGCCCACGCCCAGCCGTAACCGTTGTTCAGCGCCGCTGACATCACCATCGACTTACTGACGAAACCACTGAACAGCGGGAACGCAGAAATTGATGCAGCGCCAACCATACATAAGATAGCGGTTTTAGGCATGGTCTTATATAAGCCACCGAGACGGGAACCATCAATCTTGCCGGTCATATGCAGGACAGCCCCCATTGACATAAATAGCAGTCCCTTGAACAGAATATCGTTAAAGGCGTGTGATACCGCACCATTAACAGCCAGTGCTGTACCAATACCAATACCGACGACCATAAATCCAATCTGGTTAATCATACTGTATGCCAGTACCCTTCTCAGATCATTTTCAATTACCGCGAAGAAAATTGGGAAGCAGGCCATGATGACGCCAATGTATATCAACAACTCAGTTCCGGGATAAGCACGGGCCAGCGCATATACAGCAACTTTTGTTGTAAAGGCACTCAAGAAGACGGTTCCTGTCGGCGTAGCCTCTGGATAGGCATCGGTTAACCAGTTATGCAGCATTGGGAAAGCACACTTAATACCAAAGGCAATAAAAATAAGCCAGC